>JAXLUT010000030.1:0-31557 GCA_046329385.1 Saprospiraceae bacterium
TTGTGTGTAATTGATTGTTTGATGAGTATTCTGGCGAGTCAAATTCTGGACCAAAAATCCATCTAGCACTAGCTATCAGTGGATGTAAAACATGAAGTTCGTCCACATTTTTGTCTTTCCCCAATTTTCTTATGGCTTCGATTACGGAAATACGATTATCAATTTCATCAAGTACAGTTAAAGCATCTTTCACTGTCCATTTTTCTAATAATTTATTTAGACCATCTAAATCATCATCATTTAATATTGAAAGCTTATGTAATAATTCAACTCCACTCCTAGATTTTTCCAAATTTATAACGGTTTTCACTGCCAAACTAATTGAATCCTGTCTTGCAGTTGGATTATTAATTGTGAGACTTTCAATTACTTCATTAACTTCATACTTGCCCAGAGGAGTAAGGGAACTATATTCACTGTTAAACTCTTCCTTAATTTGTTTTGTTGTTTCTTCTATATTTTCTTGTGCAATACTTGAAAACATTTTTTGAACTATTTCATCTACTTTTTCAAAAATTTCTTCAAGTTTTGTATGATTTTTAAAGCCAGTCCAATCTTCTTTTATATATTCTTCCAGATCATTGGTTTGTACTACAACCGAATATCGTTTCGCATAATTTGTTCTACCATCAAGAACCATATTTTTTCCAATAATCCAAGAAGGCACACCTACTAATCTGCCTGCTTGCCAAAAGGCAATTCCCTGATAAATAGTAGACTTTCTGCTTTTTTTAGAATCTATTAAAAGTACTTTCAGTTTTATATTATTTAAAGTAATTTCTTCCTTAAAAACCAGCCCTTTATGTTCTTCTAGTTGAATGGTTTGTTTGTTAATTGATATCACAAATTTTGGGTCATGCAAGAACCGAGCGGATATTACTTCCAGTATATTACTTGCCTTAGGAAGATTTTTTTGTACTTCTACTATTAATTTGGTTCCTGTTAATTTTGATTTACTAAACTTCTCAGATTTTATTAAAAATGGCTCTTTTTCACTATTAGTACTTATGATAAAATCGGATTCTTTTCCATCCTTATTAGTGATTACTTGGTATTCATTATTAAAACAGAGCATTCCATGTCTCCCTATTCCATTTCTACCATAAGCCTGTCTTTGTAATTCAACTCCTTTTGGAAATTCTACTTTCTTACCTTGATGTTTTATTCTATTATATCCAAGTTTCATCCATCTTGTATAAAATTCGTCTTTTGTTAGACCTGTTCCATTATCTTGAATTATTAAGTTTTGCCCTAAATCATCTGGAATAAATATATCTACGATAGTTGCACCAGCATCCCATGCATTTGCTACTAACTCAGTTAATGCTATTTCAGGTGATGTAGACAAACTACCTAATGTTCTGATTAGATAGTCTTCTTCAAACAGTGTGCCTTGGACAAATTTTTCTTTATTCATTTGATTTTTTAAGTTTTAAACTACATTTTGCACAACAAATAGATTGCCGCAATCTTGCGCCAATCTCGGATATAAAAACGTGCTTCTTGTTACCATAATTGTTTGATACACAAATGTAAATATACCCATTCATATATCCAAATTATCTAAGGGGGATTTTACATCTTTTTTCATTTTGTCAGTGATAGGTGTGTAAATTGCCGTAGTCTCTGGCGAATTATGACCTAAACAAACTTTTGGCTCAAACAGCTTTATATGTTTTACCCGATTTTATAAAATTTATTCATCTTATTTGAGTAGATAAAATAATTAATAAGCGCCACATTTTGGTCAAATATTTATTCCATCAAAAACCAGAGGTAGTTTTCGAGGTTATTGATTTAAAAATTGGTTAATGCTTGGTCTGCTTTGAATATTTTTTCCTGATAGAATTATAGTTGTACCAACTTAACCACCGATAACACAAAAGCAGGTGGATGATTGGTGAAGGGAAAGCAGTTACTAAAATGAATTTACCTAAAGTTTTATATGACTTGGTTTTATCCTATAAACAATGCATCCAATTGCTCATCTGTTAGTTCTGGATTGACAACATTGAAAAGCCTAAAAATAGCTTGTTTGCCTATCAATCCAAGATCTTGCGAATATTGATTGACATATAGATCAATGTGGGCTTTCATGACAGATGGTTCCAACTCTTGCGCATGTTGCGACACAAAAGGCATGGTATCTTCTGGGTGATCAAAAGCATATTTGACACTATTGTACAGGATTTGATTTACTTTTTGCTTGATGTCATTAGGAATAGACTTTTTGATGGCAATGCCACCCAATGGGATAGGACTGTTGGTCTGTTGCTCCCAATACTCGCCCAAATCTATCACTTTGTGCAAGCCTTTTTGCTGATAAGTAAACCTGTTTTCATGGATGATAAGACCTGCATCTACTTCTCCATTCAAAACAGCCTTTTCAATATCCGAAAAAACATACTCTTTGAAATAGTCAGCTTTTGGTAAGGCATATTTCAACAATAAGAAAGCAGTAGTATTATAACCCGGTACAGCAATACTCAAATCTGCTGCCTGATCTAAGGTGTAGTCTTTTTTAGCGATCAATAATGGCCCACAGTTATTGCCCAAAGCGCTGCCACTGGTCAACATTTGGTATCGTTCATATACTTTTGTGAAGGCATTAAAGCTCAGTTTGGTGATGTCAGTTTGGTGATTGATGGCCAATTTGTTGAGATGCTCTACATCGTCCATGATGACTTCAAATTTCAATCCCATCAAATCGATCTTTTGATGAACTATGGCATCAAACATGAAAGTATCATTGGGACAAGGAGAAAAACCAAAAGTTAACTTCATCATTTATTGTTTACAGTTAGCCAGCACTTTTTCTGCATCTAAAATAGACATCTCTTTAAATGGTTGGTGCCATTGATGATTGACATAATTGACAATATTGGTCACTTCCGTTGCACTCAAATGCTTGAAAGAGGGCATTTCTTTAGCTAAATATGCCGAATCTTTTCGTATAGTATCTCTGATGCCTTGCTTGAGAATACAAGCCATAGAAAATTCACCCAAATATTTAGAAGAACTCAATGGCGGAATCAAGCCCACCAATCCTGATCCATCTTCCATGTGGCAATTGCTGCATTGTGCTGTGTATAATCTCTTGCCTTGCATATATGGAGAGTCATTGCAAGCTATCAAGAATGTTAAGGAAATAATCAATAAATTATGCCATTTCATTTAGCACTAGATTTATAACTTGCTGACAATGCCTTGATGTCTTCGATCAGTTGTGGTGTTGTCTCTGCATCAGTACCTTCACTAAAAGATCTGACATGACCATCTTTGTCCACTAAGATGATCTTGCCTGAATGGTCAAAGCCTCCAGGCGCTTCAGGGTCTTCGAGAGCGGCTACAAAAAATGTATTGGCAAGTTCAAGAGTTGCATCCTTGTCTCCAGTAAGGAAGTACCACTTGGTGTGATCTATCCCTAAATTGTCAGCATACAACTTGAGCTTGGCTGGTGTATCTCTTATTGGGTCAATGGTGAAAGAAACCAATTTGACAGTTGGATCATCCTTGACAGCTTCGTAAATCCTGAGCATTTGTTTGGCTACTTTGGGGCAAATGGATGGACAAGATGTAAAAAAGAAGTCTGCCACATAAATATTGTTTTCAAAGTCCTTATTGGTCATCAACACACTGTCCTGATTGTAATGGCTGAAATTGCCAACTTTATGATGGATTTCTTTCCCGTTTTCAATGATGGTTTGACCTAAATATGGCAAATTGCTTTGGCTGGATTTGCAAGATATTAATGCAACACTCAAAAGCAATAATGGTAAAAGGACTCTCATTTGGTTGGATTAGTTGTACTTAATGAATCAATCAACTGTTTGGCATGGGTCATTGCAGCGTACATTTGATCGCTAACACCTTGTATTTTGCCTTTTTCAGATTTGAGATAAGCATCGATTTGGGTCTGCTCTTTTGGTACAACAAATGCTGCCATCCAAGACATCATGGCTTCATCCGCATCATTCAATTGGTTGATCTGATCCAATATCTGTTTCTTGGCAGCAGGTACATCCAATGCTTTCAACTGTTTTTTGAGTTGATGGATGGTACTCATTTCAGGCATTACTTTATCATGTATCACCATTACTTCTTTATATAATGGGTTTTCTTTGTCCACATGCTGGTTTTTGCACGACACTAGCACAAATGCTATTAAAACTACTATAAATCTACACATAACTTGCATTTGGCTGTATTTGAGACACTTGACTTCCAAACACAGCAATTAAAATATATAAACCTTTTACGGTATGAAAAACTTCTTCGTTAAAATCTCTTGTCCAACTTTAATTTTAGCAATGTATAAACCTGTACAAAATCTATCGACATTGGTTTGGAAACTAGCTTGATTGGGCTTCGCAAATAGAATCATCCTTCCATTCATATCATATACAATCACATCATCCAATTTGTCTGTGTGGTCAGATTGTATAGTCAAAATGTCTTGAGCTACATTGATAGAAATAGTTGATGAGCTACTATCTTCATTGGTGCCAGATATGCACTCTATGGCTGGTATGGCCACTACCAAACGACAAGCTTCATTCTCAGCATCAAAGATGACTAATTCGTGCGCTTGTTTTGGCTTAAGACCTGTGATAGTGACAGGCAGACTCGCAAAATCAAAGATATTGATCAAAATACCATCTACTTTTAGTCTAAACTTGGCAGAAGTACCAGCATGTACAAAGTTGATCTGCACATTATATTTATTATCTACACAAGGGAGAAATGCCAAGATTGGTTCTTTCAAAATACAATCTGCTTTGTCGCAACATACTTTTTCAGTAAAACTATATTCTGCTCTGCATTCTTTTTGGATATCTATCAATAAAAACTTATACAAAGTGGCACAGTCGCCTTTAAGTGGTCCAATTTTGTATAATGATTCTCCATATTTTAGGGTATCGAAGTTCACACCATTTACTTTGACAAGAAAGCCTTGATTGCCCGGATTGGCAACATTAAATGCGAGATAAGCATAAAATTCCTCTTTGTCATTACATTCAGAAACCTTCATCTGCACTTCTGAAAACTTGCATTCTCCATTACAACATATTTTTTCTGTGAAAGCTACATCACCTCTACATTCGTATTGAGCATCAATGACTAAAAACTTGTAAAGTGTTGTACAATCACCTTTGAGTGGGCCAATTTCATACACATCATGCCCATACTGCAAAGTATCAACAATTTTACCATTGACTTGTACATAAAAGCCATTTGAGCCCGGATTGGTTGCCTTGAAACTAAGCCTAGCATAAAATTCTCCTTTATCATTACAATCGGTAGCTTTCACCACTAAGTCTGTAATGGTGCAATCTCCGCTGCCACAACAAACTTTTTCTTTAAATGCAAACTCTTCTGTGCAGTCTGGGTGGAAAAGATCATACATGAAAAATTTATAAATGGTGGCGCAATCTCCTTTCAGTGGCCCTATCTCATACACATCATGACCATAAGGCAAGGTGTCAAATACTTGTCCATTTACTTTGAGCACAAATCCACCAGCACCTGGATTGGTCGATAGAAATTTAAGACGGGCATAAAACTCACCTTTATCATTACAATCAGAAGGTGCGACGACCATATCGTACAGTTTGCATGGAGCATCTGGCACTTGACATGCAAATGTAAACTCACCAACTAATTTACAATCATGATTGATAGAGTCTTTGACAATGATTCCAACTCTTTGGTCAAAACCAGCATTGGCAATATAGACTGGCAAATCTGCATATTTGAATGTCAAAACCACCTTATTATTGACCGAGACTGCAAAGTCAGAACTGGTATTTGAATGTTTGAAATCGAGATAAAATCCTTGCAAAATGCTATCTTGGCATAACTCTCGAATCGTCATATCAGAGAGATGACAATTGGCTTGGCAATAAATGAATCTTTTAAATGTGTAGAAACAGAACAATCCAATAGCTCTTTGTCATATGAGCCACAAGCTCGTATAATGTATTACAATCGCCTTTTAATGGCCCAATTTTGTAAGGACCTTCGCCGTATTGGAAGGTGCCATAGCTCTTGCCATTGCCTCTGACTTCAAATCCAGCTACACTTGTATTTTCTTCTTTGAAAGTCAGGTTGACATAAAAATTGCCTTCTGCATTACATTCCAAAACATCTGCCATTACATCGCTGATTTGACATGGATGATGGCAATCTCTTATGGTGTCCAATTGATAACTACTAAAACAGAAAGGATCATTTTTGTCAACAAATAGAAACTCATACTGTGATGTATTGCTAAATTTGAGATTATGAATGGTGATGGGCAATTGGTTGTAACCGAAAATGCCATAGTTGTGATTATTGCCACCGACTCTGAAGCTATCGGAGGTAAGCTGATGCTTAAAAGTAAATTTTACACTATATGTGCTATCCGCTTCATCACAATCTACTATTTGGCTTCTGATATTGTAAATGTTGCAAATACATGGATTGGTGAGCTGAATGGTATCGCAACAATGCAGGTTGTCATTAGCGCACACCACAATCTGATTGGTGGCTTGGTGGGCTTTGGCAGGAAAGTTTTTGAGAGTCAATGGCAAGCTGCTGTATTGATAATAGCCGTAATGTACACCATTATTGTACAAGTCAAATCCATTGTCAGGTGCATTATGTTGCATATTGAAGCTCAAGGTATATTTACCATCATTGCAATCATAAGCTTTGACATCATACAATTTTAAACTGCAGTTGTTATCACAGCATTTTGTACCAAGATGGGTAAATGCTGAGCAAGCTGTGTTTTCAACATCTTGCACCACAAATTCGTAATTGGTCGTACAATTTGCACTCAATGGTCCAATTTTCACAGGAATAGAATCGTAATAAAATGTACCATAATTGATACCATTGCCCAAAATTCTAAATTTTTGTGAAGTCCCTACATGATTGAAGTCCAAGGTGACAAAAAATTCACCACTCACATTGCACTCACTTGCTTCTACTTGAAGTTCAGAAATGTTGCATTGACTTTTCAAAATATTGGCGAAAGCGACGAAAAGAAAAAATAAAACTGTTTTCGAATTCATTTTTAAAAATTTGGTGTGAATGGATAAAAAAGGTATATCAATTATGCTTGAAAATATGATAATACTATGAAGCCCTTACATTTTGCCCACTAATTTGCATATTTCGAGTACGGTATCTACTCCCTTCTGCATGTCTTGTACGGAGACCCATTCGTATTTGGAATGGATGGCCTGCTCACCAGCAAAAAGGTTGGGACAAGGCAAGCCTAAATGTGAAAGTGCTGCCCCATCTGTGCCACCTCTGATACTGCCATATTGTGGTTTGACGCCTACATTTTCCATAGCTTGGAGCGCCAATTGACTCACATGTGGATGTTTTTCTAATACATCTTTCATGTTTCTATATTGGTATTTCGACTCACTGGTATAGGTAGAATTTGGATACGATTTCAATACATTTTCTGTGATTTCATTGACCAGATTGGCGTATTCATCCAGTTTTTCAGTATCAAAATCTCTAAGGATGAAGTCTATGGTCGCTGATTCCAAACCACCTTGGATTTTGGTAGGATGGATGAAGCCTTCTTTATGCTCAGTGGTCTCAGGTGTCAAACACAACTTTGGCAAGGCCGCTATCACTTCAGCTGCAATCTTGATGGCATTTTCCATATTTCCTTTGGCATATAGGATGTGCAGAGACACCTTGGATAGTGATTTTGAGCGCATTGGCCGAAAAGTTTTCATCTTCAAAGCAACCCAGATCACCAGAGTCCAGCGTATAACCGAAGTCTGCATCCAGAGTTTGAGATCTACCTTTGCCACACCTTTACCGATCTCTTCGTCTGTGGTAAATAATGCTTTGACTGAACCATGTGGTATAGATGGATCGTTTTTCAATTGATGTAAAGCATCCATTATAATAGCAACACCAGATTTGTCATCGCTACCCAACAAGGTCAGGCCACTGGCTGTAATGAGGTCGTGGCCAATTTTTCTTTCAAATTTGGGTGTTGGGTTGGAGAGAGGATCAAACTATCATCATCTGGATAAGTCAAATCTTGGCCTTGATAATTGCTGTGTACCAATGGTTTTACATCGGTGCCACTACAATCAGGTGCAGTATCTATATGGGCACAAAAAAACACCTTTGGTACATCTTTTTCTACATTGGATGGTAGATGGGCGTAAATATATCCAGCATCATTAGTACTATAGGTGATCTTGAGCTGGTCTAACTCATCGCATAGGATGGCGGTCAAATTTTTTTGCTTGGCAGATGATGGAAAAGTACTGCTCATTGGGTCTGCTTGAGTATCTACTTGTACATATTTGATAAATCTGTCCTTTACTGTGTAATCCATACTAATATTTAAAGCTATTAAAATGATGGCAAAGTTACGGATTAATGAGTGAATGGAAAATTATTTCGTTGCCTAAAACAACAAGGTATTTTTATTTTATTGGAAAATAATTTTAGTTTTGGATCGGCAAATCATATCAAAATTGGATATTCAACAGCTGAAATTTATTGACTTTCATACACATTCTCAAATACAGGATGGAGATGATGTGTTGGAAGTGGTCTCCATTCATCCTGATAAATATAAACATGCGACCTATTATACCATAGGTTATCACCCTTGGTGGACATTAAATATATTGGACGACACTCAGATAAATATCATGCGGATGCATTATTTGCAAAATTCTAATTGTCTTGGTTTAGGTGAATTTGGATTGGATAAAATCAAAGGAAATAACTTAGATGTCCAAGAAGAAATAGTGATTCAACAACTTCTTTTAGCCAATGAACTGAATGCACCAGTCGTTTTGCATTGTGTCAGGGCCTTTGATAGATTGCTGCGATTGGCTAAAAATTATAAGCAAACTCCTTGGGTAGTGCATGGTTTTGTAAGGAATAAGACCTTGGCCCAGCAAGTCATAGATGCAGGTATTTACCTATCGATAGCGCCACACAATCAAATGACAGCAACTATGCAAGAAATGTTAGCTTATTTACCAGAGGATAGGATGTTTTTAGAAACTGATAGTGATTTTACTCTGACAATTCAACAACGTTATGCTATCTTTGCCGATATCAAGGGATTGGAAATATCAACCATCCAAACAGTATTATTCGAAAATTTTAAAAAGTTTTTTAGCGAGAAATGGCAGTACCACATTGGTTAGAGCGGACTGAGTTGTTGATAGGCGAAGACAGTATTGAGATGTTGGCAAATGCCAATATATTATTGGTTGGCCTAGGTGGAGTAGGCAGTTATGCTGGCGAATTTGTGGTGAGAGCTGGTATTGGCAAGATCACGATCATAGATGGAGATGTAGTAGATCCAACCAATATCAACAGACAAATGCAAGCCACACACTCCACTATCGGTATGTCCAAAGCAGCATTGCTAAAACAACGATTTTTGGACATCAATCCACAGTTGGATATCACTGCCTATGAAAAGTTTATGGAACCAGAAGATATGACCAATCTCATTGCAGCATCCCAATTTGATTTTGTCATGGATTGTATAGACAGTGTCACGCCCAAACTCACTTTATTGACTTCTGCCGTGAGAGCCAAGTCAAAAATCATCAGTGCTATGGGTGCAGGAGGCAAGCTCGACCCTTCAAAAATAAAAATCACCGACATTGCCAATACCAAGGAATGCAAATTTGCACACGTCATCCGCAAGAGGTTGAAAGCCGAAGGCATACGGAAGGGTATCATCTCTGTCTATTCTGATGAGATCCAACCCAAAGAAGCCCTTAGACTGACCGATGGCAAAAACTATAAGCGGTCATTTTATGGCACTATATCATATATGCCAGCTTTATTTGGCTTGACGATGGCATCAGAGGTGATCAGGAGATTGGGAGGATTGAAGTGAAAATCTTTATTTTTATGGTTTAAAATGGCTCAAAAGATTGAAAATCTTAGTGATAAGTAACTTTTATGAGTTTCATTGATAAGATATTCCAATTCAAAATTTGATATTCACATTTTTTCAATCGGGCATATTCTTGAAAATTTGTTAATGCCGCAGCTTGGTGTATTTTGTCATACACACAAAACTATTTGGGATTTATTTTTCAAACTAAACCAAAATAATTATTCTCTCATTTTTATAAAATAATATCTCCTACCCTATTCTACTTTTACCCTTGATGTTTCGGCCTCTGAAGCAGCGGATCTGTTTTGACCTTTTAGCTTGGTATTGCCAAAAGAATAACTGACCGTCAGTCTCAAATTGCGCGTAAACTCTTTTTGCAAAAGCCTCAAATTAATTTGTTGGTATTGAATGGTAATATTTGCATTTTCAGAATAAAATATGTCATTCCAACTAAGAGACACCTTGCCTTTATTATCGTTGAATGACTTGGAAACGCCCAAATTAGCTCCACCAATCGGATCGATAACTACGAATTCTTCTAGGAATTTTGTCATATAAAATCCACCAAATTCGAGTTTAAAATCTTTGGGTAGATTGGCATTAATTTGCCAATAAGCTAACCAATGCCACCTAGATGCAGTATATGGAGAACCCAAATAATCGGCGTTGTATGCATTGTAAATGGCTTGATTTCCACCAAATCCATCGATTATCTTGCCAAATTTAATAGGAAAATTGAGTTGGATTTCCCAACGCTTATTTTGTGCAAGATTCTCGACGGTTGCGAAAGTTTTGGTACCTTCCAACTTAGGTGCATTTTGGATGATGACGTCATTGGTCAAGCTATAAGATACACCAAATACAGGCTGCCCATCAAAGGTCAATTTCAGCTGTGCTGTATGATTATCTTCTGGCTTCAAATTAGGATTTCCTCTTGTGTAAGTGAGCGAATCAAAGAAATTTGAAAAAGGATTTTGTTGCTGAAACCCAGGCCTATTCACTCTTCGGGCGTAAGATGATTGAATGGCTAAGTTTTGATTGATCTTATACAAAATACTTGCGCTCGGGAACAACTGAGTATAATTTCTTTTCAAAGTATCGATGCCCATAGAACTACCTTTGACTACGGTTTGTTCGGAACGCAAGCCAGCTTTCAACTCTATTTTTCCTATCATCTTACTTGCATTGATATATGCAGCATTAATATTTTCTTTATACAAAAAATCATTGGATTCCAACTCTGAAATGATGTGGCCTCTTGTGAAGGTAAGCTGATTATCAACTGTAGCAAAAGATGACTTTAGACCCGTTTGGATTGAAAATGTCGAGTCAAAAGGATGGGTATAATCCACTTTTCCCACCAAAATATCGACTGGTTGATCCACAATTTGTTGCGAAAATGATTTTTTTTCTGGTTGGTTAGGTTGATAAATATACAAATCATTGGTCAGCGTTGTGTTGAATCGGTTATAATCCAAATCCAAGGTCAACTGCTTACCAGAGTTTTTGTCTAAGTCATTTTTGAAGTAAAGATTCCAATATTTGCCTCCCCTGGTTCTATCTTCTACTAAGTCTGTATTGAAATTGTTATAATTGATGGTCTCATCAAGGTTATATACACCAGTTTTAATAAGGGCAAGACCACTACCTGTGCGCAACCAATTTCGGAATGATGTACCCATCGTTATTTTATCATTTAGATAATAATCGCCACCTAGTCTGACATTGGTAAACTTATAATCAAATTCATCAAAATTTTTACTGCGATACACTTCCTCATTGATTGTTCTTGTTAGGTCATTTCCGCTATAAGAGTTGCCAGCATTGTATGATATATTTGAAAACAAATTTATACTTCCAGCTCTATAATTGACATTTACTGATGGATTCCAACGACCATAATTTCTAAGGTCTTGATCAAATCTGCTTTGGTCAACGCTATAACCAGATAAGGTCAAAGCCGTAGCAATTTTCCAACCTAAATCGGCATTTCTCTTTAAAACAACATTGAGTATTGGGCCACCTGCTGCATCAAAGGCGGCACCAGGTTGGGTGATCAATTCTATTTTGTCAATTTGGTCTCAAGGCATATCTCGCAAGAGAGCATTCATATCAGTATATTGTGAAGGTTTTCCATCTACCCAAATTTGGAGATTTTGACTGCACTCCCATGGTTACTTTATTTTCTGTCACCACTACTCCAGGAACCTTTTTTATTATGTCCATCGCAGTGCCGCCAGCGGCTACGGCACTATTAGCGACATTGACTACGAGTCTGTCAGACTTTTGCTCCAAAAATGGTTTTTTTGCTGTGATCACGGTTTCTTGCAATAAAACACCTTTATTGACCAATTGAATATCAACAGTTGCTCTTTTGCTGTCAGCCTTGAGTGCAATCAAAGATGAATACACATTTTCGTAGCCTAAATATGATGCTAAGATGATGTAAGAACCATGGCTCACATTTTCAATAGTGTAATTGCCATCCAAATCTGTTAAACTTCCTCTGACCAATGTAGAATCACTAGCATTCAATAACGAAACACTCCCATACACAATAGGTTGACTTAATTCGTCTTTGACATTGCCTGAGATTATCACTTGAGATTGGCTAGCATAAGCTGTTCCAATTATCAGCATGGTTGTAAAAAAACACTTCATGTCCATTGTTTTGATTTTGGTCATTGACGATATTTAGTATTTTTTGGTTGCAAATTGCAAAAATTTTTATCAGAATATATCTTCATTTTCGATCAATACACCAATTTTCTCTACTAAAATTACTTTGAGAGAATTGTTTACAACTAATTAAAATCACTCCATTGCCAAGTTAATTGTTTACTTCATGTTTGAAATGATAAATGTCATCAGACATACAATTTGTTGATTTTGTTTACTATTTTTGTGACATCAAATGTTACCACTAATGAATAAATCAGTTTTTTCAAATCAAGGTGCTGATACGCACCACACAGACCTTCATGTTTGGGTCAACGAGTTGGCTACTTACTTTCAAGCCGACAATACCTATTGGTGCAATGGATCAGATGAAGAGTACAACCAGTTTTGTCAACAATTGGTAGATAAAGGTACTTTCATCAAATTAAACCCAGAAAAAAGACCAAATAGTTATGCTTGTTTTAGTGATCCAAGTGATGTCGCGAGAGTAGAGGATCGTACCTTTATCTGCAGCCGCACCAAAGATGATGCTGGCCCCACCAACAACTGGATGGAGCCGTCAAAAATGAAAGGCATTCTCAACGAATTGGCCAAAGGTTGTATGAAAGGACGTACCATGTATGTCATACCATTTTGCATGGGGCCATTAGGATCACCATATTCAAGATATGGCGTACAAGTAACTGACTCTGAGTATGTTGTTGTCAATATGAAGATCATGACAAGAATGGGCGATCAGGCGCTTCCATACATTGAGAAAGGTGATTTTGTCAAGTGCGTTCATACATTGGGAGCGCCATTACAACCTGGTGAGCAAGATGTAAAATGGCCTTGTAATCAAGAAAAATATATCACACATTTTCCTGAAGAACGTTTGGTCATCTCTTATGGCAGTGGCTATGGTGGCAATGCACTTTTGGGTAAAAAATGTTTTGCCTTAAGGATTGCATCTGTCATGGCCAACGAAGAAGGTTGGCTGGCTGAACACATGTTGATCATGGGTGTAGAATCGCCAGAAAAAAAGAAAACGTACATAGCAGCTTCCTTCCCTAGTGCTTGTGGCAAGACAAATTTTGCAATGTTGATCCCACCTAAAGCCATGGATGGTTGGAAAATAACTACCGTAGGTGATGATATTGCATGGATACATCGTGATAAAAATGGTGCATTAACGGCTATCAATCCAGAAAGCGGATATTTTGGAGTGGCTCCAGGCACCAACTATGAGACCAATCCAAATGCTATGAACACCATCAAGGCAAATACCATCTTTACCAATGTCGCCATCACTGTAGATGGAGATGTATGGTGGGAAGGTATGACCAAAGAAGTACCCGATGGATTGACTGACTGGCACGGCCTACCTTATGACAAGACTAGTGGCAAACCTGCTGCCCACGCAAATAGTAGATTTACAGCTCCAGCTTATGCCAATCCAGCAGTGGACGAGAACTGGGACAATCCATCTGGAGTTCCAGTAAAGGCATTTGTATTTGGTGGTAGAAGAGCCACTGGCATACCATTGGTATATCAATCATTCAATTGGAATTTTGGTGTATATACGGCCGCAACAATGGGTAGCGAGACAACAGCAGCAGCTTTCGGTGCTCAAGGCGTCGTGAGGAGAGATCCATTTGCAATGTTGCCGTTTATGGGATACAATATAGGCGATTATATCAACCATTGGCTGCAATTTGGTAGAAATCTGCCAGATGCGCCTCGTATTTTCAATGTCAATTGGTTTAGAAAAGACGAAAATGGCAAATTCCTTTGGCCTGGATTTGGCGAAAACATGAGAGTATTAAAATGGATAGTCAGCAGGATCAATGGCAAAGCTTCGGCTGTAGAGAGCCCCATCGGTTGGGTGCCAAGATACAAAGATATAGACTGGACAGGTTTGGCATTTTCTCAAGAGCAATTTGAAAAAATCATGACCATAGATCGCGAAGTGTGGAAGAAAGAATTGCTCTCACATGAAGAACTTTTCTCCACATTCTACAATAAACTTCCGAAAGAGTTTTTCTTCATCAGGGAGTTATTGCTTTCAGCATTGTGGAGGTCACCTGAGCAGTGGGGCCAACAACCTGAGGAGTTTTAATCTCTCCATTCCTCAATAAAATATAGCCGATGTGAAGTAACATTCGCATCGGCATTTTATCTATTTTTTCTTTGGATTTGCCTTTGTGATCGAACCTTTAGCGTTTTGTCCACTTTGATTTTGTTTAAACTTTTCTTTTTTACTGGTTTCTTTACCTTTTTTACGCCATGTATTGGCAGGCATAGGCTTGTCATCGCCAAGAAGCTGCATTGCCAAATCTGGTCTGTTGAGTTTTTGTAAACGATTTCTTATCCAATTGCGAAATTCTGGTTTGTACCAAAAGAAATAATTATTTTGGGTTATCTTATCTTCCTTTGATTTTGGAGTGTGGACAGGCTGTAAAGTATATGGATGGACACCTGAATAATATATCTCTGTAGCCACTGTCATAGGAGTAGGTGTGAAATCTTGTACTTGCTCCAGTCTAAAACCCAATGCCTTTGTTTCTGCAGCTAAGTTGGCCATATCTTCTTCTGTCGTACCTGGATGTGAACTAACAAAATAAGGAATCAAAGGCTGTTTTAGTCCATGTTTCTCTTGTATTTTATCATATTTTTCTTTAAATTTCTTAAAATATTTGAAGGATGGTTTGCGCATGATCTTGAGTGTGGCATCACCAGTGTGTTCTGGTGCCACTTTTAGCCGGCCACATACATGTCTGGTGACTAATTGCTCCATGTATTCATCATGATTGCCATCTTGATTGTTCTTGTTGAAATCATCTACCAATAGGTCATAGCGAATACCCGAACCAACATAAGCTTTTTTGACCTTAGGATGCTCATCCACTTTCTTGTAAATTTGTGTCAGCGGTTTGTGTGATACGTCGAGATTACTACATATCACAGGATGGATACAACTTGGAGCTTGGCACCTTGCACAAATGCTCTCATCTTTACCTTTCATCTTGTACATATTGGCTGATGGACCTCCAATATCTGATATATAGCCCTTAAATTCAGGATGTTTGGTAATGGTTTCTACCTCTCTCAAGATAGATGCTTCTGACCTCGATGCTATAAACTTACCTTGATGCGCCGAAATAGTACAAAAACTACACCCACCAAAGCAACCACGGTGCATATTGATAGAAAACTTAATCATTTCATAAGCTGGTATTGCCCCACGCTTATTGTACTTAGATGCGGAAGTCTTGTGTATGGCAAGTCAAAAGAATAGTCCATCTCTTCTTCGGTCATGGTCACACAAGGAGGATTGATCACCAAAGTTTTGCCCATGACTTGCTGTGTTATCCTGTTGGCGTTCCATTTATTGGATTCAACTTCAACTATTTTGAAGTTGGAAGCATATTTGATCCTATCTTGCAAGCAGACTTCATGGCTGACCAATGATACTGTTGTCCATTTTTTAGATTCAGATAGCTTGTCAGTCAGGTAAGCAATTTGATTGATATCTTTGATGGATGTAAGTGGTACACCTTTCTTAATGAGTCTAAGTATCTGCCTTAGTGGCTGCTCACCCATACCATACACTAAAATGTCTGCCTGCGAATCTACCAAAATAGATGGCATAAGTCTATCCGACCAATAGTCATAATGCGTCACTCTTCTTAAAGATGCTTCTATACCACCGATCATGACAGGGACATCAGGATAGATCTCTTTGAGTATCTGGGTATAAACCGAAGTGGCATAATCAGGCCGGAAACCAGCAGCGCCGCCTATGGTGTATCCATCTGTAGATCAAGCCGCTTGTTGGCAGTGTAATGATTGACCATGGAGTCCATACAGCCAGCTGTCACTCCGAAAAAGTATTTTGGCTTACCAAATTTCTTGAAATCTCGCCAATCATCTTTCCAATTGGGTTGAGGTATGATCGCTATCTTAAATCCTTCGCTCTCAATGATACGCCCAATGACGGCAGTACCAAAGGTAGGATGATCTACATAAGCATCACCTGACACCAAGATGACATCCAATTCATCCCATCCACGGGCATCGGTCTCTTTTTTGGTAATGGGTAACCAATCTGTTATGGGTCTAAGGTTTTCGTTGATCACTTGTAATGCTAAAATTGATATAAATTGTTTTATTCATCAATATACTCGGACAATCGAATAAATTTTGTATTTGTGTGTATTTGGGTATTTGAAATTTCCCCATTCACTTAATAAACATCAATTCAACTTCATCCAAAAATTGGAAAAAAATTCAAAAAATAAATGACACATCAAATATTTGAAAATCTGCTTCAATTACCAAAACATACATGACTAGGCCAAAAAGAACAAATTCATTACTACTACACTTGAACTTGAATCATTGACTAATTCTTTTAAAATCAATGCATTCATACCATGTACATCTCATATTTCAGAACATACAAATATTGCACAAAGTTATGCTTATTTTGTAAATATATTAAAAATCAAAAAAAATGGTCTGTCTCTCCATTACTTACCCTTACCTTGGATCAATACTAGTAAGGTGTAAAACAGAATCTTAATATCGAGAGACAACGACATATTTTCAATGTACAAGATGTCAAATTTCAAACGCTGTATCATTTGTTGGACATTGGAAGCATAGCCATATTTCACTTGGCCCCAAGAGGTAATGCCTGGTCTCACTTTGAGTAGATGTTTATAATGTGGCGCCTCTTTTGAGATCAAGTCTATATAATGTTGCCGTTCGGGTCGTGGGCCTACGATAGACATATCACCAATAATCACATTAAAAAATTGAGGAATTTCGTCAATCCTCCACTTGCGCATCACCTTGCCCCAAGGTGTCACTCGATCGTCATGGTCACTGGAGAGTTGTGGGCCATCTTTCTCAGACTCCAGATACATCGACCTGAATTTTATAATGTTAAAGGGCTTGCCATTAATCCCTATCCTCTCTTGAGTATAAAATATAGGTCCTCTTGATGAAAGTTTCACCCTTATCATGCTCATGATGATGATTGGAGATAGGATAACAATAGCTACAAAACTGATCGCATAGTCCATCAATCGTTTGACCACTTTTTGCCAATTTGGCATCAACTCTTGATCAATTTCTATCAAAACAGCACCGTAGATATGATTCATCTTGACTGTACCCACCATGATATCATAAGTATCGGGAATGACCTTGATGAGTATCTTGTCAGAAAAATCAAAAAGCGCATCGAGAATACTTTTAAGCTTATTGTGTTCTGATGTTTCTACGGCGATGATGACCTCTTCTATCTTATGGTCGATCAGTACCTGCTGTAGATCATTTAATTTACCCAATTTAGGTAACATTGCCTCCAAATGATTCTTACTTCTGCCATTGCTATCAATAAAACCAGCAAAATGATGTCCTAAGCTGTAAGGCCTACTTTTAATCTCCTCGTACAAATCTACTGCATTTTTATCACCACCAATGATGATTGTATTGTAGCTTACCAAACCAGACTTTAACCTCCTACTGGCTACAGTAAGTATGATCATCCTGAAAATAGCTGTAATGCAAAAATGCAACAAAAACAATCGGAAAAATAGTGAAAAATATGAAGTAAAATTCAATGCTTTATCATCCATCAGAACAGAAAAAAACAAAAGCAGCACTCCTAAAAATGAAGTAAAAAATGTGCTTTTGAGCGTTTCTAATCTTGAATATCTATAAATATCCCTATACTTGTCAAATATTGAGTAAAGTACCATCCAAATAACTGGGATAAGGATCAAGCCTTGCCATAATTTGGGGTCACTCATGATTTCAGACAAAGCGATACCTGGAGCTTCTAATTGTTTACGATATATAAAAAACAGCAACCACGCCAAAAAAGCAGCGATAAAATCACCAGTGCGATAAATGAGCAATTCCAGTTTCCGTTGTTCGTTCATCGAGTGTTAGAAATGCACGTGTTTATAATTGTCCACATTTATTTTGGACTCTTGACTATTGCCAGTTTTACTGAATGCTAAAAGAACCAAATACTTTTCATAATCTTGTGAGGAGAGTTTATCGGTAACTTCCACATAGATTTTATTCCAGTTTGCCTTGCCAGGTACAAATAAAAAATACTCAATATTGATGGTGCCATTCCTGAATTTGGCCAAGCCAACTGCGATTTCGCCATCACCTTTATAATCAAATTCGATATAACTTTCTCCTTGAATTGTCTCCTGCCAAAATGGGTTGTGTGTTGGCAACCTCAACAAAGCTCAATGAAGAATTTAAGGTCACTTCACCAGAATATTTACCTAAAATTGCCGTGGAAGTACTTGGATAAATAAACGTTTCAGGCTTGTTATCGATGTCCAAAGAGAAGCTATTAGTGTTTTCAAAACCTTCGTTTATTGGTATTTTAGCATTATCCACATACTTAAAATCCAAAGGAATCGTGATATGCTCATTGGCAGCAGGATTCAGTTTTTTTACAATAGATTGATAAAAGGGATAAAAAACTGGTTGATCATTCATCCCATTATTCCGAATACCTGCAAGGATTGTTATCTCTTGCTCCTTGCCCGTAAGTGTCACTGGCACTGTGGCAGGCAAGGGGAACACACCCAATATTTGTCCGTCAGCAAATACCCAAACATCGGTAATTTTGTGGGTATCATTGCCAAAAGTGGCTACAGCTTTTACACTTGGACTGGACAAATCCAAAAAAAATGGCAAGGGCGATTCATTGTCAGTCAATCCACATGACTGCGTCAAAAAAATAATCGCCACGAAGGCGGCAAATTTTCTAATCATTGGGCTTCGTCTATTTTATCTTGGATCCACTGGGCCAGATGTAGCGCTCGATAACCATCTTGTATGGTGACACTGACTGGAGCCTTGTTGATCACTGCTTGAAAAAAATCATTGAGTTCGTCTTCGATGGCATTGTTTTGCATGATCGAAGGTGCCTCTATAATGATACGTTTCAAACCGCTATTTGTTGGCATGGTCATACCAGAAAAATTGTCGCCTTCGATATGATCTTCTATTTTGATCACTTGGGCATCTTTATCCAAAAAATCAAGACTGATGTATGCATCACTCTGGAATACCCTGATTTTTCTCATATTTTTCATACTGATCCTACTAGCAGTAAGATTGGCTACAGCTCCACCTACAAACTCGATCCTAGCATTGCAAATATCTGGTGTACTACTTACTATGCATACACCATTGGCATGTACAGATTTTACTTCGTCTTTAATCATACTGAGGACAATGTCTATATCATGGATCATCAAATCCAAAACCACCGAAACATCAGTGCCGCGAGGATTGAAGACAGCTAGCCGATGACCTTCGATAAACTTGGGATGAAAATCAATACCAGTCATAGATCGTATAGCTGGATTATATCTCTCTACATGTCCTACCTGCACTTTTACGTTATAAAGGGCTGCCAATTCAACCAATTCTTTGGCTTGCGCAGTAGTCTCTGTTAGTGGTTTTTCGATAAATACATGCTTACCTTGTGTGATGGCCTGTTTTGCTATCTCAAAATGAAAAGTCGTAGGACTGACGATATCAACACATTGTACAGCATCTAAAAGCGATTGTAAATCGTCAAAAGCCTTGATACCATTTGCTGCTGCCATTTCGGAGCGCAATGCTTCATTTGTATCATAAAAACCTACCAATTCAAATGGTGTTTTGAGCAAACATTTCAAATGTATCTTACCTAAATGTCCAACACCTACCAGTCCAATTTTCAAATTAAAGTATTTTAGATTCTTTTTAAAATAAAGCCCATGATCGTAATACAAAGTACCAAAATGACTCCAATTGTAAGTGACTTTCTGATGTGGCCAATAAAGAGTAAAATTTCATTTTGGTATTTAGGATACTTAGGAAGTACCTCAGTTTCTAGTTTCGTACGGTTGAAGATATGCGACGAATCAAACTCTATTTTATTCTGCACCAATGTTTTATATACCTTAAAGACCTTAACTCTAAAATAAACATTAAAAAATAAAAGTGCCAAAAAAACACCAATTATAAGATAAATGAGGAGATCTACCATACACTAAAAACGCTAAGATGTGCAAATTTAATCATTTTCTCACTGTGATTGGCTAAATTTAGTAAGATGAATTGAAAGCAAAGATGAAATACTTATTTGTACTTAAGACCAATGATATACAAACAATCTACCTTAAAACAGATGAGTGCCAACAAAATCATGTTTTATTGGCACTCATCTTTTATTTTATGTTGTGATGAAAAACTTCATCTACATTAGTCACCTATGATTTGAAACTCTGTTCTTCTGTTTTTGGCTTTACAAGACTCATCAGCATTGGCTTCACAACCAGATACTGGTTTGCTTGATCCGTTGCCAACTATGACAAATCTATTAGCATCCATTCCATATTGTGATTTTAAATAATCTGCCACAGATTTTGCCCTTTTTTCAGACAACACTTTATTGGATGCAGGACTACCCACATTATCAGTATTACCTTCTACTCTCACCTTAACATTTGCAAATGTTTTGGCCAATTCTGCAAACTGAAAATCAATGATAGTTTTGGCATTTTCGTCCAAAATGAATTTGCCCGTTGGAAAATTGATGCTAACTGGCTTAGATGCAATAGCTGGTGCATTGACTTCAGCTTTGGTAGCGGGGGCAAATGTTTTTGACTTCTCTGCTTCATAAGATGGTCCTTGCAGATTGGCTTGAGCAGCAGTGATCGCACCTGTATAAATCACAGATCTCCAAGCTGGAGCAGCATTTGGCGAGTCGCCTGTCTCTACAAATTTCTTGGCCATTTTTTCGTACAAATCTTGACCTCTTTGTCCCTTATATGCTGAGTTCAAACCGAAGAAGTTAACATTGTCACCTTGATTTGTCCAATAAACAGTACTCATCATGCCAGCTCCATCTGCCTCTGTGAGGCCATTGATTTCGCCTAAGTATTTGGCTGCCTTGGCTTGGTTAGATTTGCTCGCATTGAGTTCCGCAACGCCTTTCATCCAACCTTCATAAAAGCCATTGATCATATTTCTCTTTTCTTGTATGGTCTTTTCGCTGGCAAACATGATATCGGCTATAATGTGTGATTGCTGTTGAGTAGTCACGAGTATCTTTGATCCTGGCACATCTGCAGTTGCCAATTGATCATCTGGACTCCAAACCACTGCAGCATCTACATCTTTGGTACGGAATAGTTCAGCAGCCTTCAAGTTGTCTGTTGTTTTGATGACATTGACGTCAGAATATTTCAAGCCAGCAGCCTCTAGGGTATTATTGAGCAAGGTTTGCGCTGGAGAAGGTACTGCTACAGCTATTCTTTTGCCTTTGAGGTCGTTGGCTGAGTTGATGCCTCGCTTGACTATCACAGCATCGCCTCCACGTGACCAGTCCACTTGCATGAATGCTTTCGGTGCGAAGGCATTGATATCTTTTGGCGCTGTGTATAATGAAAATGCGTCAGCCGTCTGTACCAACACATCGTATTCGCCTGCCATCCAAGCTTCCATTGCCTTGATCAAATCATTTTCTACCCTGAATTCTACTTTGAAACCATAATCCTTAAAAAATCGAGACTGCTCATTGGCACTGGCTCCTTCGTTGAAATATAACCCAGGTGCGTAGCCTCCCCAAGTCACCAACTGTACTCTAAGTGTATTGGGGTCTCTTGGCCCTGATGGTCCTGCCACAACTGGCTCTGAAGTAGATCCGTTGTCATTTTGCGCTGCTGCTTGATCGGCTTGTTTCTTGATGTCTTGTCCAAATTTTGTACTATTGAGCAAGTATCTTCCACCAAAAAAGACTGCTGCAAGTATCAATAATGTTATGACTAATTTAGAAAATCCTGTAAGTCTGGTTGCCATTTTGTGTTATTGTTTTTAAAATAAAATTATTCAAATAAATTATCGTACTGATTTGTTCTTCCAACTTTTTCGGGTTGCTTGAGTGGTGCGTTGATGTCCAATACATCATCATCATTATTGGATTTTAGTATCAAAGATTCTTTTTCGCCACCCAATAATAAGGAAACACTTTCATTTTCCCACTTTTCGAGCATTTTTAAACCTTCTTCTTCAAAAACTCCATTTTGTAAGTCGATAGACTGCATAAACCCTTGTGAAACTTCCATAAAACGCTCCATTTCTCCCACTTTCTGGCTGACATCATCAGCTATGGATTCTAAGGCAGCATCAAACATTGCCTTTTTGTCAGGGTCGCCTTTGATGACAGACATGGCAGATTTCATGGCAGAATTACTCGCTAAGATGGCCTTTCTCTCTTGCTCTTTGACCATGACCTGATCAGTTACATCTTCCACCAATATTTCGGAATTTTCGTACATCTTGGCCAAAACACGGTACAAGACCTCCATTTTCTTATACAGGTCTTCGAGTTTTACATTCGAATCTTGAAGTCTTCCTGCTTTGCGGCTTTTGAGCAAAACATGAGCCTGTTTGTTGGCTTGAGCTGCTTCTGATGCCATGCTTAGATTAGTATCTATTTCTTTCTTATTGTTGATAATGATTTCTTGCAATTTATGCATTTGACCTCTCAATTGGGCAATCTGCCTATTCATTTTAGTAAGATTGGACTTTAAGTCCTCTACATAAGATTTTAAGATACCTATAGGGTCAATCTGAACAAATAAGCCTGTGAGCCACCTCATAGCACTTTTATACATATAGCTGACCAAGGTCCTAGTCTTGCTATCCAATGCCATGAACACAATCGTACCTAAGATCATCAATGAGATAAACGCACCCATCGTAGTAGATGCAAAGGCAATAATAGCTGCCAGACTTGTGATAGCAAAATATCCAAGCCCAAAGATGACCAATGCCAAAAATAATCCACCTGTGATTCCCTCAGGACGCGACCAAAAAGATTTTGTTTTTTGTTCTGTCATGTATGTTGCTTAAGAACTGCCAAATATAATACTAAATGCAATTTTATCACAAATTTGCCTTTATTTTCTGAATATCTTGGTCAATCTGATGATAAACAAGATTGTAAGATGCTACAAACTGCTGATTGGTACCATCAATTTTTGAAGCAGCTTCATTTATTTCGTCCTTCACAGATGTCAGTTGTGATTTTGAAGCTTCAATTTCTTTATTAAGTTTTTCGATCATGGCTTGCTTATCTAAAATAGATTTTTCTATCTGTGCCAATTGATCTGCCCTACCTTGCACCTGTTTGGCTTTTTGGTTTTGCAGCGCTTCTTTAAATTTGGTGTCTTCGGTTTTCAATATTTGGATATACTTCTCAGCAGAAAGGACAAGATTTTCTTTTGTCAAGCCCATTGTTTTTGCCATTTCAAAAGCAGATTTATACCTCATCCCTTCGTCTGGGATGACATTTTCTAATGACCTCAATGAGTTTTTAAATTCTAAGTAATCAAAGCCATTCAAATTGTTAGACTCAATGGCTTTGAGCAGCAAGTCTGTAAACTTTTGATCTGGTGTACCTATACTAGCAGGCTGCACTGAATTTCTTATTTCACCAGCAGGTGCAGTACTCTCATTGCTGCTACCATTGGCACTATTAGGATCAGATTCTTTTGTAGCTGGGGCATTTGGGTCATCCACTACAAAGATGGACTTGATCTTTTTGAACATATCTGAATTTTCAAACATAACAGCATAATGGGTTTTTGGATCTTTTAGTTCGCTAAAGCTCTAAAAAATCGATAGACAAATATTAAAAACGGACAAATATACGTGTGATTATTATTATTAATTAGAAAAATGTCACCAAGTTGGCTGTTTTTTGTTTTCTATTTGCTACCAACTATTGCGATTTTATGTGTGAATTGCCTTTAATGGTGATTTGACCATTGTTTTGGATGGTTGACCCACTTCCTAAATTCGAAATAGCTTCAATAATATTGACATTGTTTAAGGTAAGTGTTCCGTTGTTGACAATAGCCCTACCCCATAAGCCTGCGTCTGGAAATAAATCAACATACTTCAAATCAAGATTTTTGCCTGAAAAAACATTAAAAATAGGAAAAAAATCATTGGCTGTTACCACCAACTTGGATGTGACGCCGGATTGGATAATGTGCATGTTTTTATTAACATCTATACTCGAACCAGATAGTGCAATATTTTGATTATTTAAAGCTGGAGCTATGGTAACAGTATCATTGTCCATAATGCAGTCAATGGCATATCTAAAGCTCCCTGCTCCACTATTCTGATCATTAGTCACTAATGGGTCACGTCTGATACAGGTAGTTTGTGCCGCCCAACCAGTACTTCTTGTACCTTCATCCGATAAAAATCTTAATGTCAGGCAGCCACTTGAATGTGTACTTGTAACCGTTCCTGGAGAAGATGTACCCGTAAAGCCACCTGCCGGAAAACCTGCTAAGGTGATAGGCAATCCACTTGAAATGATTGGTGTAGAAATGTTATTACCATTATGAACATATAAGGCATCCCAACCCGATTCTACACTAAAACTTGTAAATTCAAGTTTCACTTTATAGCAATCAGAAGGGCCACAGATTGTCCAATATAAATCTTCACCATTTCTATAATTATTACTACTGCCACCACTATCGGTGACACCTATATTGCATGCTGGACTTGTGAATAATTGACCAAGTGATATCCAAGTAGAAGCATTGGTTGAACTACATTTAGACCGAATATACACTATGTACAATGAACCAGGCAAAAGCCCTGTGAAACTATGAGTTAATGAAGTAGTATTGGTAAAAGTGGTGGGTGCACCAAATCCATTTACAATAGCAATGTCATACCCATTGGCAGGAGCATTAACTGGTGCATTCCATTGTATGTTGATATGGGTATCACCTATATCAGTAGCTGCCAACTGCGATGGTGGATCACAAAATGTAAGTGTTTCAAAAAGATCGCTGGACCATAGTCCCCGACCATACGTAGAAGCAAAGATTTTACCAGTTTGATAATTGATTTCCAACTCTGTGACTTCTACATTTGGTAAGTTAGTATTGAATAGTACCCAATCACTTATAGATGTATCATATCTATATATGCCTACATCCATACCAAGATACAAAGCATCCGTCATTCCATTGACTCCGATGATACAGTTTGCTGGTATATTGGGTAATGTACCACTCATATTGGTCCATGAACTGCCACCATTGATAGTTTTATATACTTTTGATCCAGCAGTATAATTGGACATGGTAATGTACATTATATTTACATTGCCACTATCGATATAAATAGAGGTAACATTTGATCCTGGCAAAGTGATTGTTGACCAGCTGGTACCTCCATTTATAGTCCTGCGTAGCGCAGTACTATGTCCAGCTACTATGACGGAAGCATTGGAAGGTGCGACAGCCATATATGTGATACTACCTATGCCGAGGCTACCTATATTAGTAAAAGTGTCTCCTCGATTGATAGACTTGTAAACACTGGAATACCCAATATACAATGTATTGCTATTGTTCGGATCTAAAATGTATGGTGTAACCCATGCGCCTGTCACTGAACCAATATGCTCTTTGATAGCCCCGAAAGATTGTCCTTCGTTCATGGTTCTGAGAATATTTCCATTGTAATATTCGCCATAAAAAAGTGTGCCATCATTTTTGTGAATAATACACTCCATCCCATCACCACCGATAGCATCAGTCCAATTAGTGCCATCATATAATTTTGTACCATTATCTTGCAAACCTGTGATGACCTTGCCATCAGATTGAGAAACACCCAGTCTATACATTTGCGAATGAACAATGCCATTAGTTTTATTTGTCCAATTCACTCCTCCATCAGAAGACTTATACACTCCTCCATCATTTCCTTCCCATAAATCAGTACCCCGAAATGCCAATACGTGCTTATCAGCATGAATAGTTTGTACCCCAGATGCTCCAGACCAATGATTGACAAGCGTCCATGTTGTGCCTCCGTTGGTAGATTTCCAAGTATTAACTCCTCCTATGAATATTTTATTAGCATTGTTTGGATCTGCTGTCAAGGCCAAATCATACCAACCTTGACCACCTGAATCACTACCGTCAAATTCCCATCCTAAAATATTGGGTGTAGTGGACATACTGGTGAATGAGCCGCCGCCATTTGTTGACCTAAAAAAACCATTGAATCCATTACCTGATGACTTTGAAGACAAGACATATATATAATTGGTGTCTGCGGGTGTCACTGCCAACGAAAGTCTATTGCTAGTACCTACTGTATATGGATTCGACCATGTTTCGCCTTGATTGTTAGATTTATAAACCTTATTGCTGCTTGTGGCTAAAAAAGTATTTGAATTATTATGTGGATTCGCTTCAATATCATAAAAGTTACCTGTAAGTTTTTGAGTCCATGTAGTACCTGCATTGGATGTTTTATAAATACCATCAAGTTGCAGCCAATAATACATTTGGGTCAGAAGAGATTATCACAATTCTTCTTATCAAATAATTTGAGCTGGTAGACCAATTGAGTCCAGTAGGATTAAAAGTTGCCCCTCCATCCGTAGATTTTAGAATTCCTATAGAGTAGTTGTCACTTGCATCTCCATCTCCAGTACCAATGTAAATGATATTTGGATCGACGTAATCAACAGCTATGGCTGAAACACCAAGTGTTCCTAAACCATCAGTTGAGGTTGACCAAGTCGTACCTCCATCAGATGTCTTCCAAAATCCACCACCACCAGTGCCTACATATATTTTTTGATCTGTTATTGGGTCAAAAGCGATGGTGTTTACCCGTCCATGACCAGCATAACCACCAGCACTGGTTGATGGACCCTTACTTTGCCAATTGGCAGGTAATCTATTGCCATTTTGTTTTTGATGATTTCGTTTGTAGTATTGTTCAAATTCTTGCTGTACCATGCCAGCTGGGGGAAAACTACCATCTGGAAGCACTCTATTTTGCCAATACCATTCCCATCTTTTAAAAGGTTTATACCCACAACTCCTTTCTACGGGTCTATCTTTCCAATACGTTTCAAATTGCTCTTGTATTTTGAAAAAATTAGGTTGGGCCATATCTTCGTCCTTGATCCATGGTTGTGCCATCAAATGAAAGAAAAACAATACAAAAATGAAGGAAAAAGAGAAGCGAATGAAGCCAAACTTAGACATTGTGCGATCAATTGTTATCACAAATATACGATTGAGTTGAAAAAAACACTAACAAAAAAAGCATGATTTGCTATAATATTACAAAAAGGCAATAAACTCGATGTCAGTTTATAAATTGTAATAGGCTTTTCAAAATACCAATAAAATATTTAATTTTGCATCTTTGAATATTATAGGCACAAAAGAAAATAAAATTTTATATGCATTACCATCCAGAAAATATAGAACCTAAGTGGAGGAAAAATTGGGTAGATACGGAACTTTACAAAGTAAGCAATCATAGCGGTAAACCCAAATATTATGTCTTAGATATGTTTCCCTACCCTTCTGGAGCTGGACTCCATGTTGGTCATCCTTTAGGTTATATTGCATCTGATATTTTTGCCAGGTACAAGAGGCTCAAAGGCTTCAATGTATTGCATCCAATGGGCTATGATGCTTTTGGCCTTCCTGCAGAACAATACGCCATCCAAACTGGTGTGCATCCTGCCACTTCTACTGATGAAAACATCAATAGATATAGAGAGCAATTGGACAATATCGGCTTCAGCTTTGATTGGAGCCGAGAAGTAAAAACATCAGATCCTTCATATTATAGATGGACTCAATGGATCTTTACTCAATTGTATCAACACTACTATGACCTTGGAGCAAACAAAGCTGTGTCTATCGAAAATTTGAAAGAAAAATTCAAAACAGGAGGAAGTGCAAGCGTTCATGCTGACAATAGCCTTGATAGTGCTTTCACAGCTGCTGATTGGAATACCATGAGTCCAAAACAACAGGATGATATATTGATGAATTATAGATTGGCTTATCGCAAAACAGGATTTGTCAATTGGTGTGAAGCCTTGGGAACAGTATTGGCCAATGATGAGGTAAAGGACGGAAAATCAGAGCGTGGTGGACATCCAGTGGAGAAAAAAGCAATGATGCAATGGTCACTGCGTATTACTGCGTATGCAGAGAGATTGCTTCAAGACTTAGATACTTTGGAATGGTCAGATGCGCTCAAAGCTATGCAACGCAACTGGATAGGAAGATCTGAAGGTGCGCAAATGTTTTTCCAAATTGATGGTTTTCATGCACCATTGGAGATATTCACCACAAGACCGGATACCATCTTTGGTGCAACATACATGGTATTGGCACCAGAGCATGATTTAGTAGCATCCATCACTACCGAAGGTCAAAAAGCGGCAGTAGCATCTTATATCGATTATGTAAGTTCCAGATCAGATGTGGATCGCATGGCGGAAGTAAAAGAAGTCACAGGAGTTTTTACTGGTGCTTTTGCTATTCACCCATTCAATGGCAGTAAAATTCCTATTTGGTTGGGCGAATACGTATTGAAAGATTATGGTACAGGAGCTATCATGGCAGTGCCAAGTGATGATGAAAGAGACCAAGTATTCGCCAAAAAATTTGGTTTAGAGATCATTGATGTCATAGACAAAAGTGATTATCGCGGCTCGACTCTCCACGACAAAACAGGTAAAGTTATCAATTCTGACTTTCTCAATGGACTTGAAGTCAAGGACGCTATCGAATTGATGTTCAACAAGATAGAAAAAATGGGCATCGGCAGCAGAAAGGTCAATTACAAGCTAAGAGATGCCAATTATTCCAGGCAGAGGTATTGGGGCGAACCATTTCCAATAGCTTATAGTGCAGATGGTGTAGCGCATCTATTGGACGAAAGTCAATTACCACTTACCTTACCAGCATTAGAGAATTTCCAACCAGCATCAGGAGGTAAATCACCATTGGCAAGAGCAGCATCTTGGGTCAACCAATTTGTTGACAAAACACTTGAAACGGATACAATGCCAGGATTCGCAGGGTCTTCATGGTACTTTTTAAGATACATGGACGCAGCGAATGACAAGGCTTTTGCATCAAAGCAAGCGATTGATTATTGGCAAGATGTTGATCTGTATGTAGGTGGTACTGAACATGCTGTGGGCCACTTGATGTACAGTCGGTTTTGGCACAAATTTTTATATGATTTGGGATACGTACCTACCATAGAGCCATTCAAAAAGTTGATCAACCAAGGAATGATCACTGCGTATGGCTATTATGCCGAAAATATCAAAATGGCTGGAGACAACATTTTGATTGGAAACAGCAAAGATATCACAGGTGATTTTCATAGAGGAAATCCTATTAGATTGGCTTATGTTTATGATTATTTGGATACTCAAAATAGGCTCTATAAGTCAAAATTTGACGATTACTACCAAGCATTTGGACATTTATATCATGTTCAACAAGATAAGGATAAGTATTATTGGGTAAAAGATGCTGATGGTCAAGAATATATCACCATCAATGTCATCCAAGAAAAGATGTCTAAGTCAAAATACAACGTACAAAATCCAGACGAAGTAGTGGCCCAATATGGTGCCGATTGTTTCCGAATGTATGAGATGTTTTTGGGCCCTATCGAGCAGTCTAAGCCTTGGGATACGAAAGGCATAGATGGTGTGAATAGATTTTTGCGTAAATACTGGAGCCTATTTTTTGATGTGAATGGTTGGAATGTATCTGATGCAACACCTACAGCTGACGAATACAAAGTCTTGCATACTACCATCAAAAAAGTGACAGAAGACATTGAGCGTTTTTCGTTCAATACATGTGTGAGTGCCTTCATGATGTGTGTCAACGAACTCAAGAGATTGGAATGCAATAAAAGAGAAATTTTAAGTCAACTTAATGTTTTGTTGGCTCCTTTTGCACCGTTTATTACCGAAGAATTGTGGCAATTATTGGGTCATAACACTTCAGTTCATAAGGCAGACTATCCTCTATTTAACGAAAAGTACCTCGTCAAAGACACGGTGGAGTATCCAGTCTGTATCAATGGCAAGAAGCGAGACTTGGTAGAGTTGCCATCCAATTTGACACCCAAAGAAATACAAGACATGGCTCTTTCTTTTGATGTGGTCAAAAAGTATATCGATGGCAAAGATGTCCAAAAAATCATCGTTGTCCCAGCTAAAATGATCAATATTGTGGCGAAAGAGTAGGTATTTTAATCTTACTTTAAGGATTGAAAATACAGCCAAAAGCAATATTTGGCTGCATTTTCTACAACATGAATTTCCCAACTAACCTATCCACAACATTTCACAACCATCTACTTCACCTCTTTAAATTGTGGTCCTTTAAATATTCGCGTCGGATTGCCACGCTCTATTTGGATACGTTGCTTCCACTGTGATGTGATTTGGTCTAAGAGACTATTTTCGTGTAGAGTAGCGAATTTTGCCAACAACCTTTCTTTGGCTATTTGCCTATTCTGTATCTGCGATCTACTATTCATTGCAACTACTTGCGTACCAGTAGGAGTGTGAATAGCTCTGACTGCTGAGCTTACCTTATTGACATGCTGGCCTCCTGCACCACTACTGCGCATTGACTGATAGATGATATCCTTCTCATCAATCTTGAAAGTATCTTGGATGTCCATTTCAAAAATGCCAATGAACCAATTTTTCCGTTGATGATTTTTTCGTACCTCGCTTCCGCCTATCCATTGTATGGTGCCAAGCCATGTCTTCAAGAAACTATGCAACTTCGCATCACCTTGCAATTGAACTATCACTGTCTCTATTGAATGATCTCCCTTACCTTTGATTTGCTCTATAATATTGGTTTCAAAGCCAAAATTGATAGCTTCATGTAAGAAAATTTGAAGTACCCGAGCCACTACTCGGGTACATTCTACTGGACCTCGACCTGATGTGATTTGTACTAACTTTTTCATCTCCATCAAGCTTTGTCCATTCTTACGATCTTAGGAATGAATTTGCCAAGTACAGTAACCAATTCAGATTGCAGAGACAT
>JAXLUT010000031.1:0-31042 GCA_046329385.1 Saprospiraceae bacterium
TTTTTGCTCTCTACTGCTACCTTGGGTTGTGTTGCGATAAACTGTCCATAATCTTGCACTTTTAAAGTGAATCCTTTTAGGAAATCAGGTTCTTCGCTGATGATATGATTGACATTGCCATCAGAGGTAATTTCAGCTTTTACAGGCTGAGAATTATATAATATGATGGCTTCTTTGGTGGCTTGTGCAAATGAAGCATTACTCCAAGCAAGAGCCACACATAAAAACACAAGTTGGGGGAATTTTGTATTGTTCATGGTGCTTAATTTGTAATGTTATAAATATCTACTCATCCAAAAGTCCACGTCCTTCTTTATTGATTAAACCTTTGGCTGTCAATTCATTCAATAACTTGTCCAAAATACCGTTGACGAATTCTTTACTCTTTGAAGTGCTATAATTTTTAGCCAATTCTACATATTCATTGAGCGTCACTTTGGTCGGGATTGTAGGACAATATATAAACTCGCAAAGGGCCATTTTTATCATGATCATATCCAAAATAGCCACTCTCTCAGCATCCCAGTTTTGCAATACAGGCTGAATCATATTTAACAACGCTGTATCGTCTTCAAAAGTTTTCAAAAGCAAAAATTCTCCATAATCTTTGCAAGTATCGGCATCTGGATAATATACCATGAAGAAATTCTCGTCATCATTTGGCAACTCTTTCAAGATTTTTTTGATGGTACCTATGATGAGCGATTTATCGTCTTCCCAGTTGGCATATTGATCTTCAATGATTTCGTTAAAGAACTCGCTTCTCCTACAAAATCTAAACAATTCTAAGAGCATCTCGAGATTTTCTTCCTTATCGGTCTCTCTGCTGACAAATTGGATGTATGCATCTTCTTTGCTAAAATCAAAATATATGGTCTTAAAATGGTCTTTATCTACTTTTTGAGCATAATGATTGGACTCAAATTTCTTTTGGAGTGCTTTATTTTTAACTAGTGCTTGAATCATATCATTTGTCCAAAGCTTGGGAGTGAATACCTTATCCAAGTCACTTGGTAAATGTTTCGTTTTTCTTTTTTCGAAATCATCACTTGCTGTACGTGAAATCTGTATCAAATTGTACATAGAGAATAGCAACAAGTCGAAACTATCATCAATTTTTTTCCAATAAGCCTTGATGGTTGATTTTTGGTCTAAACCCTCATCCCTATTTTGTGCGTACAAAACTTGCATTACTTTAACTCTTACATTTCTTCTGCTCAGCATTCTATTAAATTACTTTTAATTTTATAAGATTTCACTCAACGAGTATTAAAAGCACAAATATAGCTAATCGTTTCAATTTACTCTTTTTTATATTTCAATTTTTTATATATTTACCAAAATTATCTTATTAATGTCACATTGCCTCGCTTAATATATTCTTCTGCATTGATACATCTCACCTTGATATAGAATGCATAAGAATCTGGTGCCAAGTCTTGCCCTTTGAAGGTTCCATCCCATTCTCCATTTTTTTCATTGGTCGAAAAGACTTCTTGTCCCCATCGATTATATATGACCATATACATTTCGTCAATAAAATGGCTATATGGTTTGAATGTCTCGTTTGTCTTGTTGCCATTAGGCGAAAAAGCAGTGGGTATAAACACATCAGTTTCGTCGCATTGGGCACGCCTTACTGTCACGGTGACCAAATCTGTGGCAGTACAACCATTGGCGTCAGTTACTGTCACTATGTAATCAGTATCTTCAGAAGGCTGTACACTAATGTGAGTACCCGTTTCACCAGTACTCCATGTATAAACAGATCCAGTTACAGAATCTTGAACGTAGATCGTAAGTTCTTCCCCTTCATAAATCGTCAAATCTGGCTCGGCATTGACATCAACTACAACTATATCTCCAGCCATCACATCAAAATCTAAATCTTTTTGGCAACCACTTGATATGTTGGTGACTACTACATGGACGGTCTTGTCTTCTTTGATCTTTAGTATCGGCTTGGGTGTATCTTTACCTGAAATAATGCAATCGTTGGGTGTCCAGACATAGCTATATGCATTTGGATCAGCGATATTGAGTTGAATCGCTGTCTCTACATCATTACAAAATACTTCAGGAACATCGACGTCAAAACCGAATGGCTGGGTCAGTTTGGGAACATATCTTGATGTATCAGTGCATCCAGTAGATTTGTGCTGCAATGCCAATTGAAGTTGAATACCAGATATTGGCAAAATAGTAGGTTGGCTTGTATTGGCTCCAGCTTGTATGTACTGGGATGGTGACCAAGTTATGACATAGTCATCAGGATTTGCGATATTCAAGGAGATTTTGCTGGCTTCATTGATACAAAAACTATCTTTTAGTGCTACATCATAATCAAACCTGAAAACAGAGACTGAAACTGTATCTAAATCTTTGCAACCAAAATTGTCTGTGCCCTTGAGAATATAGGTGGAATCATTCAGAATAAGTTGATTTAAAACACCGTTGTTGGAGACGACATTACCTTTGATATCCAACCATTGATATTGTGCATTTTGTAAATTGGATGAAGCCTTCAAATGCAAAGAATCACCTTTACAAAGAATGCCATCTGCAATGGCTTCCAACTTAATTTGTGGATTGATGGTGATGGTTTTCTGAACATCTTTAAATGGACATACATTTGTGATATTGGACAAAGTAACAGTAAATGTGCCTGCATCAGGATAAGTGTAGCATGGATTTTTGTCCAATGATTTATCATCTTCTGTGGTGAGATCGCCAAAATTCCAAACATTAAAGCCACTAAAAGTATTATTATGTTCAAAGCAAATTTTATATTCTCCACACTGAGTCAATGTATAATCAAAATCAGTAACAGGATTGACACCAAGATTGAATAAAATAGAATCTCTAAGTTTACAACCATACTGATTTTCAACATTATAATACAGAACAAAAGAATTTGTCTCATTTGGACCAACTCCGATCGTTGGATCAGAAGTGTTGCCTCCAGCTACTATGTGTGGATCAGCATCCCAAATATATTTATTGTTATGGTAATTGATCAAATTCAAAGTGATAATCTTGGCAGTGTCTGCTGCACAAATCCTGAAAGGAGATAAATCATCTATGCTTGGACTCTCGTTTTTGACGTGAATGATTGCAGGCTCTGTCGCACAAGCGTCGCCTACAAAAGTGACATAATATGTTATCTCACGCTCTGTAAAAGCAAGGTGTACTGATTGACCAGTAGCTATTACAGGATCTATATTTGGTGATGTACTCCAAGAATATACTCCTGTACCTATACCACCGTTGGCTATGAGATTGATAGTGCCATCGCAGGTCACGGTATCTGCATCGATGTTGAGAGAAATACCTCCAGACAAGGCTATTACTTCGATGCTGCCATTGACGCTACAAAGACCATCAGTAACTGTTACCAAATATGTTCTGTTGATATCTGAAGTTACCCTTGGATTGGCTGGATCAGATAGATCTAAACCATCGGTAGGCGACCAAGTGTATGTCCAATCTGGGTTTCCGTTGGTAATGATTTGTTTAGAATCATTGGGACAAACTATAATAGGACCTGCCACAAATTTTAGTGTTGCAAATGGCCCATAAGGTGCGTTTGCTTGATTTTGTCTATACAACCATTTGAAAAAGTAGTCAACATCTCAAATAGCAATAAACTATCTTTTGGAATGGTGACATTGATGCTTGATCCATTGTAATTATCCAAATTGGAGATGATGCCTGCATTCCAAGATATATTATTGGCTGCATATCCATTGGCCAAGGTATCAATGTATTGTAAAGTAAGCGTGATGTTATCGTCATCTGGGCAAGAGACAGGCGAAATACTTACATCAGCATTGGGTACAAAATTGCTCAAGTCAAATGTCTTCATTATGTCTGTACTACATGTTCCTTCAAAAGATGTAGTCAATGTGACATCAAATTGTTTGGTATCTTGAGGCAAGGTCACCGTGACAGGATTGCCATCAAAGATTTGATTGGCAATCGTCCACCTTGAATTTCTGATGCTTGCAAAAGGATTTAATGGTCCAGACAGGTCGGTCAGTTGTATCTCAGCAATGCCTTCAGATGGACAAGATACTAATTCAAATTTAAAATCTTGTTCAGGAATTAAATCATTGACATTGAGTGATTGGTTGAATGTGGATTTACAGCCATTGGACGCAAAGAGTTCAAGCTGAACATCAATATTGCCATTATAAGAAAGTGGAATATTAATATCTTTTCCATTCAAAACTGATGTAACTCCATTTTGTATAATGGTCCAAGTCCATTGATTGATGGTGTGGCCAGCCTCATTGAACACAGATGTATCTTCCAATTTTAATGTCAAACTATCCACACTACTTTTACAATCGCTGAGAGCATATTTGAATGATGGTGCTATCTTATTTTCGTAAACCGATACTTTCTGGGTTATTGTGTCGAAGCAAGCATCAGAGCCTCGAGTGACCATCAATCTTACGTCGTACACTCCAGATTTTGGAAAGGTGAACACTGGATTTTCTTGGGTGGAAATATACTGTGGATCTGTGGAAGGATAGTTAAAATTCCATTGGTATGAATTGGCCGAAAGGCTCTTATTATAAAACTCTACAGTCAATCCGTCGCAATTGGATTCAGATGTAGTAAATTTCGCCAATGGTGGTTGACTACATACCCTAACGTTAAACTGAAAATCTCTCCTTGTAATTCCAATTCTTACACCATCACGATATTCTTCGACACAAACTCCTACCAAAAATTGTCCGACAAGATTTGGCGTACCTGTCAACAAGCCCGTTTTAGCATCAATTTTTAAAGGTATTCCACCCATCATGTCATTAAGAGCATAAGGAGATGCCCATTCTACGATTGTTCCACTACCCGTGTATGGAGGAAAAGAAATTGGGTCAGGATTTGGATCATCATTTCTCGCACCTTGACTTGGAGTACATAATCTATAAACAAGGGAATCACCATCTATATCTTTGGCAGAATGGTCAAACTCCAACGGTTTATTGGCACAAATATATACATCAGGCCATGCATTAAATGTAGGTGAGCTATTGTTATCTTTAAAGGCTTTTTGTTCTATCACTGTCCAGTATGTAGAGCCTGTATTCAATGGATCAATTATATTGGCTAAGGTAGCATTGCGACAACACCTTTGATAAGCAAATGTGTAGTAACTTTTTGCCCTTGACAAAACAATTTTGCCCAGATATGTGGTTTGATGCACACATACTTGAGTACCTTCAAAGCCACAGTCTGACCTAATATATTCATTGAGCGTGTCAGAATTCATAAAGGGCAACTTGAGGTAACCATCAAAAAATTTGTTGGGATCTGGATTCCTACCGCTTAAAAATTTAGCTTGTGCCCCTGAGTCATCAAAGACATATACCCTTGCCGGATCATCAAACTGTGCTTCTGGAGATCCTAAATAACAATCTCGTCTCAACACCAATTTTATCTCAAATGTGTCGCCATTGATGTGTCTGTAGGTCAAGTTGCCACCTACAATGTGTGTTGCAGATACTTTTTGGATACCCATACCACAAAACCACAACAAAGTAAGTGTGAAGATACTTTTTGAAATGTTCTTTATATTTCTTTTGTTCATCTTTAAGCCTTTTATCTTTTTAATGAATTGTTGTTTGATCTTGAAGCTCGCAAAATTTCTACTCTACGTTCTTTGGCTGCCTTAAGATTGTAAATTGAGTTTCTCTCATCTTTGATAGCACTTGGCACATCAGCTGGTGCTAACTCTTTACCAAATGATATATCTGTCAATTTGAGTTGTCCGCTAAGGAAGTAAGCTTTCAATTCGTCATTATCAAAAAATATCATTTCATTTTTGACAGAATTGACCCTACGCTGACCCAAGGTTAAGTTATATTTGGCATCTGCTCGAGGTGATGCGTATCCCTTCAATACCAGCTCTACAGTATTACCTGCTTCGAGTTCATGGAGAAGATTTTTCAAAAACATCTTAAATTTGTCGTATCCACCTTTGACATCACCTTCAAAAAATATTTCATATTGATCTCTTACATCATTCTTTTGCTCATCTTCAATGGGTTTGGTATATTTGTCTTTATAGACTTCTTTCCTATCAATGTATGAATTGACCAAATCACCATATTTTGCTTTGGTGACGGTGCTCCTACTTGCTATATCTGGTAGGTCGTTATCAAAGTACAAGGCTATTGGCAATAAATCTTGGAGGACAAACTTGTCCAAAAACATGTCTTGTCTCAATAATCCTGATTTGTCAAATGGTCTAGTATCTATGGTCTCTATGGCATCGGTAAATCCATCTTTCTTTGCTATCAATTTATACAACTTGCCTCTGTCCAACATAAAATTGAATTCATTGGAGAGTGGATTTACTTCTACTATTTCCTTCTGCATAGGATCGCTCATGTCTATCAATGTTACCGTTGTGCCTTCCAGTGGCAGTTTACCTACTTTTGTGAAAGTAAATACATCCAATAACATCATGTCAGTACTCAAGTACATTTTCTTGATAATGGTCTCCGATTTTTCCGCACCAATGGTTGAAAATTTGATGGTATCTGGGTAGTAATTTTCTCTCTCAGCAATGATAAGGTAATTTCTATCTTCTGATAGGGCAAATTTATGATCTATACCGTTGTCATTGGTCAATCTGGCTAATTCCTGTCCTGTATCTTGATCAATCAAAATAACAGTGGCTTTCTTCAAATCTCTGCCAGTGAGTTTGTCATAAGTCAGTGCATTCAGGTCCAACTCAAGTTTGATAATGTCCATTTTATAAATGTCATAGCAACAAGATTCGAAGTAACTATCTAAGTAAAATGCACCTTCTCTATTGGATGACAGGTAAGCTTGTGTGCCATCAGATTTTTCAAAATAATAAATGTCATTATAGCTACTATTCAATGGTGTACCTGCTCCGACTACTCCGCCAAATGCTTCATTGGTCTTGGCTGCCTTATACACATCGTATCCACCTAAACCTTCACGCCCATCAGAACTAAAAAATAGAAAATCGCTGTTTACATTGTAAAATGGAGTGATTTCATTATCAGCGGTATTGATTTCTTTGATATTGACTGGCTCTGAAAAGCCAAATTTGTTATCAATAATACTATAATATATATCCATAAGTCCTAATCCTCCTGCTCTATTAGATACAAAATATAAAATTTCCTTTCCACTGATTTTGTCTTTGGTAATGTGTGGATGTGTAGAAGTAGAATTGGCTACATTGATTGGATCGGGAAGCTTCGTTTCGTTTGAAAGATTACCTTGTGCATCAATATTGCTTCTATAAATTTCGCACGTCAATTCGCTGCCGTTGATATAATTACAAACAGTATAATAGATTTGTGTTCCATCTGAATTGATACAAGAATTGGATATGAGCTGATCCCGTTCATTGATATATCCAGGCAAGATTTGCACAGTGCTATCTGCTCCTTGCTTAAGTATTTTTGATATATCACGAGCTGGTGGATTTAAGGGATTTGCTTCTTTATATTTCATGGAAGAAAAATAAAACTCATCTTTAAAAACATTTCCTGCTACTTCAGATGATGGACTATTGACATCTGCACCCAGCTTTTCAAATTTCAAATTTTTCTTCACCCTAGCAGTCAAAGTTCTGGCATATTCGATAGAGGCTTTTTCTTTTTTTGCTTTGGCTAGTAGCAGAGAATCTGTACTACCATATTCGCTTATATATAGATTATACAAATTTTCAGCATCTTCATATTTGCCCATGCGTTGCTTCATATTGGCCAACCAAAACATAGCTGTTGGGTGCGTGTTGTCTCTTAAAGTGTCTAAAAGATATTGGTACTTTTCAGCAGCTCTAGAATAGGCATTAAATTGTCTGGCACATTCTGCTGACTTAAATAAGATGTCGGCATCATTCTTATCAAATTCCAACGCTTCGTTAAAATAAAGCAAGGCTCCGTAATAATTTTTATCTGCAAACTGCTCTTCTGCTTTTGCGATAAATTGTTTTTTGGTAGGTGATTGTGCTATACCCTGACTTGCCATCATCACCAATATCAAAATGAAGGGTATTCTATATATCATTTGAACTTTCATCATTACTGCAATTAGATTAATAAATAGGACACACCTTGTTCACCTTGAGCGGTTTGACATTGGCAATAAAATATCTGAGATGTAACTCTGGTCCACCTCGGTTTGATTGAAGTGTTTTATTGAAATTTGTTCTATCTACATCATAACTAAATGAAGCGTATATATTATTGTATTGTAAAGCCAAAAGTAGGAAAAAGTGAACCAGAAGTCCTATAGCCCAATCCAAGATGCAATTGGGTTTCTTTACCTCTCTGTTGATTGATATAGATTTTTCCTAAGCCACCTATGATGGTCTCTGCATATTTGCCCTGAGTCTGATGCAGGCCGTGCAGTTGAATATCTAATTTGTCTAATAATTGTATTTGGCCAACCAGAGAGAGTGTAAATCTTTGTGGCAAATCGGCTACTTGAGTAGTAAAGAACGAAGTATTGGGCTTGATGAGGTGTAAGACTGCTGCTCCAAGGTCTCCAAAAGTTCTACTTGATTTTTGGTATCTATAATTCAGCCCAGCTCCTGATTCAAAAAAGTTGACCCTTTCGAAGTTGCTAAATCCCTCACCCGAACCAAGGCTTGGATCAAAGGCATCACCATTCCACTGGTTGCCCCATGTCAAAGTCTGTGAATTGAAGCCACGAGATGCAAAGCCCAAAACTATACCACCACTGATAATATTATTTTGATTTAATATACGGTGATATGCCCCATTGATATTGATTGAAGTGAGATTTAAGTTTCCATCTCCTTGTCTATCATGGTTGATAATGCCTCCGACACCCAAGAATTGCTTTTCTCCTTTCAAAACATAAAGCTTACGATCATACGCTGCACTCAAAGTAAACCATGGCACTGGTACAAATCGCCATTGGTCTCGAAACGATAACGTAAATCTATGGTCAGCATTAAATAAACCAGTTTGAGCTGGATTTAGATTTTGTTGCGAATTGTAAAATTGGCTATAATGCAAATCTTGTCCATTAGCACTAAAAAATAATTGTGCCATGAGCAAAATTACCAATTGAAACTTCCCCGAAATGTGTTGATGGTTCTGCATATTTAGTTATATTAAATATTTATTGTATATATAAATATATGAAAACATTTGCATTGTACTCAAATACTCATATTCAATATCATTGACCTTAAAATAGTGCAAAAACTGTGCTAAAGAATTGTAAAATAATAATTTACAAAATCAAAAGCTGGGAAACTCGAATGCAACATTGCTGACTGATTTGGCAGTAATATCACCAATTTTTGTGGATTTGACCATGGATTGTGCTAAACTGTCTTCAAAAACACGCCCCATATCTTTAATCAAACAATATGGGAGATTGTTTAGTTCAAAAATTTGCTGAATCTCTACCAATCCCTTTTTGCCTATTTGGCCTTGGAGTATTGACTGCATCTCAGATCTCTTTGACAATCTCTCAGAATTTGTTTCAAAAGTATGATAGTATTGCTCATCAATACCTAGGGAAAACCATAGTTTTTTAAATTGAGCATCACTTCCTATTGCAAGTATTAAATTTTGACCATCTTTTGATACAAAAATATCACCATAAGGTGCAATATTTGGATGCAAAGTGCCTAATGGTTTTGCCACATGGCCAGCCATAAGATAATTGGATGCCTGATTGGCCAATGCAGATATGGCACTTTTAAACAGCGATATGTGGACTACACTACCCTTTCCAGTTTTCATTTTTTTAAGCAATGCTAGCAAGATGGCCTCCTTCATTTGATGGGCGGCAATAATGTCAATCAATGCAACTGGTAGCTTAGCCAAATGATTGCTATCAGAGCCATTCATTGAAATCCAGCCAGTTTCACCTTGCATCACCAAGTCATACCCTGGCTTCGGATCATCATATTTATATGCGCTTAGCTGTGCAAAAATAATATTGGGATATCTCTCAGCTACTGATTCTGGATCAAGTTTAAATTTTTGGGCTACTTTCTTTTGAAAGTTGGAAATGACAACATCCGAATTTGCCAACAGCACTTCTACGTCATTGATGTCAGCTTGTACATGATAGTCCAGTAATCTAACATCTTTTCCAAAATTAGCACTACAATAATAGGCAGAGATAGGAGATTCTGTATCTTCTTTCTCCAACTTCCATTGTCTGGTGGCATCACCGTTGGTAAGTTTATTTTCTATTTTAATCACTTCAGCGCCCAATTCTGCAAAAAAAGAACCAGTCAATGGCCCGGCAAGAATGGATGATAAATCCAATACTCTTAAACCTTCAAGAGGTAGGTCATTTTTTTCAAAATTCAATTTCAAGATCATTTAAATTTTGGTGAAACGATAAGTTCTTTGCTTCCTTCTTGGTATTGGTAGAATCCTTCGCCGCTTTTCTTACCCAATTTTCCAGCCGTCACCATATTGGCCAAAAGTGGACAAGGTGCATATTTTGGGTTACCAAAACCTTGATACAAGATGTTCATGATGGACAAACACACATCCAAACCTATAAAGTCGGCCAAAGCCAATGGACCCATAGGGTGAGCCATACCTAGCCGCATGACGGTATCGATTTCTTGGACACCAGCCACACCTTCATACAGAGTATAAACGGCTTCATTGATCATAGGCATTAATATTCTATTGGCAACAAACCCAGGATAATCATTGACTTCAACTGGCTCCTTGCCCAAAAAAGTGGACATTTCCATGATTTTTTGACAAACTTCGTCAGTTATCATATAGCCTCTGATCACTTCTACAAGTTTCATGACTGGCACAGGATTCATAAAGTGCATTCCGATCACTTTGTCAGGTCTTTTAGTGACTGCCGCTATCTGAGTAATAGAAATAGAAGATGTATTGGTAGCCAAAATGGTGTGGCTTGGAGAAAATTCATCCAGTTGTTTAAATATTTTCAACTTCAGATCCACGTTTTCAGTAGCTGCTTCTATTACTAAATCTGCCTTATTGACAGCTATTTTTAGGTCAGTTTGAGTGCTGATATTGGACAAAGTATTGGTCATGTCATCATGCGTGATGACTTCTTTTTTAATCATCCGTAGCAAATTGGCTTCGATTGTTTTCAATGCGTTTTGAATGGCATTTTCAGAAATATCGCATAGCGTAACATTATAATTTTTAGTGGCAAAAACTTGTGCAATGCCGTTTCCCATGGTGCCAGCGCCTATGACTGTAACATTTTTTAGCTCCATTTTATGTTTGGTTTAGGTATTTAAATAAAAAAAAACAAAGGTAGTTTTTTATGGAAGAGTAACCAAATTTGGTTGGATTGTTATGATAAATTGGTTTGAGAAATCAGTGATAGAAAACAGATGGTTTATGAAAATGTAACATAACAACTAATGATTCTGTAAAAAAAATATTTATTTAAAATAAGTTAAAATTTTCTTTATCAATCAAAATACTATTATATTTGCAGAGTAAATGACCTAAAGAGAAATACGAATATGCTAAAGAGCACATTTGAAAGAAAGATATAAACCATTGATGTAAATAAAAAAAGAAAGTCCATACGATACAATGTATTTTCGAGCATACATTTTGATAGTACGTATAGACCTTCATCCTTAACAGGGCTACAAAGGTAAGATTTTCTTTAATAAAAATCGCCAATGGTTAAGTAAAAATGTGGCGCGAGATCACATTGTTTTATTTTTTTTAACCATTAATTCATTTTGTTATGAAAACAAAATTTTATTCTTTACAAAATCGGGGGGGGCAAATTATATTTTGTGTGACCCTAACTTTAATCATGTCTGTCTTTAGCTTTAGGGCATTGGGGCAGAGTTACTATTACTTGTATGGAGACAACACATTTAGGAGTTATCTGCAATCAGGTGATTTGAACCACAACTATAGGGTAGGTACTAAATATGATGCTAACCCTTTGGTTACTTATGGACCTTTTAACACTAACTGGGGCAATCAATGTGGTATTTATGAAGCAGTTATTAAGTTGAATAATAATGGAACTTCAAATGTAAACGAACTGAGAGTAAGACCTACATGTCCAAACACACCTGCTGATTATTTGGACGGTTGTACTACAATGGATCTTGTCTTGATAGATAGACATGTAGCAGGCATTCAGCCTTTTACTGATGGGTATCAAAAAATAGCAGCAGATGTCAATAAGAGTAATAGTATTACCACTGATGACAAGACAATGCTCCAACAATTGATTTTAGGTTACACTACTTCTTTCACTAGAAATAGTTGGGAATGGTTTGAACCTGCCTATATGAATCAATTCCCAACTGGTTTTTTTAATGCACCATGGCAATACTGTCTTTCTGCAATTTGGCCAAATGTTGGTGGTTTCGGTGAGAGAAGGTGGACTGCTCTGTCACGCAATGAAATTCAGACCAATTATATAAACTATTTTTGGTATAGAACTGTAAAGATAGGAGATGTAGGTAGAGGTAATTCATCAGTAGCACCTAATAGCTATATTTGTTTACCACCTCAGTATTTTGGTGATAGTAATACTGGATCGCGATCAGTAATAGGTGAGTCTCTTATTCAACAGGTCGAATTAAAGCAAAATGATGAAATAGAAGTGAGTATCACAGTAGATGTAAATGATGACTTATCAGCTATCATGCTGCCTATATTCATTGATGACCAATATTTTGAAATTACGGAAGTTGAATTTTTAAATGATTTTATCCCTAAATATCATTATTCTAAAGAATTTAAAACGCTTACGATTTTGGATGTTACTTCTGACCCTAATGCAAAAATTGACATAGTCAATGGAGAACTAGTAATTGTCAGATTGAAAGTCAAGCAAAAAATTGCTAATGTATTTGATCATATCGGTTGGGAAAGAAATTTGAGAAATATTGAGCTAATCAATATGAGAGCTGAATATACCGAAGGGGACGTTAGTTTGGAATTGAAAAACATTTACCCATCTCAAGAAAGATTGCACATACTCCAAAGAGGTACAATGATTGAGTTATACTCCATGATTGATGAAAATTCAAATATCGCAATTTCCAGTATTGATGGTAGGACATTGCACTCAATACATATAAAAATTGAAAAGGGTATTAACAACATCGAAATACCAGATTTCTTACCATCTGGTATCTATGTTGCTACAATGCGAAATAACGGAAAGATTATTTCTGAAAAGTTTGTTAAATAAATTTAGTTAAATTAAGTAAGTGGCTGCTATCTTTTAAAGAAAGCAGCCCCAATTTTATTTTAAACTCCAAATTTTAATGTAAATGTATTTGAAATTATCGATTTTTCTCTCAATATTCCTTTTCTATACATATTCGCCAATTTTAAGCCAAACTATATATTTGTCAACATTCCTTGACAGTACGATAAATGGTGATGCAACAATTATTGGAAGTAAAATAATTTCATTTGATACCACAAACTGTAGTGTCAAAGAACTTTGTAGTATCAGAAAAGCTAATTTTACTGACATCACAATACACCCTAATGGTTTGCTATATGGATTAAGCTCTGAAAGTGAATTTACAATAAATGGAATATTTGAATTTGACATTAAAACTTGTATGGTTAAGCGAGTTATTGATTTGCCACAAACATATGTTGGTGGTATGGTATGCATGAGCAATGGTGATATATATTTGTGGGTCACTCCCATTATTAGTGGTGTGGCTTATAGCAAATTATATAAATATAGACCAGAGGTGAATTTATTAACTCATATTGGTGATTTTATAGCTAATATTTCATGTACTAGCATGACTGTAGCTAATGGAAAAGTTTATGGAGTTGGTTTCGATACTAACAGTAATATGTATATTTTAGTCGATGTTAATTTAGTCAAACCATCCGACTCTGTTATATTATATTCGCAAGCCCCAAGTCTTACAATTGATCCTTTTGGATCATATAGTTTAGTTAGCTTACCTGGAGAATGTGGCAATGATTATACTTTTAGTCAAGGATTGAATTCATCAAATTTATGGTCAATCGATCTTGATGATGGTTCATTTATTTTAAAATGTAAACCAAATTTCTTATCAAATGGAGCTACATCCCCTCTAGAATTTTTAGCATCCGATCCAGAGTGCGAGTTGCTCTTTGATCTCGACAGAGACAATAGCAGTGGCGAGTATCCTTATGATTTTCGCAATGATGGCATCTTGTGTTTGGATGATAAAAAGACACATACTGTTGACACAGACGTATTCTTACATACTGCTGACAGATTTAGATAGTATTATTATCTCTCTCTGGAGATATGGATGGAGCATCAGAAATACTCACTTTGGGTGGTAGCCTTCCTAATGCATCCTTGACTTATCGCAATGGGATTTATAGACTCACACTCATGGGTGATCGGTCTGATGCATCATGGCTTGCTGCCTTGCGAGCTATTCAGTATCAAAATACCAGTATCACGCCATCAGCAGGTTTGCGTACCATCACCTTCACTGCTTATAATGCCATCAAGAGTAACCAAGCAAAAGACCTTTATTCGCATCGGATCACACCCTTATGCAGGAAGAGACACTTCTCTTGTCGTATGTGCTTCAATGCAGATCGATGGTATATCGCAGCGTCTCGGTGGGCAATCAGGTGGCTTTTGGTCACCACCATTAAGTGTGTACAATAACTACAATTCAGATACTGATCTTGCTACTACTTATTATTATATCGCAGAGAGTGCTGATTGCGGATTGGATACGGCCGTTGTACACATTAATAGACTCCCATTACGCACTTTAGACTTGGGCCCCGACGTATCTCTATGTAGAGCTGAGTCACACCTTATAGCCATACCTACCATCGCAGGTGATCAAATAAGATGGCAAGACGGCAATACATCGAGCAATAGAAGCATCAACATTCCTGGTACATATAAGGTCTCCATCACTACATCAGATGGCTGTATCATCACTGATTCGATCACTATCACACGATCATACTCCAAGGTAGAAAAGACATCGACCATTGATCTGTGCAAAGGACAACCGTATGATTATCATGGAAAAATATATCAAGCAGGAGCTACCATAGTGGATAGTCTGAATGCTACGACTGGGTGCGACACACTATTGACGATCGTGTTGAGACCAATTCCAACACCTACTATCAGCAGAGACACTACCACTTGCGACGATCAGCCCATCTCTATCCAAGGCAAAACATATCAAATAGGGGACACTATCATCAGTAGCAAACCGAGTGCCATCGGTTGTGATACCTTGATATCATTAGCATATAAAAAGCATATTAGCAGCGTCAATGGAGTGTATTTGACAGATTCATTGGTTTGTGAAGGATCAAAGCGAGTAGTTATCTTTGAAAGCAACCATTTTGCTGACTTAATTTGGAGCAATGGAGATTCGTCAAAAGTAGCAGATTTTGGACCAGGCCAGCACTTTGTCCAAGCAATAGATTCTCTTGGATGTCTGCGCATTATTCCTTTTGAAATCAAAGCCTATCCGATGGTACAATATGAGGTACAAACAACTGATCCATTGTGTCAACAAGCCAATGGGAGTATCAAGATCATCAATAAAAACCCTGATTTGGTATTTACAACCGTGATCACTGGCATAGAGACCCATCATCTGACAAACCTGAATGCTGGCAATTATAATATCGTTATTACTGATGTCAACGATTGTCTTACTTATGATACACTCACACTCACCGATATTAATGACTTTGATGTAAGTATGCCTTCAAATATCGATGGCCAATTAGGACAATTCATCTCCATAGCCTACCAATCAACAGGTGGAAGTATAGATACCATAGCCTTTAGTCCGCAATCAGACATCGCTTGGGTAACTGATAGCATCTTGGTGTCTATCAAAGATGACCGAGTGTATAGTATCACTTTTGTAGATGAAAATGGCTGCATAGTGACAAAATCACTCACCATCCAAGCCCGCATACCGATCAATACCTACATCTTGCCCGATATGGTGTCTATTCAATCCACCAATCCTGAAAATACCCTATTCTACTTGAAAAACGAAGACATTACCTACGATATGTCCATCTATGATCGCTGGGGCAATCTGATCTACCAAGTCCAAAGTGCCAATGGCGGCGATGCAAGCCAGGCTTGGGAGCCACAAAAATCAAAAGTAGTACCTGGTGTCTATGTATATCTCATCAATATTGATACTATAGATGGTAAAATACAAAAGTATGGGACAGTGACGGTGCTGTAATATTATTCAATTCAAATAGTACATAGGCAATCTTATCTTGCTACAGTTATGAGCAGGTGCTTAGTCCCGAAAAGAGCAATGAACATTCCAACTTTAGATATGGAACAAAATTAAAATTTCTGTGCTACAAAATCCAGTTGATTCATGATAGCAGCTGAATCGCCAGTAGCTCTGATGACAAATAATTTTTGGTTTTGAGCAAAGATTTCGCTACCAGCATCCGCTTTTAGATATGCCATAGCACCATAAATGACATCGTCTTCATCCATTCTCAAATAGGTGCGAGCTTTCTTTAGTTTTTTAATAAAAGCTTTGACATCACTAACACGAAGTGTGGTTTTTACTTCTATGATGACAGTTTCGTTTCCATTGTGAGCAATGATGTCAAATTCATAATTTTCACCCAAGTAGCTGCCTTTACGTCTTGTAGATGTGTCTTGTACTTTGATACCACGTTCATTGAAAATGCGTACGATATCGCCTTCCACCAGACTTTCCATGAGTCTGCCCCATTGTGATGTGAAAAGATCAAAAGCTTCTTTCACCTTTTTATCTGTTTCTTTAAACTTTTTGTCTGTATCCTTGAACTTTTCGTCTGTATCTTTAAACCTGGCATCAAGTTCTTTCGATCTACTCTCCCAATCTCTTTTAGATATTTCTTGTGAGATGACTAGTTCTTTTAGTAATTGTCTTATTTCTGCTATTTCTGTTGACATAAATCTTATTGAGTTAAACTGATTGGTATAACAATAGAGATAGTTTTAAAGTTCCATGTCAGTTTTGTTTATGATCACGTACGAGACAGGGACAGTGCTTTGAGGCTATTATAAAAGGAATTTGGTCGATTTGTCTATGATATTCAGTTAAATTCTTGTTGGTAATAGATGTCAAGCTTATAATTGATTGGAAAAATTTTAATACCTTTGGCTGCAAATTTATCTTTTATCGTTGATGACCATTATTGTAGAAAGTGGATCTGCCAAAGCTGATTGGATCATATTGCATAGTAATGGTGAAATAGAAAAGGTCACTACTCAAGGCATCAATCCATCCACTCAGGAAATTTTAATGGCTATAGATGGAGCATTAAGACAATCCATTGCTGCTGCTATAGAGATTTATTTTTATGGTGCGGGAGTAAGCAATAATTTGGCTAAAGATAGAATCCATCAATGGCTTCAATCTATGGGAGCGAAAGGCATTATTAACGTCCAAAGTGATATGATGGCTGCATGTATTGCTTGTTGTAATGAAAAAGAAGGCATCGTTTGTATATTGGGAACAGGATCCAATTCATGTGCATTTGATGGCGAAAAAATAATTGACAATATTCCGTCATTGGGATATATTTTGAGTGATGAGGGAAGCGGATCGCATATCGGGAAGGAAATTTTACGTTCTTATTTTTATAGGCAAATGACTGAAGATGTGAAAGTTAATTTTGAAAAGCATTTTCATATATCGAAGGATGATGTCATTCAAGCAATATATAAGGATCAGCTAGGCAGTAAATACATTGCATCTTTTGCAAGTTGGCTCGACAAGAGCAACGACCAATACCAAGAGAAAATTCTTTTCAAAGTTTTCAATGAATTCATTGAGTATAGATTATTGCCACTGACGAGGCAATTTCCTAATCAAGCTATACATTTTGTTGGGTCGATAGCCTATCATTTTCAGAATCATTTGGTAAAGTCGTTGAACAATTATGGATTGGAAGCCAGCGAAATACTTCAAAAACCAATAGAAAAATTGATTGATTTCCATCAAAAGAATTCAAATTTTGGGTCTGAAGACAACAACTGATTTTCTGACGGCAAGACAGAGATAGGGAAGATATATTTGATAATCAAAAAAAATATGTATAAAGATTTGCGGCATCATTTAGATAAAAACTTATAAAATCTTATTTTTGCGGTATCAGTTTTCTAAATAAAACAACAAAAGTATGAGTTCTGTTAAAAGAGTGGCTGTTTTTACATCTGGAGGAGATGCTCCTGGCATGAATGCAGCCATCAGAGCTGTGGTGAGGACAGCTGTTTACCACGATTTGCATGTGTATGGTATATATCGAGGGTATGATGGCATGGTCAATGGTGATGTCAAGCGTCTTGAAGTAGGCGACGTAGCCAATATTATACAGAGAGGTGGCACGATGCTCAAGACAGCAAGAAGTGAAGCATTTCGTACTCCAGAAGGCAGAAAACAAGCTTATGAAACTCTTCTAGCCCATGATATTGATGGAGTAGTGGCCATAGGTGGCAATGGTACTTATACTGGGGCTGATATTTTTATGAAAGAATATAATATACCTTTTATTGGCTTGCCAGGTACCATAGACAATGACATTTACGGCACAGATTATACTATAGGATTTGATACTGCTATCAATACTGCAATAGAAGCAGTGGATAAAATCAGAGATACGGCAGATTCTCACAATAGACTATTTTTTGTTGAAGTCATGGGTCGTCATGCTGGGTTTATCGCCTTGCATACGGGAATAGGAAGCGGCGCAGGTGCTATATTTTTGCCAGAAATCGAAACGACCATTGATGAGTTGTCAGATGTACTAAAAAAGTCAGTTAAACGTAAGAAGTTATTCAACCTTGTCATTGTAGCAGAAGGCAATACCAACGGCGATGCTACTGAAATAGCTAGACAAATCAAAGAAAGAAATCCAGAATTTGACATAAAAGTAACCATCATAGGTCATTTACAAAGAGGTGGATCACCGACTGCAATGGATAGAGTCTTAGCTAGTAGAATGGGACACTCAGCTGTAAGGGCATTGATGAGAAATGAAGGCGGTATGGCTATCGGAATCATCAATGATAAGATCACTTTTACTCCATTTCATGAAGCCATCCACAAAACAAAAACACTCAATAAAGATTTGGTTAAAATGGCGAAATCTTGGCATTGTAATGGAGATATTGATGATGTATGTACCTTTTGGTACTTTGAATGATGCTGAAAATACGGTTTCAAAAATTGTTAGATGAAAAATTAAAAGCCTGTGCTAACATTATACATTCAGATAGTTTGTACTTTTGGAATCAAAGTTCCAACAAAAGAAAATGAATGGATTGCTGTGATGAAATCTGATGTGGATTTGACGATAATACTGCAAGATCGAATCGAGCTGTTGCATCCGCGTATCAAACGCCCGCCATCATCAACTGGAAGGTGCAATGCAACCAAAAAGAGTATTACGACTGGGTAAAGTCACAAGTCATAAACACCAATAAGCGATAAAAAAGGCACCGAAAAAATTACTAAGTGCCTTTTTTATTAATTGATAAAACTAGATTATTTTTTTCGCCGTTCAATTTGTCTTGGAGTGTTTTCAATTCATCCCAGTTGCCTTTTGCAGCCAAGGTAGCTTGTTGCCCAAGTAGATGGGTCATGCATTTAATTTGATCCATATCGACAGGATAAACTTTCAAATTGGCTTCTTTTTGCCTTTGAAGATCACCAAAGACTTGATTCCTTTTTCTACCAACAAACTGGCTATTTTAGGTCTATACCTTCAATTTTGTCAAATCAATCGGAACGAAGATTTAGTATTGCAACCCCCAGTCTTGCTGTCTTTGGAGCAGTAGGTTTGGTGCTGATACCTTTGAAGAAGTAACTTTTGGTGCTGAAGTTGACACTGCTTTTTTAGGCTCCACTACTTTCTTTACAGCTTTGGCAGGCTAGCATACCTTTTCCACTACTTTTTTGCTTTAGGAGCCGTTTGCTACTTTTTCTTTTGCGACTTTGGTGCTTACTTTTGAGGCGTTGCTTCTTTTGTAACAACTTTTGTAAGTAGCTTTTTTTGCAGGTGCCTCTACGGCTTCATCAAAACACTGTTGTTGATACCTAAATATGGTGAAGCAACATATTTATCTACACTGAAGTCATTGTCCCATGCTCCTATCAATAAATATCTAAATTCATAAGAAAGCACAGCACGGTTCGATGACAGTATTAAATTCATCTTTTGCTTTTTCACATTTTAGGTGCTATCTTGCTATCCCAATTATTGAAATCTCCCATCCACTTGTACAGATTTAATACCATCAACGGTTGGGTAGCTAAATGTAACTTTACAAGTACCTTTGGCAGATTGATAATTTTTGTCATCACCTGCTAAATTTTTTTGAATTTTAAGACAACAAACATTTATCATTAAAATTTATTTGCCGTCCAGTTAATTTTTAATATCAATTGAAAATTACTAAAAAGATTACCATATACGCTTTATGATTAATACCTAATATTAACAATAATTAACATAACTTTCATACGATTGCGCAAAATTTAATTTGTTTGTTACCTTCTAAATAAGGTTTTAATGTAATTTTCTATTGTAACACTATAGTATTTGTGTTCTAAAACAAGGACTTTCATAGCTACTATTTCTGGTATCATCTGCATCTACTTTGCATTGAGCTTGAAATAATATTTGTCCTTCGTCATATTTTTCATTGACCAAATGGATGGTCATGCCAGTGATGTGATAGTAAGTAGAAGGATGACGGTACATGCACATGATGTCATATATACCACCTTTTTGGGAAAAGGAAGCGAAGAGGTGAATATTGAGAATCTATTTGGAAAGTTTGATATCAATTCTGCCGGGATAAGCATTAGAAAGCCAGCTAACACAATAAAATCTACCTTATGCTTGTAGAGCCAATGTGCTACCAAGCCATCAGACAAATTTTCCTTTTTTATTACTAATAAAATAGTACACTAAATTCATCCACGCTTAAAATCAAGGACTCCAGCGTCTGCTTTATTGGTGATAATGGTTGCAACTTCAATCTGATCATGAACATTAAAATACGTACAAATTTTTTGGCATTACTGCACTCCACCAGATGCCAAGATCATCGTATGCTTTTCGTTAGTCTTTTTCAATCCAGTACATCGTATTTGGCAGTTTTGGTAAAGTCCATACCTACCATTATTGTTTTTACCTTTGATTTTTGGCCGTTGTCAGCTTGTTTAAATATTTCTATTATTTCGTCTTTTTTTGCGTCACCAAAGATTTGTATTAGATGAATTTGTATGTATTCTATATCAGATTGGCTATTGCTGTCAATAGCAACATCACTGCCCTACTTTGTCAGGATCAGCATACATTTTATCCAAAAACTAAGTCTGTGATATTCATAAAAAGCATGTCTAAATTGACATTTCTGTGATTCAAAATGTTTTCAATTGTAATATCTATTTCTACATACCGCCATCATTTTCCAACCATCATCTGTAGCCCATGTTATAGCAGCAAGTAAATTTCATAAAACTTGCGAAAATATACTTCACCACCATTGATACTAAAAGAATCATAGTCCATACCTAAGGCTATAGGCGTAAAAACTAACTATTGATGATAAATTGTCGTAAAATGTACTGTTAATCTTGTTGAGAGGTAGTAAATCATTATAAGTAAGTTGACAGTTTTGTCAATGAGTGTGATGAAAGGAGTTGAATAACTGGCATTGGCGCTTTGGTCTTTCTGTCTGAAATACCAACTCGGCTTTGAAGGCTGTATTATTTTGACCAATTTCGGTTAGTGTTAACTGAAAATTGCTGCCGATTATTTTTTCTGTATCTTTAAAATCATCATTGGTCCACTTTGTAGTGTTGACAAATCTGAAAGTACTGCTCCATACCTTTGAAAAACGATGGATCGACCCGACAAATTGGTAGATCCCAATGTCTGAACCGACACCTAAAATTTAACTCTTGAGCTACTACTGAAAATGAAAAGAAGCAGGTCGAAAATATTGCTAATAGAAATCTGTACATATTATTTCAGAAAATTTGAACTTAAATAATTCACGATATCAAAAGCAACTTCGGTCTTGGATTTCAAATCAAAGTTGGTGATATCTCCGCTTTTATCCAAGATGGTAATTCTATTGGTATCATGGGCAAAACCTGCACCATAGGATCGCCATAAATTAAGAACGATAAAATCAAAGTTTTTCTTGTTCAGTTTTGCTCTTTGCATTGACAATTTCGTCATTTGTCTCTGAGCCAAAGCCCCAAACACTTGATTATCTGTCTTCTTTGTACCAAAATGAGCGGCTATATCAATTGTTTTTAATTCTAAAACCAATTCGTCATCTTTTTTCTTCATCTTGACATCAGAAACGTGGGCTGGTTTGTAGTCTGCCACGGCAGCAGCAAGTATGATGATGTCTGATTGTGCAAAATATTGCTGAACTTTTTCAAACATTTGGTCTGAAGTCTGAATCCTTTCTACCTTGTGTATAGTATTATCTGGTTGGATAGATGTTGGACCCAAAATCAATGTCACCTCTGCACCACTTTCTACAAATGCTTTGGCGATGGATATACCCATTTTACCACTACTATGGTTGCCAATCTTACTGGGTCTAAAGGCTCGTGCGTGGGACCTGCTGTGATCAAGACTTTTTTGCCAATATACGGTTGATCTTTTTGAAAGAATTTTGTGATAAAATCTATGATGTGTTCTGGCTCAACCATTCTACCATCACCTATCAGCCCACTTGCCAAAAACCAAATTCAACAGGTATGATTTGATGTCCAAAATTGACCATAGTCTTAATATTAGCTTGGGTGGCGATATGCCTCCCACATATCCAAGTCCATGGCAGGTGCAATCACCACTGACACTTAGCCGATAAATAACAAGTAACAACATATTACATCGCGTACCGATGACCATTTTTGACAGCGTAGAAACCAGTACAAGGAGCGACCACCATGATGTCTGCCCATAAGCCTAAATCAACATGGTGGACCAAGTACCTTCATCTTCCCAATCTACAGATACCTTATAGCTGACGGTGAAAATAGTCAGTGCGGGGAGATAAATTTAGTGGCAGATGGTGTCATAACGACCTTTACATCGGCTCCATTTTTAATAAACATACGCACCAAAATTGTAAGCACATGTGCGGCAATATAGTGATATTGTAAACCCTTTTATTTTGAAGCATGAGATGTAGAAGACGTTTAATCTTTAAATCTTGCACTTTAGGTTCTTTGTATTCGAATTTTAGGTCGTTTTCAAAAGTGCAATGTAATGATGGCAGGATTTGGCAATCTCTCATAAAACTTACTGATCTCAATTTGCTCTATTTTTCCAAAATTTCTTCGATCGTTTTCAGAAGTGCTTGCAAATTCATCAACTTGCCGTTCAATTTCGTTTTATCTCAACGGCAATTTGTTCAGCCCTTTTGGTAATCGCGATATAGATTCATAAATATTTGAAATTGACCTAGATAGATTTGATATCTCTTGCCTTGATGTGTGGATCCAATCCTTGAACTTTTGACTTGATCTATCTGTTGTCATGCTTTTATTTTTTTAACTCTGATAATGTTTCCTTATAAATATTCTTGGCTTCCTTAGTGTATTTGGAAGATGGATGTTTTTTGATAAATGAATTATAGAAATTTATAGCTTCGTTAAATCTTTCAACTTGCTTTTCGTAAATGCTATGTTTTGCTAAGGTAAAACTAGATTTTAAAATCAAGAATCGTATTTCTTCAGCATTTTTAGTCTCAGGAAAATCCTTCAATGTATTTTGAAAAGAAGTGACTGCTCAGTATTGACCTATTTTTGCCAGTAAGATCACCTTGTGCAAAAGGATTTTGTTCTAATTTTTTTTCGCATTTCATCTATCATCCTGTTGGCATCTTCTGCTCGCTCAGTGCCTGGATACAGATTGATGAACTGCTCAAACCCTTCAATAGCTTTTAATGTATGATTGGTAATTTATAATTTGGTGATAGTTTATAATTGGAATAAGATGCCATGTACTCCAGCTTCTTGCTTATTGGGACTATTTGAAAATGTAGCGCTATAGTTTTAAAATAACTAGACGTAAGGATATAGTCAGCCTGATAGTAATGAGCGTAGGCATATTTGTAAAATAAATCTTCTGCTTCTTGTTTTATCTGTAAAACTGTATCACAATGTATAGTGCTATTGCCCTATCGTAAATCTTTTTCTGCATAATATTTTATTAGCGGCTTTGTACACTTTTTCAGGGGCTGGTTGCTGGTGCGTAAAGATTCAAATTCTGACTTGCAAGAAGCCAAAACAATGATAAAAAAATAATATGAATGGATTGGTAAAACTTCATAAGGGCACAAATTACACTTAATTTAGGAAATTATCACATGTTTCGTAAATAATAACATTGTACAACAAATGACATATCATTGGTTTACATATTTCAAAAACAACAGTTAACTGTTTGACGCTATATGAAAAAGTAAATTTTACTGCAAATTTTAAATATTTTAAGTGTGATAAAAATTATCACCTTATCTTTCACGATTATTATTTCGTTATCGAATTCAATCAATTGTAAAAATTTTAAATCATGAAGAGTTTATTTTTATTTTCTCGTTTATGGTATTGATTGCATCTTTAGGAGTAGATATAAGAAGCACTCTAAATCTTTCTGCTAATAAATCTTGTTGTGCTAAGAAAACATCATGCAATTGTGATCAATAGTACAAATGATACGCAAGTAGCAAGTGCTGATGATATGGAAGCTGATCTTGCTAATGATACCACTTCAAACAGTAACATCACTAAAGAAAACTTGCGAAATTTCTGGTGCTACATCTTATTGAAAAATCTGTGTGTGCTACATCTGGCAAAGTAAACTGGATGAGAAGTAAAATACGATGCTGACAAAAAATCGTTTACAAAAGTTGCATCTGCATCAATGGAAAAAGATGACCATGGTGCTAAGATGAAACAAAATCTGCGCTGGCAAAGCCGAAGGGAAAGCTTGTTGCAAAAAAGATGGTGCAAATCTTGCGCAAAAAGAAATTTCAAACTATTTTATTCTTTAAGATAAAGCTGTTCTCAAAGGGACAGCTTTTTTCACATATCATTTAAACCAGCTGAAAATCAAAAATGTATTGTTGTTGAATAATTAATTAGTGTCAGCAAAATTGATACTGCTTTTAGTTGTTTTATAAGCTTTACTATTCATCTCCATCCCCAAAAAAAGACTACATGCCTTTGCAAGAGTAAACTCTAATATTTTGTGCTGAGTTCTAAACCTTTCTTTAGGACAGGTTTTAAATCTAATACTATTGGATAAATTATTAAAAGTAAAATAATAGCTCTTTTGTTTTTGACCATCAAGATGAATAAAAAATATTAAACCGACTCATTCCAAATTAATATTGCTGGGATATCATCTGTCTCAGCTGAAATACTTGAATATTCGTACCAAAACATTGATCAATAGACTTACTAATAACATGGTAGTGATTGGAAAATAGAATTTAAAGTTTTCTTTTTCAAACTTTATATCACCTGGCAAATTGCCAATAAATGACAGCTTCTCGCCAAAAAAATACCAAATCAAACCGACACAGGTCATGATGATACCTATAAAAATTAAAGTTTTGGCCATGGTACCTAATTTATACCCAAAGTTTGGCTGGATATACACCATTAGCTATCAGTTGGTTGATCTTTTCCATCACAAAAGGTTTGTCTTCTTGGTAAGTCACCCCAAACCAATCTGATTCGGTATCTAAAACTTTTACATCAAGGATTTCTTGCTGAATCATCTTGTCAATAATAACTGGGATAAAAAATTCAGAAGTCAGTTTCATGCCTTCTTCTTTTAGAAAATCAGTAAATATCGTATCACAATGATCAAAATAAGATGGCAAAAATCCCCACATATTCATTGAAACCAATGTATCTTCAGGCAATACCATGCGGTCTGATTCTCCTGGATATCTGATCACACCATCATCATCTCTTTTGATTTTGATACACTCTTTGACATCTATCAAATTGCAGCTGACTGGATCCATCGAGCAAACACCGCGATTGACGGTCCCATGATCAGAAAGAGTATTCCTTAGATAATAAGCTACTACAGAGTAATCTTTTGACTGATTCAAGGCACTTTGTCTTAAAAACTGAGCCAATTGATGGAAAGAATCCACACCATAATAATCATCTGCGTTGATGACACCAAAAGGTTCGTTGATGACATTTTTAGCTACCCAAATAGCATGAGCCGTACCCCAAGGCTTCTCCCTATCCAAATTATATTTGCTCCCTTCAGGCACATTAGACAGCTCTTGAGATACAAATTCCATCTCGATTCGACCTGACAACTTGGATCGAAAGTATGTCTCAAATTCGTCTCTAAAAAAGTCTCGGATAATAAAGACTACTTTGCCAAAACCTGCATTGATGGCATCAAAGAGAGAGTAATCAATGATAGTCTCACCATTGGGTCCAAAAGCATCCATTTGCTTTAATTTGCCATACCTACTGCCCATGCCTGCAGCCAATATCAATAATGTGGGTTTCATTTGGTCACAATTTGTCGCAAAACTAATCAATTCTCGCTTTGTAGGCAATGATAAAATCAATTACTTTTGGAGAATGCCTTAAAATGCCACGTCTTAGCTAAGTGAAAAGTTGGATAATGAGAGAGAGATTGTAAACATCTACTGATCCCCTAATCTGTACAAATTGCAAAATATGATCCGTATATCCATCATCACTTGATAATCTCTGGCATATTCTGTGTTTTTGGATTTAAAATAATCAAGTCGATAAGACAATACTTTACCTATGGTTGGATATTTTATAATACCATTACGCAAAGTAGGCAGAAAACTATGGTCATGTATTTCGCCTCCATAGCCTACCCAACTTGACTTTCCAAACAAGACATCAATCCAATTGGAGAAAATACGTGATTTCATTCCTACAATTAACCACAATACTGGCAAAATTGGTAACATACAGATAGTTGCCAAGATATCCATCAATCGCTTTTGCCTTACTACGCTTGTAGATGCCAATCTGTAGTTTTCGTCCAATGACAACAGTTCTCCTTGTTGATTCTTATTATGACTACCTATGATATGCAATGATTCATCACCACCAATACGAAAAGATACTTGTGACTCCATCTGTGTCATAGCTTGAATGATGTCTTTAGTTTTCATATCGTCAGAGCTAAATATTATCTCGTTGATTTTCAATGTTTTTGTAACTAAAGGTAGAGATGCCAATGTATTGGAGTACCAAGCATCTTCAGTATGGACACCTGGGTATATAAAATAAATCTGTTCCAAATTAATACCAGTATTTTTTAAAATAGCAACCAATTTTTGTGCACTCTCCTTATAAGCGACAATGGCTACTCGTTTTGTAGTGATGGTATCTGAATCTCCATGCCACCAATTATTGAGTAGCGAAGTGAAGTACGTAACGATGACACACTCTATGGTACCAAATAAAATAATAGCTCTACTTGATCTCAAATATTCTGGTAATAAAGCATAAAATATCAAAATAACCACAGTACCTGTTGCCACAGACGCTACAGCATTCCATGGTTTATGATCTTTGTCATAATGCCCACCCAACCATAGAAAGAAGATCCAAACTATCGCATAACTGGTCAAAACAGTCAATATGTTTGTGTTTTGATAGTAAGCCGAATCATGAAAATGATACTTGGCCCATCCATCCTTGATCATCCACAAACAAGCCAAAACCAAAATAAAATCTATCATTGGTCTTACCCATTGCTTTATAATACGAACTGCACCACTAAAAAATGCTCTGATAGAAATGGCCAACCCAATAACTTTTGCAAAAATGGCAGCATTTCCTTTACCGTAGTGCTTATTGACGTAGATATGCATGGCGCCGTAAAAGGTTTTGACATAACTCAAACTACTCTTCTTTGTACTTTCACCTTTATAATGTATTATGGTAGTTTCTGGAAGATACCAAACCTTGTATCCCGACTTCAATATCCTAAATGACAAGTCTATATCCTCGCCATACATAAAAAAAGCTTCGTCCAAAAAACCAGTTTTGGCCAATGTTTCACTACGCATAAACATAAATGCTCCACACAAAACATCCACTTCATTGCTTTGAAATTCAGGTAGATACCCAAGATTATAACCACTAAACCACTTTGATTTTGGAAAAATATCTGATAAATATGTAAGCTTACAAAACGAGTTCCAAAGATCAGGAATCTTGCGCTTGGACTCAGGTAAAAACTTACCACTACCATCAATCATGCGCACTCCAACTGCACCAGCATCGGTGTGCGACTCCATGAAATCATAGCATTTTTGAAGGGTATCTTCTTCTAATACCGTGTCTGGGTTGAGCAAAAGTATATATTTGGCCTGAATCTGCTTCAATGCTTGATTGTTGGCGGCAGAGAATCCTACATTATCTACATTCGATATCAAATGTACTTCTGGATAATCAGATGAAACCAATACTTGAGATCCATCTATCGAAGCATTGTCCACTACCCAAACGTCGAGTTTCAAATTTTGTGTGACAGAAGATCTAATGGATTGGAGACATTGCTCCAAAAAATATCTCACATTGTAGTTGACGATGACTATACCTACATCATGGGTCATAGGCATTAAGAGTGTAATTGATATGGTACACGCGAAACTATGGATCTACCCAAGGTCAACTCATCTGCGTACTCCAAATCACCACCAAATGATACACCACGTGCTATAATACTTACTTTTACATCCACGTCTTTGAGCAATTTTGAAATGTAATAGATGGTCGTTTCGCCTTCGATGGTTGGGCTGACAGCCATGATGACCTCATCGATATTTTCAGTTTTGATACGCTCTATGAGCAAATTAATGCTAAGATCAGAAGGACCAATACCTTCCAATGGAGAAATCACGCCTCCCAACACATGATACTTGCCTCTAAACTGATTGGTGTCTTCGATGGCCATGACATCGCGCGCTGACTCCACGATGCATAATGTATGATTGATCCTATGTGGTGATTTACATATTTCGCAAATTTCAAAATCGGAAATATTGCAACATTTTTTGCACTTGCAGACATCTTTTGAAAGTTTAGTAAGAGCCTGAGCTATCTTAATAGCTTTCTCAGATGAGTCTTGTACGAGGTGCAAAGCAAGTCTTAATGCAGATTTTTTACCCACACCAGGCAAACTGGATAGCGCTATAACTGCGTCTTCAAGGATTTTGGATGAAAAATTCATGATGCAAAATTAAAATATTATAAAATACTTACATACTTTATTAAATCTAATTTTTAAAATCACCATAGTATTTGCATTGAAATGATTACACAAACGTATGTTAAGTTTCAAAATTTCATTTTCATCATCACAAAAGTAGTATCTTTGCGCCTTTAAATCAAAACCACTCATGTCAGGCTTACTAAAAAAAGTCATTTCAGGACATATTACCCAAACTGATGATGGTAAAGAAATGGGATTTCTCGATCATCTCGAAGAGTTGCGCTGGCATGTCATTCGGGCTGGAATCGCTGTCTGCGTGTTTGCCATTGTTGCACTTATTTTTCAAAACGAAGTCTTTGAATACATTGTCTATGCACCAAAAAAACCAGATTTCATTACGTATAAGGTGTTTTGTGCCATCTCAGAGGCAACATGCTTTAGTCCACCACAATTGACTTTGATCACGAGAGAATTGGGCGAGCAGTTTTTTATGGGTATCACGGTGTCGATTTACATTGGAGTGATTGCTTCGTTTCCTTACATTTTTTATGAGTTTTGGAAATTTATCAAGCCTGGCCTTTACGATGCTGAAGTTAAAATTGCCAATAGACTTATAGGAGCTACATCATTCTTATTTATATTGGGTGTCGCTTTTGGATATTATATTATTGCTCCCTTTGCTATATCTTTTTTAGGAAGTTATTCTGTAGGAACAGAAGCCATCAATAGCCCAACACTCTCCTCTTATGTAAGTTATTTGACCATGTTTACAGTCCCAGTAGGATTGGCATTTGAATTGCCCATAGTTGTATATTTCTTAGCTAAAATTGGTATCATTGGGCCTGCCATCATGCGCAAGTACAGGAGAGAAGCTTTCTTAGTGATATTTATAGTTGCGGCTATTATTACACCGCCAGATGCTCTGACGCAGATATTGGTAGGCATTCCGATGTATGTTTTGTATGAAATTTCGATTTATGTAGCTGCACGAGTTGTAAAATCACAAGAAATACCAGCTCAACCACCCAAGCAATTGACTGAATAATGCACAGAGTGTCATCCAATTTTACTGTTTTTTTCAAATTGTTTTTGCCTACAGTTTGGATCGTCTTTTTTAGTATATTTACTATTTCGTTGTTTACTGTTGATGAACAGACCTTGCCATTTTTGACTTCTCCTGCATTCAAATATCCTTTTCTAATTGCATATTTAATATTTTTTGCACTGATATATTTTACCATCATGCAGCTCAAAAGAGTTGAATTAGGGACTGATTGTTATTATGTTTCCAACTATATCAAGACCTATCGATTGATATATGAAGACATTGATTCCATCAAAATTTTCCCCATCGGAAGGTTAGAGCTATTCACATTTCAACTTAAAGCAAAAGGAAGTTTTGGCAATAAAATAGTATTTTTGGCTAGTAAACAATTGATGGAAATGTTTAGACAAAGTCATCCTGATTTGGATCAATATTTTAAGGAAATAACTCGATGAGTACTGACAACAAGAATAGTGATAAAAAACCGAATTTGAGCAAAGAATCTTTGCGAAATTCACTGCGCATCTTTAAATATATCAAACCATATTTGGGCTATTTTGTCTTGGCTATGGTTTTTTTGGTTGCTGGCAGCTTGATATTTATGGCGCTGATGGGCTTGCCTGGTGAGATGGCTAATACAGCGATAGGGAAACCAAAATTCAATTTCAATCTGAGTGTCAAAGACTATGGTTGGCTATTCTTG
>JAXLUT010000032.1:0-28670 GCA_046329385.1 Saprospiraceae bacterium
GTTATTTTATCAACAATTTTGGTAGGTACAACGAAGTCTATGGTTCTATTGGGGCATTGATGGTTGTGATGATCTGGATTCAACTCAACTCATTTATATTGTTATTGGGCTTTGAATTGAATGCCAGTCTGGCTATAAAAAAGACTGAAATTTATTTAAAAAAGAAAGGTAAACATACGACTTAATTTAAGGCATGAAATATCTATTGTCTAAAAATTCTTCGTCACTCAAGGCTTTTAAAAAAGAAACTAAAGCTCTTTTTTCTTCATTATCAAGACCTAAAGGTCGAATCAAAATACTCTTATGTGGGTGATTTTTTCCACCAGAATTGTAATGGTCAATGACTTGCTCTAAGGTAGCTATGGAGCCATCGTGCATATATGGAGCAGTAAGACCAACCATCCTAAGCGTTGGCACCTTAAATAGTGCAGAGTCGGCTGGATTGAGCGTAAGCCTGTATCTTCCTGGATCTTTATATTGGGTATATAGTCCATTATTCTCAAAAGCGTAATTGGTAAAATTGAAGCCACTATGGCATTGACTACAATTGGTACGAGTGCTGTAAAATAGATTTCTACCTGCTATTTCTTCTTCATTTAAGCTCTGTTTACCTTTATTGAATTGATCTGCTCTACTATTGCCAGAAATGAGACTTCTTTCAAAATTGGCCAAAGCACGTGTAATGACATAAGCGTCTAAGCTTCTGTTGTACGCTTTCTGGGCCATTGACTGATAAATGCTATCTTTTGACAATCTATCTACCAATCGTACCATATTGAATCCCAACTCATTGTGCTCAGAGATAGGGATCAAAACTTGCATCTCAAGAGTAGGTACGCCACCTTCTCGAGTATAATATGGGTGATATGCTACATTGGTAAGAGTTGGGGCATTTCGCATAGCAGGTCGATCTTTGATGCCTGGTGTGAGCGGCAAATCATCTGCCCATCCTTTGTCTTGTTGATGGCAGCTTGCACAACTCAAAGTGCTATCTACTGCTAAGCGTTTGTCATAAAACAGTTTTTTGCCCAAAGCCCATCTATCGGTAGTGAAGATATTGTCTGAGGGATAAGGAATGGCTTCAAAACCAATAGGCTCGACCACAGATGGCAATGCATCGTAGTCTCTAGGTATCTCGACATCTTTGGTGCATGACATCGAACCAAGACCCATCAGCAAGATAGAAACATAACGCAACATTACAGTCTGATCAATGCGGAAGTATGTATAATCTTTTGTGCATCAATAATTTGTATATAATAAATGCCCGAATTGGACAAAGTGATTTCATTGATGTCCGATACATGATTGATGGCAGAAATCAACCTACCATAACTGTCCTTGACCAAGATATGATGACTATGATTCGCATCTTTGACTTGGACGAAAACCTTATCAGAACATATTGGATTGGGGTACACTGATACCTCATTAATTGGTGACTCTGACGCACTTGAAATGCCTGCTGCTTCAGTAAAAATCGATGTAGCAAAATTTTTCATCACAGATCTTACATACTTATTGACACCGTGTATTAAGATGACATTGCTCAGCTCTACACCCGTCATTATTTTTTCATAGTTAGCATCGAGAACTATTTCCAATTTATTGTCAGATATCTTACCTTTGGCAGGAATCACAGCTTTGGACAAAATGGCATCTCCAAAAGCGTGCATTTCAAAATCGAGATTATCCTCACCGTTTTTGCCTTCCAACACAACAAATTTGTAGCCCGCAGCCCAGCCCCAGTGCATATCCGGATCTTTGGGTGATAGAGGATGATCGGCAGGCCATAGTGTAGGATCACCGTGATTGAGTGTGGTATCTATTCCTATATTGAATGATATGGAATCAAGGGTACCAATGTTAAAATCACCTAATTTTTGATTGATCTCACCATTTTTCCTGATGAGCAAGAAGACATCTTTGGCCAAAGTGGCTTGACCGTTGTCATGGTACAAGGTAATATTGGAGATGTAATAATCCAATCTAGAAAATGAAAATGGCTGCTGAATATTGTTATAACCTACCATACCAAATTCAAAAGGCTTTTTCCCCATGAGATGGTTGATTTTGAAATATACTTCTTTTTGGCTAAATGCAAAAGAAGTGAAAAATATCAATACAAAAGTCAATAGGGTAGATGGAATATTTGCCTTCATTTTCGATTCAATTTATAATGGGTATTCTTGTTGCAAAGATATAAAAGAAAATCTATAATTGCAATATAATTAAGATAAGAAAGTAGCTGTCTGATATGAGTTATAGTTAAATCAATGGAATACATCTTGATGTATATTATCGAAGTTGCAAACTATAATGACTACTAAAATGACCATCATGCATCCAAACTGGGTACGACATGAATACAAGCCGCTGTGTGTATGGGTAAAAGATTGGGTTTTGATTTGGCTCTAAATGTAGCAACTGCAAATACCATATAGTGATAATCAGGTGATACTTTACAGGTACAAACTATCTCTTCAGGATTGAGGTGTTTGTAAAACTCAAAACTCCCAGAAGGAACTAATGGCAATACTGACTGATAAGGATGGAAGTTGTATTTTTTCAAAGATTCTTGATAAACCACATCTTTGACGCCTTGCAAATAAATATCGAGTACCATTTGGTCGTACTTTGCAGAGAAGGTAATGTAGCTATTGATGGCTGTAGGCTGAATATTTAACGTTATTTCTTCTGCTTTGAGCTGTGACACTTCGATACGGATGCGTACCATTTCTGCATAATTCTTCGGCGTGATCTGCATGTACCTAAAATGTTGATCAGCTTTTGAAAATAATAGACTCCGCTCACCATGCGGATGGACTACATCAAAAGATAGCATCTTGAACAGATATTTTTTTAACTCCTGATAAGCATAAGGATATCTAAATGGTCGTGTCGCTTGGTGTGAACTGTATATGGAGCTGGCTACCTTACTTACTATGCCAAACTCACTATTGTGTGCACGGGTATAAGCATAAGAAGCCTTCTTTTTGATGTCATTAGCACTTGGGCCTCCCTTAGTGGCGACGACGTTTTTTCCATTGAGTATATAAAATCTTACATTACCAAGTGGACCAATATAATGTCCGTCTTCATTGATGATTGCCATAACTATTTTCTTTTATTCTTCCATGATACATAACGCAAACTAAGGGATAGATATTATATTGAAAGCATAATGTCAAAGTCAATTGATACGCAAATCATAGGGTTGTTATATGTCTGACATAAGACAACCCTATGACAAGAATAACACAAGACTAAGATAATATGCCATGACGGCAGGAGCTAGGCTGGAGAAGCACGGCGGGATGGTTGGTTAATTGACAAAAAATCTGAGCGGTAAACTAGCTAATCAACCGAACAAATCGAACAACAGAATGATCTGAGCGATGAATAATCTGAGCAATGAACAATGTGAAGAGTGAACAATCTTAGCGATGAATGATTTGAATGAAATAAGGGACTAAGCTATCTCAATATTTTCTCTGATATAGGACAACATAATTTTTTTCAAAAATGGATTGTTTTACAGCATCTTCACCATAAAAACACTCAACAGCATTGCCATGATTTTCATTTATTTTTGCAAAAATGATTGGTTTATATTCACTTTCTTCAATTTTGAATAATTCTTCATATAGCAGTTTTGAGCTTTTGGGATGTAGTAAAACAGAAAGGGAATTCTGAACATGTAGAATGTATTTAGGTTTCTCTTTTTGTAGATAATCCAAAATTTCTGCTTGAAAAATAGTATCAGTGGGTAACGGTTGGAAGGCAAAGGCTACATAAACATGGCGTAAATTTGGTATAAAATCAGCTTCAAAATATACTTGTGGTTCTGAGCCGAAAACATACAGTTTGTCTTGTTTATTTGCATGTTTTTTTATATAATCTGTGATTTTTTTGACTGCTATGTTTGGATTTTTTCCGTATATGTTTGAGTAGGATTGGATGGCAGGTGTGATGAAAAATGTTTTAGCATTGACTAATAAATGAGATGTCAAAAAGATAAGCATTATTGAAATCATAGTTTTTTCTCTTCCCAAAAGATGCAAGCCAGATGCACTTAAACTTAAGAACGGTATGAGATAAATCCAGTAGTGTGGGAAAAACCTAAAACCAGGAACTATCGCAATAAGTGAAACGATGAATAATAAAGTTAAAAACAATTTTATATCTGTACCGATCTTTTGATTAATCATAATTGCGATTAATCCTACTAAACAACAAATTAGTACAATATAATTTTCTATAACAAAATTATTTAGAAAGTGAAGCATATAAGCCTTGCCTTTGGTCCATGTAATGTTTTCAAGATAAAATGAAAAAGGTCGCTCCCATACCCAATAGTACATTTCACTAAAGCCACTCCTATAGCATACATAAGAAATAAGCAAGCCAACATACATTGCAAATCCAAGAAAAATATAAATACCAGATTGGATGGGAAGTTGCTTATTCTTACAAAGCATAAAAAATACAGCAATGTATGGCAAGATAAAAACAACAGCTTGCTGCCTAATCATCACACACATAGCTAAGCACAATCCAGAAACAAATAGATACTGTACAGTATTATAGTGAGTGGATCTATACAAAAAGTAAAGGCTAAGTATGAAAAACAGATTGATAAAAAACTCACTATTAAGGCCAAAAGAGAGCAATGAAGTAGATAAGCAGAGTAGTAAATATATACAGAAAGCTATTGTAGCAGCTAACTTATTATTAAACATACTATTTGTCAAGCTGAAAATAATAATGCTCGACAATAATTGCACCATAGCCAAGCCAATATGCAATGCTATGATGCTATTACCAAATATCTGATAAAAGATGCCATATACAAAGAATACTCCTGGAGGTTTTATCTCATAAAAGTCTATATATGGCCTGTATCCTTCAATAAAACACTTGCCCAGATAGAGATAGGTACCTTCGTCACGGTCTAATGGGGCATGGAGCCAATGTAATTTGGCAAGAATGAAGGAGAGTGTTACTAAACCAACGAGGACTGATCTTGCTTTCAAAATTTTATTTTGGCCAAAATCAATACTCATGGGTCTGTCCAATTATGATTTTTGTAATATTTGTTGGGTTGATTAAGATTTAATAATGAACAAGCCCAGAGTGTCAATATAACTCTAGGATTGTTAAAGATTAATTTAAAACTAATACACAAATTTTATCAATTCAATATCTTCCTCATCATCATAATATGTACCATTTTCTATATTCCACCAATAAATTTTTGCTTTAATGGTCTCTGTCTTATCATTGAAATCTTGAGTAAGGTATTTGATTTGAAATGCAGGCAAACCATTTGGGTTGCAAACAACTTCCAATAATTCTGAATAAATACCTTCTTCATCTTTTTTTGAAAAGTGAATAAGTGAAGGTGAGCCCCCATAAAATGTGGTTAAAGTAAAATCATTCAATGGATGAAACTTATTATGGTTAACTAAAAATTCCTTCAGGCATTCATGTTTGGAAGATTTTCCTTTAAATATTATATCATTTTCATATTTAGGATAGCAATTTGATTGCCATCGGTACATATTATCATTACATGGGCATTCTTCAGTGTAAATGCCATCGTTAGGACAATTTTTGACGTTTGGTGGATCACAACTTAAAAGTCCAACAAAACAAAAAACGAAGAGAAATTTTAATGAATTCATAATTGATGAGTTTAGTGAATAATAAACTTATTATTTTTAATATTGTGTTTAAATTTGCTTTGGATGAAATATATTCCTGGGAGCAAATCTGTTGTTGGTATGTGTGTGCTTGTATTGGATATGTGTAGCGATTTTATTTTTACACCATTTGAATTGATTATTTTTACATTTTCTGGTACTTCACTAAAATTAAGCTCAATTGATTGACCAGAAAAAGCAGGTATAGGTCTGATTGTTACCCAATTGTCATTTGATAATTTGACTCTCGATTCAGTATTATCATTGCCAAAGTCATCAATATTTTTGCATGCACCTTCAACAAAATGCACACACTTGCTATAACAGTCAATCAGCACATCATCACAACAACCTGAACCTTGAAAGTAACCTCCCCATGGTTTAGATAGTCCAATATAGGAGCCTACATTTGACTGAAGTGTTGATAAATTTGGAATTTCTCCTGTGCTCATTGTATTAAGAGACCCAGTATAGTTTATTGGCTGATCCATAAGCGTTCCTAAGACATAAGAACCGATCTTTTCTTGACAACACTCAGGAGTAGGATCTAGGGTTTGTAATACAGCAGCCATGTAAAAAGATGAGTTTAATTTTCCGTAGGCCAAAGCTGCTCCATTGGCTTCTCCTACGAAGTTAGCTTGAGATATAATAGTCAAAGTTAAGTTTCTTTGTTGGGAATTGAAACTAAAACATAGATTCTCTCCAGACATCAAAGTATAGTTTGTATCCAATTCAATACAGGTCCCTGTGCTTCCTATCTCATTGGCAAAAAACTGGCCAACACTTGTCACTCCTCCGATGATTTGAGTAGCATTCGACGCACTATTTAAGACTGTTTTGATGTTGTCATACAAGCTTGATATATTAGAAACAAAATTTGTATCTTGTGCCACATCACAAGCATTAGAAACTAATGCAATGCCACTATTTAAAGCAGATGAAACACCAGTTAAGGTACTTTTAGTCAAAATTGCATAATCTTCAATTTTTATCGAAGCTTTTTTATCACATAAAGCAGCTGAACCAGTACCTGCTCCAGATTTAATATGTGATGAATATTCGTAAGCAATACATATTTCTTTTTCACAATTACATTTATCATTATATTTAATTGTTTGTTTACCTATTTCATAACATGACATTTGAAATGATATTTTACTAGCACCTAAGCCACCATTACCTAACGTGTTTTTTCTAATACCAGATTTTTTGCATCCAAATACTTCTACTAACATGCTTCCATATTTAGCAGCTCCTAATAGCCCTCCATCCCAAAAATACTTAGTCATGACAGGCCAAAAAACGTTTGAATAATCATAAACTCTGATTGGATTTTGCCAAGTAGGACTGGCTTGATTGCAATCTGGCGAAGCCGCTCCAGATGTATTTCCATTTGGAATATTTAGTGCCGAGCTGTTTGTTTTTATCATCTTACAATTGCATTCAACTTGTGGCCTAATAGTGTCTGGTGGTGAAACTGGAGGCAACTCGTCATTGATAGTCACATCATCACCATATACTAGGTATGGGGTATTTCCGGTGATTTTCCAAAACTGAGTTTTAAATTGGGTTTTAGATACATTGTTTAAAGAATTGTTATTAAATATGAGGCTCATTTGAGATGGAGTAATTCCTAAATAGGATTGATAGAATGAAAATAGTTCAAAATTTGAGATAGTATTGTCATTTTCGAAAAATGAGAATAAATCTACTCCAGAATTTTCCCAATCATTCAATCTTTGAAATAGTTTTGAGCTAATATCAATGATAGATATGTCTTTTTCATTAAGGATAAAAGACTTATCATTGACAACTTCACCAATTCTATTCTGTACTATTCTTATTTCTAATGGCAAAATAGCATTAGAAATTAAATACCCTTTGCTTCCAGGTTCCCTTGTGACTAAGTTGTTATTAATGTAAACCGAATTGTAAAAATCAAATTCATTCCAAGTAACAAATACGTCCTTTTTTGCTTGGCGATCAATGATATGGTAACTGAAATCAAGGCTAATTTCATCTAAAATATCATTTTGTGATTTTAGATTGGTAGTCAAGATCGTTAGACAAAGTATTGCTAACAAATTTACTTTTGGTTTAAATCTAAATTCTTTTAAGAAAGAAAGAAAGAAAAAAAGAAAGAAAGAAAACTTAAATGTTCTCATTGTAATAAAATTTAATAGGTTAAAAAATAATTTCCTCCATCTATCAAGGTAGTTACTTTTGGATCGGTTCGGGTGTACTTTTTTTTTGCCGTATCTGAAAGTAAATGTCTAAGTTGAAAAGATGAATTCTTTTAATGTAGAATCAAAGATATGGAAAAGATCCATACCATGCAAATTTTTTTACTGTTGTATCGGCCCCCTAATTGACTGGACTAAAATTATTCATTTAAACTGTAATTTTAGGGCATGAAACGCAAGTCGGCAGAAGAAAAAGAAAAGATGATCAAGGAGATCACAAAATTAGGGGTCATTGAAGGGTGTCGTAAATTTGGGATATCCGCTACTACTTATTACGATTGGGATAGGAAGTATCAAGCACTGGGTATTAAGGGACTTAGTAGTTATTCAAAGGACAACGATTCTGAAAAAAAGCGACTACTTAAGGAAAACGCTCGCCTAAAAGATCTTTTGGTAGAAAAGGATCTGAAAATTTTAATGCAAGGAGAGTTGCATAAAAAAAAGATGGAGGAATGGAAGAGAAAAGGCAAATAGTTAGGGATTATGTTGCGCAAGGTATAAAATTAGACGAATGCCTTGGATTAGCCAAGATGAGCAAATCAAGCTATTATTACAAGCGCAATTACAAAGTTGGTGGTAAAACAAAACCCATCATAGCTTACATAGGTGTAGAAGTACCTGATGGGCAAGTAGTGGAAACATCAAAGGTCTACTGGGCGAAGAGTTCTTAGACTACGGATATCGTAAGGTTACGACCTATCTACAGCGCCAAGGGTACGCATTAGGAAAGAAGAAAGTATATCGGTTAATGTCAGAAAATAATTTGACGCAACCGTATAGAACAAAAAACAATCAGTTTGATAAAGATATCGTAAAATCCAAGCCAAGAGCCACTAAACCATTGCAAATCATAGAGATAGATATCAAATATGTATATATCGACGGACTCGAAGAAACGCATACTTGATCACAATGTACGACATCTTTCATAGAAGCTTACGTTGGACGCTTAATTTAAGTATGACTTCCAAAAAGCTGATTGAATTAATATTGAAATTTGTTGATCAAGAATTAATAACCAAGCAAATTGATCAAAAGCATCTCGAAATAAGCTTCCGAACAGATAATGCAGCCAATTTATATCCAAAGTGTATAGAGCTTTAATGAAGCGATTTGGCTTTAAGAATGTGTACATACCACCAGCGACACCACAGTTAAACGGGCATATAGAATCATTTCATAGCACAGTTCAAAAGCTGGTATGCGATAAGTATGAGCTCCGAGATTTAGAACATGCCAATGATGTCTTTGAGCGATTCTTCACGACGTACAATAACATGAGGTATCTAACATGCCTATTGAACCATGCTCCAAAAGAGTTTATAAAGTTATGGGAATCTGGGTGATTGATCAAAAGCAACACAAAAACAAATTTATATTTTTCTTCAAAGAAAAGGATGAGCAACAAAAGCAGTTATCTGATAATGTGGCATCAATCCCTTCCCCTGAAGTCAACCTGGAAAAGTCTCAGGATTTTGTTTGTTTCCAAAACAAAGATATTGTAAATTTGCCTTAGCAAATTTACGCCATTTGAAAAAAGTCCAGTTTATAGGGAGGCAGTGCACTGTTTTTTTATATTTTTAATTTTTATATACAAGATGTTTGCCATATAAAATAGTTGAAACATTGAAATAGTAAAAAATAAAATGGTTATGTTCTTAAATAATTTAGTATATTTGCACTATAAAATAAAAATCAATGGTATACACCGATTTTAAAGATTATTTCAGTAGTCTGACAGAGGTAAAAAAGCATGAAGTTGTAGATGAGCTTTTGCAGATTATGGAGAAAGGAGAAGACATAGAGGATGTAAAGAATAAGCCCCACACTTGTCCACACTGTTCAAGTACCAAAATCAGAGCGAATGGAAAAACATCATATAAAGCTCAGAAATATTATTGTAACCAATGCGAAAAACACTTTACTGAAAACACAAATAAAGTATGGTGTTATGTAAAGAAGAAGAGCGATATGAAAACCTATATTTATGGGCTTCTTAGTGGTTATTCATTACGTAAAAATGCTATTGAATGTGGTGTTAGCTTAAACACATCATTTATTTGGAGGCATAAACTTTTACGATGTTTTGATAATATCAGTGCTGGAGAGTACAAAGGAATATTAGAAGTAGATGAATTATTTTTTCCGGTATCAGAAAAAGGAAGTCGCAAATTAGTAAATCCTAAAGGACCAAGGCGGTCAAGAAGTAAAAAGCGCGGCATTAATAATGATAAGGTAGCCGTGATAGCCACCGTTGATAGATCAGGGAATAAAGGATTACAAGTATCAAAGTTAGGCAGAATAACTAAAGAGTCAGTTGCCGAAGTATTAGACGATAAAATTAAAGATGTAGAAGTTATCTGTAGCGATAAGCATGTAAGCTATGAGTCTTATGTGAAGGATAAAAATGTAAAACATAAAACAATTATGGCATCACACGGTCAAAGGATAACAGAAAAGGTATACCATGTACAAAATGTTAACAATACAGATAAACGAATAAGAGACTTTATGAGACCAATGAATGGAGTTGCGACAAAATATCTTCAGAGCTATCTAAACTGGTTTTTAGTGTTAGAAAAAATAAAGAATAGCACAAATAGATTAAAACAACTAGGAACTATCGTATTTACAAGTTCGCAAGCCTTAGAACTTTATCGAGCAGGTGCGTTAGCACAACATTTATTAAGAACATAACCAATAAAATTGTTGAAATTGTAGAATGGAATTAATTATCATCTTACATCACCACATCTACCTCAGCATCATCCAAGACAACACAACACACCATATTCTGACCTGAAAAAGATAATTGATCGATATATAGCTTACTAAACGATGGCACCAGCGATATTTTATTGGAAAATAGCTGGATTTCTGGAATGTTGCCTACGTATTGTTTTAAATACGGCGATGGATCGAATGGCAAGATGTTGTTAAGCTGGTTCATCATGATTTTTTCTATAATGGGTGAGGATATTTTGTAGATCAAATTGGAGGCATCCATATCAATATCAGCATTGTCAAAGTGGATTTTTTGGCTTGCCTTGTCCAAATAAGGTTGGCCTGTGATGGTGAGGATACCTTTGATAGGTTCAATCATGGCTGCTTTGATCTCGATGCCTGATGTGTTACGAATATTGACACTCTCTAATTCAAATTTTTTGCCACCTATTTCTCTGCCATTCAATTCCTGCATGATCATTTTTGCAATACCATTGTACGACAATTCCACATCGATTTTTTGGCTACTTTTGATTTCTCTTTTGTCAGCCCAATAAAATGTCGTGTCAGAATTTACATCAAATTGCAGTGGTTGATCTGATATTTTGCAATTAAACTCCATCCAAAGATCTAGGTGGATGTCACATTCATCTTCGCGAAAAAGGCCAGACTGTATCTGTAACAGACTACCATTGAAGAAGAGATCAGGTTTTTTGTAGATGGGATAATTATGTGCAAATTGCTTGATCTGTTGATTGATGATATTTTTGATATCGGAGGTCTCAGCCAGCCTCTTGTCAAGTTTTTCCAGCATACTTTGCTTCATGTACTCAATGATGCAATTGCTGATGGTCTCTATGGGCAGGCTCATGTCACCAAGGTGGATCTTTGGTGCATCTTTCCATTGATAACCATGAAGTATCGTCTTGGTGGTAAGGCCGAAATTCTGATCAATATCGCATTGAATTTCCATGTTGGCAAGGATGCTGCCCTCGCCCTCGATACTGAAAAGTCCTGCTTTCTTGACAAACACAAAGGCAAGAGGTACATCAGCAAAAACTGATTTTATCCTTGCATTAATGCGCACATTAGTGCCTGATGACTTCTTGAGATGAATTTCAAACCCTTCAGTATTGATGGTCTGGTCGAGGTGTTCGTCCATGATACCTTGGATGAAAGTATCGAGTTTTTCTTTCGAAAATTTAAAATCTATAAGGATGCTGTTTTCTTGCATGGGTGCGAAGATTAATACAATATTATAATACAATCACAAACATATTAATTTATTTTATAATGTAAGTAAGGGCTTTGGTGTTTTTTTCTATTTTTTTAATTTCATAATGGAATTGGTGCAATTATTTTATATTCGAAGTGTGGAATACTCAGGATAACGCACTCAATAATACTAAGATTCAGAATCTTTAAAAATTGATTGTATCTGCCTTTTTTGAAAACTTGAATCTAAAAATAACTCTCGTTCATCATTTTGACATTCCAACCCTATCTGTGATGGATGTGACCAAAACTTTCATATTGATGTTAGAAAAACGTTTGAACTTGATGCAAATGGTGGTTTCTGTATGATTTTGGCACTTTAATTATATCTTCGATTTGGTATGATAGGAAAATGCAAAAACCAGCAAAGTTTATTAAACGTCATTGAAAAAAAAAGATGGATCAAAGCCTGAAACATACAGAAAGAATTATATTTTTGCTCACAAAATCAACAATCATGTACAAATACATTTTCTTATTTTTATGGGTAGCAAGCATCGCATCATGCGCCAATAAAGATCAAAAACCAAGTGGTGGAGACACTGCTGAGTCTAAACCAGCAGCTGATGGAGCCAAAATTTTCAAACAAAATTGTGAACTTTGTCATGGAGCTGACGGTAAGTTGGGTCTGAATGGATCAAAAGACCTTAGCGTTTCGACACTGGATTTGGATGCAAGAGTGGCTATGGTCACTAAAGGAAAAGGTGTCATGATGCCTTATGAAAATATCCTCTCAGCAGATGAAATCAAGGCCGTTGCTGAGTTTACTTTTTCACTCAAAAAATAGATATTCGTCTCAATTATTGTAGTCAGTATTGAACCAAAACCTTGTTTTTTAGGTTATTGAAGGCAACAAAGATTTTGAATGTTAAGAGTAGGACATGTTATTATTATTTGGCTGCTTTCGATAGTCCTATTGGTAGCACAAGACATTGATCATAGATTTTCTGAGAGCAAGTTTAAGGTACAAGATAGATTCGTCAAAGCTAAGTTGCTCGTTGTGGCTGGTAAAAAAGATGATGCTATCAAGCTTTTGGATAGCATAAGGAGAGAAGATTCCAACCAATCGGCGGTATATTTTGAAATAGCAAAATTGTATTTTGACAAAAAAGATTATAATCAGGCAGAAAATAATATCAACTCAGCCATCAAGCTTGATCCAAATAATATATGGTACAAATATTTTGCGGCTGAATACTATCAAGCTATGGGTAGAAATGATGACGCTATTCAAACATTTCAAGCTATGATATTATTGGATCCAAAAAATAGTGATCTGTACAATAAATTGATGGGCGTACAGATTTCAAAAGAAGATTTTTCATCAGCTTTAAACACGCTTGATGCCAAAGAAAAAAATATAGGTTGGAGTGTCAACACTACGCTAAAAAAGGCAGAAATTTTAGAAAGTGCCGGCAAACTCAATGATGCAGTGGCAGTTTTAAATACGCTTAACCTTAGATTTCCCAAAGAAGTAAAGTATCTTAAATTGATAGCCAGTATTTTACATTCAAATGGAAAAGTGGCAGAAACAGAGCCTTATATGAAAAGAATCTTAGCGATTGACCCAAATGACCACGATGCTAAGTTGGCATTGATTTTATTGGAAGATAAAAAGGGTAGTAAAGATGATTTTTTGGTTACACTTCATCCTTTGATCAGCAATCCTGATGCGCCTATTGATATGAAAATCAAAGAGTTATTGCCGTTTGTACAGCAACATGCTGCCAATGGAGATACTATATTGGGTAAGAAACTCATTGAGATTTGTGACAAGTTGGTCATTGCCCATCCCAATGATGCCAAGGCTCATGCTATATATGGTGACCTACTCAAAAATAATGGTAACACGCTGGCAGCCATTAGACAATATGAAAAATGTTTGACATTAAATAAATCCAATTTTGCTGTATGGGAGCAGTTGATGTATTGCCTTGATGACGTAGATAATTTCACCCAATTGGGCAAAACTGCCACGGATGCCATGGATTTTTTCCCAAATCAAGCCATTTCCTATTATTTTAAGGGAAAATCATTGATAGCCCAAGGTGATACGAAGAAGGCAACCTCATATCTCGATGAGGCGTCGATGATATCTGCTGGAAACCCAAATGTCGAAAGCCGTGTACTGACCAGTAAAGCGGTGATAGCTATTAATCAAAAAGATGAAGTCAAAGCCAATGATTACTTAAATGAAGCTTTGAGGGTAAGTCAAGATAAAAATGCTGATGCCTACGAACTGAAAGGCGACTTAGCATTTTCAAAGAAGGATGTCAAAAGTGCTGATAAATTTTGGAAAAATGCCCTGATGTTGGGTGGAAAGGCATCCAGAATCAATTTGAAATTAGCAAATCTTAATGGTAATTGATGCGATATTCACTTATAGTTATGGTTGTATTTTTGATGGCTTGTAGTAGTAAAAAAAGAATATCTACAATAGAAAACCGATCCAAAGTTGAGCTTATTAATGTTTTAATCAATAGAAACCTTGCATTTGAATGGTTTGAAGGCAAATGCAGCACATCAATAGAGTCGCCTGATGAGAATATCTCTGGCTCTATGGTGGTCAAAATGCACAAAAACAAAGCTCTACTAGTGGCTATTAAAAAATTTGGATTTGAAGTAGCTCGTTTTTTTGCTGACCAAGAAGGTTTTGTGATCTTATACAGGTTAGAAAAATCTTATGAGCAAGGGACAGCTAAGGAAATAAGCAAGATTATCTCTCTACAAGCTGATTTTGTTGACATTCAGGAGCTTATTTTTGGCAATGTACTTTTGCCAGATACCTCTACTCTAAATGTTCGCAAAGATTCGTTGGAGTATGTTGTGACAGGTACAGCCAACAAATTGACCATGGAGTATCATCTATCAGGTCATGATCTAAGATTGAATAAGTACATCATCACAGATGCTTTTGGTAGGCAGGCTGTCGTTGAGTATAGCAACTATAAGCTTCATACTGATGTAGGCAATTTGGCTTACGATAGGCAAATTTTGTTTACTGACAATAATGGTGAAAAGTCCAAGATAAGTGTGGAGTTTACAGATATTGTGATCAATAAGGCATTGGACTTTAAATTTCAAATACCTGAAGGGTATGAAAAAATCAATTAGACATTTAGTTTTTTTGATGTTGATTTTACTGTATGGAGGTACACTCTTTAGCCAGTCAAGGCAAGAATTAGAAAGGAAAAGACTTCAAATCATCAAAGACATTGAGAAAACTTCTAAAGCACTGGATAGTAACAAAAAAAATAAGGAAAAAAGTATCAGTCAACTCAGAGTATTGGAGGAGCAAGTCGGTAGTAGGAAAAAATTGATTTCCAATCTACAGTCAGAGGTAAAGCTAAATGAACAAATGATCATTCAAAATGAAACAAAGATCACAGATTTGCAGCGAAAGTACAATAATCTCAGGAATCAGTATAGTAATATATTGAGAATCAGTTATTTCAAAAAAATTGGTCACTCCAAATGGACATTTTTATTATCATCGCAGAGTCTTAATAATTTGATCATGCGTTGGAGATATATCCAGCAATTTGATCAATATACAAAACAAAAATTGGCCGAAATCCACTCTATTACTGGTGAAATAACTCAGAAAAATTTAGAGATTACTCAAGATAAACAGAAAAATTTGTCTGCTCTTGAGTTGACATCCAAAAACATAGCTAGTCTTGAGAAGGAGCAAAAAGAAAAGGATGCACTTGTCAAAAAATTGGCTATAGAAGAGAGTAAACTCAAGACAAATCTAATATCAAGAGAGCGCGAACGAGAAAAACTAAATGTGGCGATAGAAAAGATAATAGTAGCAGCTTTAGAAAAAGCCAAAGCAAAGGAAAAAGATGATGAATCGGTGGTGAAGAAAAGAGAAGTGGACAATTCAGGTTTTGCAAACAACAAGGGAGCATTAAGCTGGCCTGTGTCTAAAGGACGAATTACAGGTTATTTTGGTACGCATCCTCATCCTACTATCAAGAATGTAGAGATTTCTAATAATGGAATTGATTTTACTCTCCCTGCATCAGATGATGTAAATAGTGTATATGATGGCGAAGTAGTAGGTGTGACAAGTATTCCAGGTTTCAAAAACATGGTCATTGTTAAGCATGGCAGCTACTATACAGTGTATTCAAAATTGGATGGTGTATCAGTCTCCAAAGGGCAAAAAATCAAACGCAATCAGCCTATTGGATCGGTAACTGTGGGGACTGATGGCAATGCTGAGTTGCATTTTGAGTTGTGGAAAGACAAAACCAAACTCAATCCACAGCTTTGGTTTAATAAATGATCATTGACGACCGAAGGTTCGTTCCCATTCCAAGATGCCACCCAAGAGATTACGCACTTTGGTAAAGCCCATTTGAGATAAAGTGATTTTTGCCGAACCACTTCTAGCACCTGATCTACAATGCACAATGATCTCCTCATCCTTGTATTTTAAAAGGTTTGGAATTTCGCTCACCAGGCTGCCTAGAGGTATTAGTTGGGCTCCTAAATTGAAGTCTTCGTACTCAGTCTGCTCTCGTACATCTATAAAAACAAACTGTTCGTTACTGTCCATCTTTTGCTTCAATTCAGATACAGTTATATCATCCATTTTGAGATATTTAAACTTTTTTGATTATCAATTAATTACAATCCATTGGCTTGGTAGGAGCCACCGTGATAGAGATTTTGTCACCCATTTTAACATTGCTAATGCCATCATAAGGTGGTGATTGTGCTATTACGTATAATGTGGCATCTGGCTCGGCATTGCCTCGTTTTAGGATGTCACCCAATTCGAGTTTGCTACTTTCCAATAGGAATTTGGCTTCTTCAACTTCCATACATCGTAAGTCAGGGATAGTGACGTCACCACCATCTTTTCGAGACACAATACATTCTAAGATGCCACCTTTATCGATGACAACATCTTCTTTTCTTCCATCTTTTGAAATGATCAATTCGCCTTTGTAATAAACTTCGAGGATATGGTTGGGCTCACCAGGGTCATAAGCATAATCCTTGATAACAAATTCTATTTCTCTATATTTCAACTCAGTTTTCTTTTGGTCAAATGCGTTGCCGTACAATGTAGGCAAATCGGCAACTTTTATAGTTTCAGTATTGTACTTCGTGATAGTGATGTAGATTTTTCTATTTTCTTTGACCAATGAACCCGATTTTGGATTTTGATCTGTGATGAGGCCGCCTTTTTTACCGACAATAAAAATGGAGTCAATGACTACTAGCTCAAAACTCTTATCGTCTGCCAATTCTGAAGCCGATGCTAAGTCCATTCCTACAAATTTTGGTAGTTCAAGTTTTTGTCCATGATTGGTATAAAATCGTAACCATAATTGTATCAAAAAGAGCAATAAAAAGACAGCTCCGCCTAAAAACAAAATCTGTTTTAAAAAAATTTTGCTTTTCAAATATTGGAAAATATTACCTTCATCCTTTGGGTCTCCCATATTTATTTTTGAAGTATTGGTGCAAATGTATGAAAATTGTTTTATAAGACATGAGGTATGTATACAAAAAAAGGAGACTGGTTTATCAATCTCCTTTTTTTACTTTGATAGACAATCGTGTATTAAATTTTGACTAATTTTTTGCTGACAGTTCTCTTGCCATCAGTCAATCTGATCATATACACTCCATTAGCTATATTTGAAAGGTTTACTACTGCACTATTGCCAGAAATACTGCCAGTGAGTATTGATCTGCCTGATAAGTCCGTCAATAAGTAATTAGTGAAAGAAATTGCCTTACCAGACAAGACAATGTTGATATCTGATGTACTCGGATTTGGAAAAACATATACATCTTGGCTTAGGTTGATGTCTTGTACGCTGACACTGGTATTGATATAAATTTCAAAATTAGTGATATTAATCCATCCTCCTTGGCCATCATTGATGGTAAAAGAAAAAGAATCTGTTGAGTTTGATTCATAAATTGACTCATATTTCAAGATAGAATTATTAATATCAGCTTGTGTAAATTTAGAACCTACGGTCAACTCTAAGCCATTAAGAGTCAATTTTCCATTGACAGGCATATCAACCAATGTATATGTTAATTGCGCCGCTGAATTATCCTTGTCAGTTGCCAATAACTGTTGATTAGTAATAAAAGCTTGGCCTTTAGGAACCAATCTCAATAACTCATTTTGCTCAATCACTGGTGATTCTAGGGCAATGTTGGCACAAATCTCAAGATTTAATTCTTGGAGTTTTCCACCAGAACCTGATTGTTTGTCTTCCAATCTTAATTTCCAAGTGCCATTCATTTGCTCACCATTAAATATTTCCAATTTTTGAGCTCCATTGGCTATATGGGTCCTATATACCTTGCCTGTGTTTATTGGGCATGTAAAGAAGTTGGGTGATTGGTCATCCAGACCCACATTGATATTTTGCTGTGCGGCACATTGTTTGCTCCATAATAGTGCTTCTTTGCCTGACGGTGCTACCAAATATGCGACAATATCAGCTAATTTGGCATGTTCTGCTTTGATCAATTTTATGTTTAGGTCACTGATGATGCCTTGGTCTGGAATATTTAAAGGCAATTCTACAGTGGGTGTACCAGCAGTTGTTATAATTATTGATTGTACTCCACTTTCGTAAGTTTTGCATGACGAAACTGCTGTGCTAAAGGCACTAACTTTTGACCACTCACCGTTTTTACAGCTATTTACTGCTCTTACTCTCCAATAATAAATTGTGGATTTGTTCAGAATTGTCGGAAGTCTAAAGGCTGTATCTGCTAAAGTTGTTGAGTACAACACGTTACCACCAATAAAATTAGGATTTGTTGAAAGTGAAAACTCATAATATGAAGCATCTGGCTTAGGATACCAAACAAAATTAGGGGATTCCGATACATTGGTTTGACCAGAATTTGGCTCCAATATTTGTAAATCTTGAATATCCCCACCAACTATGTTGTAAAAGATGATTCTTTCAACAGTATCTACACCACTTGCTATGGCTCTGATCACAAATTCACCAGAAAGATTTCCTTTGATGTCATTTGTATTTAATGTCAATTTATTGGTATTTCCAGCTGCCACACTATTATTGTCAAATTTAGCAACCAATCCAGCAGGCAAATTACTTGGAATATCAAAAACAATGTCTCCAACAAATCCAGCTAATGCAGTAGTAGTGATATCTAATACTCCTTGATCTGGTTGACAGATGTTAAGACTAGACTGAGATGTTTCAAAATAAATACTTGGTGAGATAGGCGCTTCTATTTTAATAAGGTTTTTATGTGTGGCCATAAATATATTGTCAGCTGCCTTAATAAGAATTCTAAATAAGTTGGAAGTCTTATTTGGAATAGTAACTTCTTGCGAACCATCATTTGGTACATTCAACGCCAATGGAATAAGATTAGTATCGCCATTTTTTACAGCACCTGAATAAGACCCATAAATATTGACAGATTGACAATTGACTGGTGCTTGATTTGTATTTGCTACATCCCAAGTGACTGTCACTTTATCACCGACTTTAAATTTTTCTGCCGAAATTGGGTAGGTTATTGCCAAAGGTCCTGAATTATCTGAAAATTCTACATTATATTCTGCCCATTGCACACCGCCTGCTTGTCCGCTATTATCTCTAACTGTAAGTCTGAATTTCATTTTCCTGCTGACGTTTGGTAAAACTTCAGTTTTATCTGCTGTGCCAGATAGCAAAGATGTCAATTTTGGAAATGATCTATAACCACTTGTAGAAGGTTTGATAGATCTGAATAATGGACCCTCTGCGCCATTTGTACCCAGAGCCACTTTAGGACCTAAATCATATTGTTCCCAGCAATATGTCAAAACATCTCCATCTTCATCTGTAGCAGTACCCTCAAGCTCAAAAGGTGTAGATGCTGGAATAACAAAACTTCTTGATGGTACTTGAATCACTGGATAATGATTAGTAGTTGCTACCTTATCGGAACAAGCAAAAGCATTACCGCCACTATTTGTCTTGGCATACATTTGATCTAAAGATGCTACGTGGAAGTAATCGTCATTATCAGATGCAACATTATCTGAGCTGCATGACCCAGCATAAGACATGATCGTAGTACCACTTCCTGGCTCATAAGCATAGCTTCCAGCTCTTTGAGCGTCTATACTTGCATCATTTGGCTGACAAATATTCCAAGTGTGAGATGCATCAAATTGGTGACCTACTTCATGCGCCATTACTCTCGTGACGATGTTGGTCAAATCATTATCATTATTACAAGTGACACCATTGCCTTTGTTAGACTGACAGGCTGAGCCACCTTGTGCTACTCCTCCTATGTCAAAACAAATAGATAATACATGCCCTATATCATAAGATGAAGAACTGATGCCTAACTTAGATATGACACCAGTATTGGTAGGCAATATTACTTTTCCTTGATCTGAATTGTCGTACATATCGGTATCAGGATTGACAGATATTAGCTTATCATTGTTATCGATGATCACAAAACGCATAGCCATTTCTTTCTCATAGATCGAATTCATTCTATTGACCATAACCGTAATATCTGCCATACATTTTTCTACGGTGCCTCTTCGTGCTACTTGACCCCATTCGCCTGTACATGCCATAGCCAATTTCAAAACTCTCAACTCCACCAATCCTGCCCTAGATGAAGATGGATTGAATAGGTGATTTTGTGTTCTAATTTCATGATCTACACCACACATAGGCGTATTCTTATATATGTCTGAATGGTGATCTTTTACATCATATACTATATAGTCTGTAGTGTTTTTTTCTGAATATGGGTCAATGTACTTTTCACCATCAAAACTATTGATAGCTGCATAGAATCCATTATCTGCTAATGAAAAGCGTAAATTTTTGCTTCGATCAGTTATACCAACTGCTTTGTAAGTTTTGATAGAAGAGTACTTGGCTGCTATTCCTGCTTGCATGATAGGTGATTCAAATACTTCAAACAGCTCAGTTCGACCATTTGGCATGGGTATTTCCAGTGTTATTCCTTTTTTTGTTGAAAATTCCATTGGAGCATTAGACAAATAGTCTCTCAATCCAGCCTTGTCAAGTTGAAAAACTTCATATTTTTCTGGAATGACGGTCCTTTGATCGCCATTGCGCAATGAAATCTGGGATTTATCTTGTTTGGTCCAAAACGATTGGGCGGCCAAATTGCTCACCACACCAAGGGTAAGAAATAGGTAAATTAGATTTTTGTACATATTATCATTTAAATTTAAAAGTCAAAATTATAAAAAAAATTAGTTTTTAAAGCAATAAACCACAATTTTGTACTCTTTACGACTATTTGTGATTCAAATCGAAGATATTTTAAAATAAATTTATTGAATTTATATATAAATATACAATTATTATGTATTTATATTTCATTGAAATACAAAGTAATGTATTGCTACTATTATGTGGTTTTTCAGTATTATCAAAGTAGTTGGCCAACTTTAATGTTAGAACATATCAATCATGGTAGTGTCAGTATTTGCCCATCTCCCGATAGTAAATGAGATGCCAACCCGATGATAATTTTCCAAATCGTCTTTCCATCGAAAATTGACCAGATTGATCTGAAATAATTTCTGATACCAAACCTGGCATTTCAACAAACTCTCTTGAAAAAGTACCATTTGCATCATCAAACGAATGGTGGATGACCCAGTTATCCCTTGTCCATCTGAAGTTTGGGTCAGGCTTGTCCAAGCTATCTTTCGGACTACGTATGCCTTCTAGTGGGAAAACTATATGTTCCAATTGAAATACACTATCAGTGCTAAATTTTTGATAAAAATTTTCAAATTCTTTACTTTCATTGATCATAGAGACATTGGAATTATCCTTGGATTCAGTAGATTTTTCATTTTTACACCCTATGTGCCACAGACTCAAAGTAGCAATGATTAAAAGTTTGTATTTATTATATCCCAAGTCCATATACGAAGATTAAATTTTTTATCTTTTCACAATATAACTGATATTTTTGAAGATGGTTTTTTTTTGTGAAGTATCCTTCAAAAAAAAATCCTTCTGGTTTAAACTCGAAAGGCAAAATTATCATATCATGTTTAAAATTTACTTCTTTCTTGCCATAAGCTTTATACATAGCTTCCTTTGCGCTCCAAATAGTATGGCAATACCACAAATTTTTAGATTTTGGGATCGATGAAGCTTCAGTATCATTAATAAATTTGGGTGCAATTTTCTCTATTTTTGGTGTAATGGTCTGTATATCAATGCCTACCGAATATGGGCTTGCTATGACTGCGACATAGTCTTCGGTGTGGGAGATAGATATATTGTAATTTGACCCATCCAAATATGGCTTACCGTATTCGTCTTTTTTACAGGCTCCTCTAGTTTGCCTTTCTGATAGCAAATGCAGCAAATATCTTGATGACAGCCATTCAGATTTTTTTCTATCACTCAGCGTGGCTAATTCTAAAATTTCTTCTTGGTACAGGGTTAAATTTTCTAAAAAAAAACTATCTGATTCGGTAACATGCCAAATAGCATAAACACCTTCTGGCACAATTCGGGATTTTGCAATGAGACTCAAGTTTATTTAGAATATTGTGTAAACTGAATTTGCCATTTAGTATTTCTATTGATCGCCACTCTTATGAGCGTCAAAACATGTAATATACCATTGAATACCAATTCTTTTGCCTACGCGATTGTTTGGCAATAGTTGGCATTATTCGCCTTCATCAGATTGAAAGACTGAAAAGTCAAATAATAATGAAAATCTAAGTGTATTGTCTAATGGGTTGGGAATAGTAGAGGTAGGGATCAAATACGACAAGTCTATGCCAAAAACATTATATTTGATACCAGCACCCACAGTAAAATATCTTCTATTGCCTTTTGTTTTACTTTCGTAATAATATCCTCCTCTGAATGCAAATTGCTTATCGTACCAATATTCAGCACCAAAGCTGATGGAGATTTCGCTCAATTCTTCACTAAAACCACCTTGTGCATCGCTGAATGAACCTAACATCCCTGAAAAGAGTGATTTTTCTCTGTAGTCTGCAATTCCATTAGTGTCTTTGTCGTATATTGGATTCAATATATCCTTGCCATCTTCTCCTTTGAGATATTTTGAAATCGGTGTGGGTACAAGCAATTTATTAAAATCTAATGCAAAAGTCAATGAATTGTATTGATCCAAATCCAAAGTTAATGCAGTACCCAAGCCCATATTGATAGGAATGAAGTCCTTGACGACATTATCTCTAGTATATGATACTTTAGAACCCATATTGGTCAATGCAAGTCCATACGACCATTGTCCTTTATAGCCACCAACATTGGTTTTCGTTCTATAATTGATACCCAAATCGGCTGCAAAAGCGCGAGCTGTAATGATATCAGTACCACTTATGTTTTGGCCAGAAGCCAGATTACTCATGATGTACTTGCCCGTCAAAGATGCACTCAGCTTATCTCCCAATTTTCTGGTGTATGCCAATGCAAACTCAGCTTCTCTAGGTCGTCCAGTACCCAATGAGCCACCAAAATTGTCAGTAAACTCTATGTCTCCTAATGAAAAATACCTGATGCTACCACCCAAAGCTGAGTTATCATCTACCTTATAGAATCCTGAAATATACAATAAGAAAATGTCATCTAAATTTAGGTTGGAAAGCCAAGGAGTATATGTAAAAGAAAAACCAGACTGCTCCTCCGCAAATACAAGGTTAGAAGCATTGAAGTGCATTGAATTACTGTTGGGTTTTAATGCGATACCCACGTCTCCCATCGCACCCGATCTTGCATCAGGTGTAATTCTCAAAAAGGGTACTGCTGTGAGCAGGGTATTCGAAACACAATTTCCATTATTGTCAATCACACAACCTTTTATTGGATCAAATACTTGAGCTTCTGTCACAACAGGTACTAACAAAAGAAACGTCAATAAAAAGTTTATAACTTTAAAATTCATATAATTACTTAATTGAAAAAAAACTGGCGCAAAATTACAAAATAATATTTGTTAAATTTATTATTTAAAGTTTTATTAGTTTCTCAAAATTACTTTCTCTTGTTACATTCAGTTCTTTTGAGTGAACTTGGATCTTATAAAGATAAATTCCTCTTGCCAAACCAGCATCAAAATCATCCTTACCGTTCCAACTTATATCATTAACTCGAAATCCTGAAGAATATTTTGTAGCAGGGATACTTTTTACCAATTTTCCTGAAATTGTATATATATTTACTAAAATATCCAAATCTGTATTCACCAAATCATGTTCGAATTGAAAACTTGTGTTAGTAGTGAAGGGATTTGGATAGTTATATACATGTTGTAGGCCATCATTGCCAGTAGATGCCACCACAAAATCCACCCTTTTTTCGGTAGAATTGCCAGAAATGTCCCAAGCTTTGGCAGTCATATAGTGTGGCCCATTTGATAGATTGTTCAACGGAAACCTTACCATTCCCTGCGAGTAGTCGTCTTTTTGAGATTCATAGAAGTCATTGAGTATAAATACGCTTTTTGTATTACCATCAAGTGTGGCTGTAATATCTTGTCCTATTGCGCTGCCAGTAACGTTGATACCTAAATCGTCAGAAAGGTGCAGAAGGAGGACAGGACTCGCATTGGTGATACCACCTGGTACAAAATTTTCGTCGTTCATATATGCATCCATCTTAGGACCAACAATATCGACAACTCCTTGTTTTGCTGTACCTCCTACCATAAAGTTGGAAAATACTCCAGCTGCATCGATCACATTTCCATCCGTAGCATAGTACGATATTCTACCAGTGCCATAGGTATAGTTGATGTTTTTAGGTACCCAAAAGCTAAATTTCCATTCACCATTGGCTACAGTAGCCGCTCCTTTAAAAAGGATATTCCTGTACATCGTAAATGTGAATTTTGGAGAATTTTCATCATTTGACAAGGTTTGAAAGGTAGATTTTTTGTCAAAAACTGTTGGATAAATAGTGCCATTAAAGTTGCTGATTTTTTGACCATCATCATCAGCTATATAACCTGAAATAGTGACTCGCTCTAATGCATTGAGTGTATCGGCAGTCATAGCATCTATGCCATTTACTTTTGATGTTACCACCTGATATTTGGGCATAGATATGGGTTGAGATGGATCTCCAAGTAATGAAAACTTCCTTGAGTTTACCCTAAAAAAGTCACCAGATTTTGAATTTTTACCTTCTGACAAGATGTACCCAAAAGTAGATGCAGCGCCATTGTTTTTTTTCAACATTTCAGTGTGTACAGCATCTGTCAGTTGTTTGTTGGAGTTGGTATAGACGGCTCTGGTTGTGGTCATCAATGCTATCGCACCACCTTTGGGATTGTGTAGAGCAAATTCTGCTGGGCTGGTGATTGATGGATCATCATAAGCACCAAATGAGCAGGTAGCTGTCACCATCAACATAAGATTATTAAGGTTGGACCAAGATTGGATTTCGGGAACGGTGAGGATACGCTCTTGCGCCCAGCCCAATGGGCCACCATGTCCGAGATAAGTCAAGGTATGCAAACCTTTAAAGACATTTTCATTGATTTGCTTATTCACATCTGGATATCTTTTTTCGCCCGATGTGGACACTTGAGTGAATGCATCTGCGTATATCTTAGTCTGATTGAACAATGGATGCCTTTTCTCGTCATAATTGGCTATCTCATCAATGTCATGTATATGTGTATTGGAATCTTCGTCATCGCCTACATAAAGTGATCTTAACTTCCAATCACCAAATGTCTGTGGAGATGTGTCATAATGGATGATTTTATTTACTATAGAAGTGGCTTCGTCTTCTGATCGCACTGGCAATCGACCCACATATATATCTAATGACCCAACTAAATTCACACCTTCATTATCACCCAATAAACCATAGAAATCATCTGATGGAAAACCATCAATCGGATCCAAGGACTCGTCGGTTTCATAAACAGGTATGTAGTTTTCTACAGCAATTTCTTTTACTATACCTTTGTAATCATAAGATCCATCGCCAAATAGTAATAAATATCTAAAGTTGGCATTCCTATACAGAAGTAATCTTGCCATGTCTCTAATGGCGCCAGGATCTACCTTGCCTCCACTAAATTCGTTATACACAGCTCCTATCTCAGCTGTCAAGACCTTGATACCAGAAACTTTGCTTCTGTGTTCGGCCAAACGTAATGCTTCTGCTTTAAATTTTGGATGATAAACCAAAATCATGTCTTGGTCTTTCATGCCATGAAGATTCTGATTATTTATCTTGCCTAAAGATGTAGGTTCAAAGGCGCTTAAATGATTAGTATGTGATATGAACTCTCTTACATCACCATTTGGTTGATATTTCAAAATATTGTTAACTATCTTGACTATGGTAGGTGATGATGGATCTGTGACATCCCAAATCTCTTGATCAGTAAAATTATTCAATTTTAGTCCTGCAATATCTACTGTTTTCAAGGCCTTATTTCTAAATGGCAATTGGTTATTGTTCAAGTTTAGGTACTTTTGATAACCGATCTGTAAATAATCTATCCATCCTTCGGCGTCAGAACTGGTGCCCGAATATCCCAATTTGACGGCTGGATTTTGATCAGAAATTGTAAAATTTTCTTTAATTATTGCTTTTCTTGCATAAGTTGATTCTATATCTGTGACTGAGACTGACGAGATGATTTTGCTCAATGTCTTACTGCCCAATGACAACGTTACATTACTACTTGACTTACTCCTTCCAGCAAATAGCATTTCAACTTCAATAGGCTTTGAAACATCCAAACCAGTAAAATCAAATTTTGAAGAGTACACTTTTTCGCGCAAGCTATTATTAAATCCATCACCATACCATTCTTTGCCAGTGCCCTCAGTTGAGGCAAAATTTCCCAACAAATTGAATTTATCTTCTTCCAATCGCTGTATCATGTCATAATATTCACTCACTTCGCCCGCAGGGCCATCTATGGTATTTGCTTGTGCAATACGGATGCCGTCAGTATTATCAATTTTAATAAAATAATAGTTGTTATTTTCATAAATATTTTTGTCAAAAACAAATGAGTTGGTTGTTTTTTGATAGGTCCAAGTATCAGCTCCCTCGGCGTAAAAGAGGACGAAATCATTATTATCAAATTTGCCATCATCTTCGCCTACTACTTTAATATGGAGCTGCTCAAGATCATCAATTCTTTCAATACTATTTGCTTCGGGTAGTCGGCCACCTCTGTTACCGTATATTTTGATTTTTTTTGGATTGACATTGGCTAAGTTAATACCAAGCTTTGATTCAAAAAATGCTTTATCTAATTTATAAATACCTGTTTGATTGACACTGATTTTATATATATCTCCATCAGCCAGTACTGATGTAAATGTGGCATTTGGATTTCTGGTTGAAGCCGTAGTTGAATTAGAATATTCAAATTCAATTCTAAAAGATAACAATCTTTCAATGTTGCCATTTTTGGTTTTTCTGACAGGAATGACACTAGTAGATAATTCATATTTGCCTCGCAATTCACTGTTATTTAACTTGATTTCGAAGTTTTCATTTGTTATTGACGCACCCAATTTTGAAGTAACTTTTATTATTTCTGTCTTTTCAGGGATGAGTTGAAACTTACCAATTTGTGCTTTTTGGAATGGTTTTGTGGCGTAAAATAGAGATATATTATGGTTTGGTTCATAAATTGCACTATTGACATCAAATAATAATTGGTCATTGAGTTCTTCACTTTTTGGCCAATTTATCTCATAAGTCACTGTTGATGTTTGTTGAGCCATTAAATTGTACAATGCCATCATTGCAAGGACTAAAACAGAACAAGTTTTTTTTATTTTCATTGGAATAGATTTATTGGTTTTAAATTGAAATTTGACAATGTTTTAATTTTCAAAAAAATATCTGTTAAAAAAGCTGATATTTTTGGCATAAAACGACCATATTTGCCGTTCTATTGTTTTAAATTTGTTAATGTCTAATTTTAATTTGAAAATTTTGAACAGAGTGTACCTTATTAGGCTGAGTCCTATCATTAAGACATTTTTTATGTCCATTTTGTTCGTTTATGCATATCATGTACAAAGCCAAGATCCAGTTTTTAGTCAGTTTTATAATGCACATTTGCAGTTGAATCCAGCCATGGCAGGTAATAGTCGTGGTCCAATGTTTCAATTGAACTACAGAAACCAATGGCCATCTTTAGGCAAAATATATACAACTTACGCTATAGCTTATGATCAATATGTCAAACCTATCAAAAGTGGCATTGGTTTTAGTCTATTGGCGGATAATGCTGGTGATGGCACTTTGGTAACCGTTGGTGGAACAGGATATTATAGTTATAGGATAAAAATAGATCAAGATGTATATGTCAAAGGTGGTATGGAATTAGGTTTTGTCAATATTTCTTTGAACAAGGATAAATTATTATTTGGCGACGCCATTGACCCAATAACAGGTCCAACATCTCCAGGTGGCTTACCTTACCCTAGCAAAGAAGTATTCTATGATGGTACTTCAAAAAATTATTTGAATATTGGAGCTGGATTCTTGCTCTATAGCCCAAAATATTATATTGGATTAGGTTTGAAAAATTTAAACACTCCAGATATATCATTTTTGGGGAGCGGCAACTCAGTGGGCTCTTCAGCTATCTCATTACCCATCAGAATGACAATACATGCTGGCTCACAAATAATCTTGAGACCAGGCAATAAAAATGTTGA
>JAXLUT010000033.1:0-24377 GCA_046329385.1 Saprospiraceae bacterium
GTTTTATTTTGTCAAGATAAAAGGTGGTGGTATCAATCACAATGCAAAAATCTTTAAAATTTAACAATGGTTGCTGGTATTTAAAGTATTTGTAGTAGTTAATTTTTTACAAAGTAATTATTACAAATAATATCTTGATCAAATACAAGGAAGAATGTTTTTTCTTCCTTGTATTTGGTATTTAATTACTAAGAGTTTCATACTATTTTTACTATTGAAACTACTATTAAGATTACTTAATGAGTTGACATCTTAGTATTTATGCTGTGATGCGCTAAATAATTCCAACATGTATCAAATATCTTACCTTTGCTTCAAGGCAGCTTGATATACCCTAAGACATCTTTCCCTTGCAAATTTGTGATCCACTATCGGAGGTGGATAGGTCGTTGTGTCATACTCTGGTACCCATTTTTTGATATAAAGTCTATTCTTGTCAAATTTTTCTGTTTGGGCATCTGGACTGAATATTCGAAAATATGGTGCAGCATCGGTTCCACAACCAGCGGCCCATTGCCAACCACCATTATTGCTGGCTAAATCAAAATCCAATAAGTGTTGGGCCAACCAAGCTTCGCCCCATCGCCAATCTATCAATAAATGTTTGGCCAAAAAACTGGCTGTCAACATTCTTATCCTATTGTGCATATATCCTGTTGCTTTTAATTCACGCATGGCAGCATCTACCAATGGATACCCAGTTTTGCCCTCGCACCAAGCATTAAAATTCAGTTCATTATTTTCCCAAACTATATGATCATACTCTATACGGAAAGCTCCACTTACTACATGCGGAAAATGGAACAAGATCATGTGATAAAAATCCCGCCATATCAATTCGCTGAGAAATGTCTGATTTATTGTCTCACTTTTAAGTACTAATCGTCTGATAGAAATTGTGCCAAATCTCAGGTGCACTCCAAGTTTTGATGTACCATTCAAATATGGAAAATCTCTATTTTTATCATAATCTTTAATAATGCTTAGGTCATAATTAATTTCTGGAAATTGATATCAGAAACATGAAATCCAAGATCTTTCAGAGTAAAAATTTCTGTATGGAACATTGACTTTCAACAACTTATCCAAACATTTTTCAGATGGAAAGTGGAGCAAATCTGGATTATTAGCTTTGATGATTTCAAATTTTGATAGCCAAGTCTTTTTGTATGGAGTAAACACTGAATAAGGCTCATTATTGTCTTTGACCACTTCACTTTTTTCAAAGAAAACTATATCTTTGTATGAATAAAAATGAATGCCCTTGCTTTGCAAAAAATGCATGACTGATTGGTCTCTTTGCAATCCGTAAGGTTCGTAATCGTGATTGGCATATACTGCATTCACATTATAAATATTTATTATCTCCTTCCAAATTGTCAATGGATCACCGTGCATGACCATCATATCAGATTGCCAATTTTGCAAGCTATTTTTAAGTGATTGGATAGTACCATGTATGAAAGTTAGCCTTGCATCAGTCTTGTCTCCAAGTTGATCTAAAATATTGGTATCGAATATAAAAATTGGTAGGACTTCAAATGATGCATTCAATGCATGAAACAGACCAGAATTGTCGTGTAGGCGTAAATCTCTTCTAAACCAAAATACATTGATGGGTTTCACGATACTAAAAATAGATTAAATTTCCATCTCAAGGTTAACCTTGGCTGTATTCAACTCTGACAAAGCATGAAAATCTTTCAATTTTTTGGCCTCACTAATGCCCTCTTGATATGTTTTCATCGCCAAAGAGTGATTTTCCAACTTTTCATACAACTTGCCCAAATGATAATACAATCCAATGTATTGAGAGTCAGCACTTTTCAATATTAAAAATTGTTCCAAGGCTTTGTCGTACTGAGATAGGCTTTCAAATTCTTTAGCTATTGCAAATCTTACAAAACTATCTTGTGGGTCGGCTTCCAACATTTGTATCAGAGATGAAAGTCTGTTGATTGGCATTTATTTTACTTTGAGTTTAATTTTTAAAAATTAAGTGCTTATCTTTGCGCTTAGATACTTGAGTGCAAGACATATATTATTTAAGCTCATCAATAAACAAGCAAAAACCAATATTGTTATATAAAACAAAAATTTTCACCAAATGAATTTATTAGTCTGTATTAGTAAAACACCAGATACCACATCGAAGATCTCGTTTAAATCTAATGATACGGAATACAATGCTGACGGTATTACATTTATTCTGAATCCTTATGATGAATGGTACGCATTGGTAAGAGCTTTGGAACTGACTGAAGCAAATGGAGGCAACGTCACAGTAATCAATGTGGGACCTTCATCCAATGAAATAATCATTAAAAAGGCATTGGCCATTGGCGCAAATGACGCTGCAAGAGCAGATATCGCTTACTGACGCCTATATTGCAGCAGCCAACATAGCTAACTATGCCAAATCAAAAGATTTTCATATAATTTTTACTGGTAAGGAGACCATAGATCACAACGGTTCTGAAGTAGGTGCTATGATTGCTGAAATGATGGATTTGCCATTTGTATCGTATGCTACTCACCTTGAAGTAAGTGGTCAGGTGAGTACAATAACAAGGGATGTGGAAGGAGGAGAAGAAGTTTGTCAAGTAGAAGGTGCATTTGTACTTTCGGCAGCAAAAGGCATGGCTGAGCAAAGAATACCAAATATGAAAGGTATCATGATGGCAAAGACAAAGCCACTTGCTGTTGTACCAGCTTTGGAACTAACACCTAAAGTTGTAGCAGAAAAATTTGTCTTACCACCAGCCAAAACAGGTGTAAAACTCGTTGATCCAGACAATATGGATGAGTTGGTGAGATTGCTTCACGAAGAGGCAAAAGTTATTTAACAACCTTTAAATAAGTAAATCATGTCAGTTTTAATATATATAGAAAATCCAAAATCCCACATCAAGAAATCGGGCTTTGAAGTGGCCACTTATGGTGCTAAATTAGCTTCGTCAATGGGCACTGAAGCTATCGCCCTCATTGTAGGAAATGCAGAAAATGCATCTGATTTAGGTAAATGCGGTGTAAAAAGAGTGATTCAAGCCAATGCTGCTCAAAATCAGGAGTTTGATGCACAAAAATACAGTTTTATCATCGCCAAAGTTGCTGTTGAAAACAATGCAAATGTTGTAATCTTATCTCATACTGCCAATGGCAAGGCACTGACTGGTAGATTGGCTGTAAAAATGGAGGCTGGCAGCGTATCTGGAGCCAATGCCCTACCCGACATATCCAATGGTTTTTCTGTGACCAAATCTGTTTATTCAGGAAAAGCCATCGTCAAAAATGCTATCACTACGACCAATAAAGTAATCTCTGTCATGGGCAATAGCATCCAACCAGAGATGAATGGTCAAGCCATAGATGTAGAAAATATCATCATCGCTGCGCCTGATACCAAACTTAAAGTCTTGGAGAGGAAGACATCTGAAGGTACAGTACCACTACCTGAAGCTGAGTTGGTAGTTTCTGCTGGCAGAGGCATGAAGGGTCCTGAAAACTGGGCTATCATCGAAGATTTGGCTGCTTCCTTGGGTGCTACAACGGCATGCTCAAGACCAGTGGCTGATGCTGATTGGAGACCACACCATGAGCATGTAGGTCAGACAGGAGTAGCTATCAGACCCAATCTATATATTGCTGTAGGCATTTCAGGAGCTATCCAACATCTGGCTGGAGTCAATAATAGCAAAGTCATTGTCGTCATCAACAAAGATCCAGAAGCACCTTTCTTCAAGGCCGCTGATTACGGTGTTGTAGGTGATTTATTTGAAGTTGTCCCAAAACTGACTGCGGCGGTCAAGAAGTTTAAAAACTCTTAAATATTACTCTTTGGGTCAATGCCCAGTCATTGACTTCCGTTTAACAGATGTATTGTCCTTGGGTCAGAATAGATAAATAGGCTGTCAATGAAATGTTAAGCAATACGTATGTGTGGGTATAGGTGCACTACAATCTTCTAAAAATACGTTTATCTTACTTACCCAAAGAGAATCGAAAGCATTGTAAGTCTTGTTTATGGTATTTAGCTAAGAAGTGGTGGTTGATCGTTATATTGGTATTTCCATTGGAAGTATTCAATCAAACTGTGCTAAGCCCTTCGGAATACAACGCAAGTGAAATCCTTTGTAACAAGAAAATACTAAAAAAGATATACGCATCAAAGTAGGTAAGAGTGTAGTTTGATCGTTCGGGATATGTCAAATTTTTGATGGATGGCATCAACAAAAGAGTCACACGAAGTTCGGTCTCTCAAATCAATGATGGCAAAAAAGTGGACGATATCAAAGATGCAAGACCTGGTGATATATTGGTATTTAAAGGTCGAAACGCTCGCACAATAGACTCTGACATGTAGGTTTGGTTCATCATTGGTCTAATGATACGTTGTACTTCATCCACTCATCTACTACAAAAGCGAGTAGTGATAGATAATATGAAAGACCCATATTATGCCAATAGATTTTTGCAAGTGAGAGATATAATTGGAAATTAAAGTTCTATAAACTCATTAGCATCTCAATTAGTAGTGCATGATTACAAAAAGAATAAATATGAAATTTATTTATTATTAGATACCATTACTCCTAGATAGTGAAAAAATAATATCTTCCAAACCGACTGTTTTGAATGGAAAATTACCTTAGTTTGATGACTGATATACACAAATTTGCTCCTTTATCAAGTCATGACTATGAAATCAAATTATAGATCAAATTACTCTATCAAACATTTAGCCCAAATGCTGACAATATCCAAAACATTGCCATAGCTATCAAGGCACTGACGGGTATGGTCAATATCCATGCCCAAAGCAAATTGATAGTGACGCCCCAACGCACAGCTGATATTCTCTTAGTCGCACCTACACCTATGATTGAACCTGTGATGGTATGTGTGGTCGATACAGGTATTTTGAGATATTCAGTCAAGAATAATGTGATGGCGCCAGCTGTTTCGGCCGCTACACCTTCAAATGGCGTCACTTTGGTGATTTTTGTACCCATGGTCTTGATGATCTTCCAGCCTCCGCTCATAGTACCCAAGGCTATGGCTGCGTAGCAAGCAAGCGGTACCCACCATACCATGTGGTCAAGACTATATGTACTAGCATCAAATGCTACCATTGCAGCCATAATGATACCCATGACTTTTTGCGCATCATTGCCGCCATGCCCAATGCTGAAGGCAGCTGATGATACCAATTGCATCCGCTTGAACCACAATTCTGATTGGTAATAATTGAGTGAATTTAAAAACAATGTGAATAATGCCATGATCATGACAATAAATCCAAGTAAAAATAGCTTAAAATTGTGTCCATCAAACAATACGTTCAAGATATGCGAATCATATCCAGCTTTCAGTTGGCTTGGATCAGTTTTGATGGTATTGGCCAAAAAGATAAATAGTATCATCATAACACCAAGCGACACTAGCTTGGGATATACATTTTTCTTGAACGCATGTAAAAACCAAATGGAGATCAAAAAAGCAATGATCATACCTATCATAGGTGCCAAGACAATAAAACTCGCTATTTGAATGATTTTACCGCTGTTGATAGATTCAAAACCAGTATGTGCTATTGCTGCACCAGCAAACCCACCTATCAATGTGTGTGACGATGATGAAGGAATCCCAAACCACCAAGTCAAGAGATTCCAAATGATGGCCGCTATCAACCCTGATAAGATTACTGTCAAGGTAATGTATGGCACACCTACAGCATTAGTGCCTTCATTGACAGTTTTGGCAATAGTATTGGCTACACCATGATCTTTAAATATAAAAAATGCCGCAAAATTGAAAAATGCTGCCCAAGCCACTGCTTGAAATGGAGTCAATACCTTGGTCGATACTACAGTGGCAATAGAATTGGCAGCATCGTGAAAGCCATTGATATAGTCAAATAGCAGGGCTAAGGCTATGATGATAATCAGTAATGTCATCTACTATGAGTTTTAGTGGTAAGTGACCTATAGAGCTTAAGCGTACTTGATAATGATAGATTCAATGACATTGGAAGCGTCTTCGCATTTATCAGAAATCACCTCTAAGTCTTCATATACATCCTTCAGCTTGATGACATCAATGGTTTGCATATTTTTGTTTGAAAATAAATGAATGATTGCATTGTCCAAAACTGAATCTGCATCATTTTCAAGACTATTGACCAAGACACAATCTTGCTTTATCTGACTGATATTCTTCATATTGCGCAGTTTTGTGACTGCATTTGCCAATGTCTTGATTGATTTGTGATTGATTTCTGAGAGTTCTTTCATATACTCATCATTCTGCATCACATTATAATTGAGGATTTTTTTGGAAGAAGCATAGATATAATCTGCAATATCATCTAAGGATGTCGCCAAAAAATGGATATCTTCTCTATCAAACGGAGTGATAAAATTTTTGCTCAGCTCCACAAACACTTGATGCGTATATTCGTCATTTTTGTGTTCTCCATCTTCTAGTGACTTAAGCAACTCCGACCTTTTGCCAAAGTCATCTTCGTTGAGTGCCTTTTTGAGTGTTGAACCCATTTCCTTCAAGTTGGCAGCGATATTCTCAAAAATATCAAAAAATATCCTGTCTTTTGGCAAAAATAATCTGATAATATTGTTCATTTTTGGTGTACTTTGATGGTATTAAAATCATGTGCAAAGGTAATCTTTTGTCTTGCATACCGATATTTTAAATCAAAAAATTAATATTAAATTAATATTGGAATAACAAGCCTTGAGTACACAGCTCCAATTCAATCTACTATTAAAAGATACTGTAATAGAAATCCTTATCAGGGACAGCTCAGAAAAAAATTTGCACAAATTCCAAAAGAAAAATTATCTTTGTGGTCTCCATTGAGTAATCTCTTCCTTTTCCTGTTGATTTGCAAAATTGTATGATTGCATTAATGATATCGCATCAATGTATGATGTGGTAGCGATCATAGATAAATTGATGTATGAACATCTTAATTATAAGTCAAAATCGTGTGGGTCAAAACCTTGATTTGACAGAAGGCAAACAAATCGGTTAAAAAATGCAGTCAGATTTTTTGTAAAATTATATATTATAATAAAATATTATGTATTTTTGCCACATATTTACTGATATAAAGTATTTGATGACTTTGGTAATTGCAAATTTCAAACACTAAAAGGTAGGAATGCATACATAAAATTCAAGTATTTTTATTAAAAAATAACAATTAAATTCATTAAAACATTCAGCTTATGAGAAATAGTTTTAGCTTGGTGATGATATTTTTTATGGCTATCACAACAGCTATGGCCCAAAATCCGCAGTTGAAATCTGGAATAGTTTTCAAAAAACTATTTTTGGACTATCAATCTCAAAACGGAGGTAGTTTTTCAAAATTCAATGATTATAGACATGGTTTTGAGATAGGATATCAGAGGACATTGTCAGACAAAATTGCACTTAATATTCCCTTTAGATATGGTGTAGTTGATTCGCATTTTGACTCGATCAATTGCATAAAAAAGCGCATTGCCTCACTTGATGCACAGTTTCAATATCAATTTAATAGCCCTGGCAGAAAAGTGATTCCTTATGTTTTGGCTGGTGTTGGTGGCGTGATAGAGAAAGAAGGTGAATTCAATATGCAGATTCCTGTTGGTCTTGGATTTCATTTTAGGCTTTCGCCCAATGCATTCGTAACGCTTCAGTCAGAGTTTAGATATTCATTGGCTGAGGATAGAAACAACTTACAACACGGTTTGGGTTTTACTTATCTGATAGGCAAGGCAATGGAAGATGATAAAAAAGTTGAAATGGTCAAAGCTGACAGTGACAACGATGGTATTCCTGATGATCTTGACATCTGCCCTAATGCTTTTGGCAGTAAAGAATTAAATGGTTGCCCAGACAAAGATGGTGATGGCATAGCAGACTATTTGGACAAATGCCCCGAGTCGAAAGGTTTAAAAGAGTTTATGGGTTGTCCTGACACTGATATGGATGGTATCTCTGACAATGATGATGAATGTCCAAACGTAGCAGGAACAAAAGAAAACAAAGGCTGTCCAGCCAAGCTCGTAGATGCTGATGGAGATGGCGTAGAGGACGACAAAGATAAATGTCCAGGTCAAAAAGGAAATGCAGCGACGATGGGATGCCCAGACACTGATGGTGATGGAATAGCCGACAAAGATGATAAATGTCCTGACAAACCTGGTTTGAGGGTGTACAATGGATGCCCTGATACTGACGGTGACGGTATAGACGACAGCCGAGACAAATGTCCGAAAGTAGCAGGAACTGTAGCTAATGATGGTTGCCCTGAGATCAAATCTGAAGATAAAAAGACCTTGGAAGTAGCTATGCAAGCTGTACAGTTTCAGACAGGCAGTGCCATACTCAAATCAGAATCTAATGCAGTGCTCAACCAGATAGCTGATATTATGTCAAGATACCCTGATTTCAATATGAATATTAGTGGACATACAGACAATACTGGTAGCTCATCAGCCAACCAAACGCTTTCTGAAAAAAGAGCAAAAGCGTGTTTTGATTACTTGGTCAAAAAAGGAGTTAGCCCTGATAGAATGAATCATTCTGGATTCGGTGAGTCTCGACCTATATCTACCAATGATAATGAAAAAGGCAGGTCACTCAATCGTAGAGTAGAATTTAACTTGGTGCATAGGCAATAAAAAAGCACTAAACAATATAAAAAAACCTTGTCCATGTATATTTGGGTAAGGTTTTTTTTTATCCCAAAATATATAAAATGGTTTCTGGCACAGCTTGTCCAGATTAAATCAGGAAAAGTCAAAATTGCAATAAAATCAGAACTTTTGACGACAAACCATAGCATCACTACGCAGCCTGACTGATTATTGCTTTGGAAAATGGAGCAGCAGCTCAATTTAGTATAAGAAGGGTTGGCTTATCTGACGGCATCAACTCATCTTTATGGAACCTTATTAATTTTAATTTTGCCTTGTAGTAGGTCAATCATTTTAGATTTTCAGGTTATAAATTTAACCCTTATTAATCATCCATTTCATCTTCAAGTATTTCCTTGCGACTTGCTACATAAGATCTCCATTTCTGTAAAACTGCACTGAAGTCAGGAGGTAGTTCTGCTTCAAAATAAATATACTGATTGGTATAAGGATGGACGAAACCAATGCTTTTGGCGTGCAGCGCTTGTCTGGGCATGATGTCAAAACAATTGTCAACAAATTGCTTATATTTATTGAACAGTGTCCCCTTGAGTACTCTGTTGCCATCATAGCGTTCGTCGTTAAACAATGTGTGTCCTAGATGCTTCATGTGCACCCTGATCTGATGGGTTCGCCCAGTCTCCAATTTGCATTTGATCAAGGATACGTAGTATAAGCGCTCCAATACTTCGTAATGTGTTATAGCACGCTTTCCTTGACTGCCATCAGTATATACTGCCATCTGCATCCTATCTCTCTCATGCCTCCCTATATTGCCTTCAATAGTGCCACTGTCATCTTTGACATCGCCCCATACCAATGCGATATATTCTCTATCTATGGTATGATCAAAAAACTGTTTGGCCAAATGCGTCATGGCAAATTCATTTTTGGCAATCAAAATCAAACCAGAAGTATCTTTATCAATCCGGTGCACCAAGCCGGGTCGATCTTCTTTATTTCCTTTCATCAAAGGCAAAGTTTGGTTTTGAAAATGGTAGAGCAACGCATTGACCAAGGTACCAGTGTGATTGCCTACACCAGGATGCACCACCAAACCTGGAGGTTTATTGATCACCATCAAATGCTCATCTTCATAAAAAATATCTAAAGGTATGTTTTCAGGTAGCAGTAAACTCTCATCATCCGGATTGGAAGGTAAGACAAGAGAGATGGTATCGCCAGGTTTTATTTTATAATTGGATTTGACTGGCTGGTCATTGATTAATATGCATGAAGCTTTGATCGCATTTTGTATCCTGTTTCTTGACACTTTTTCTAAACGATCCATCAAAAATTTATCAATTCGAACTGGAGATTGTTTGGGGTCGCAAACAATACGTTGGTGCTCGTATAGTTCGTCCGACTGTTCGAGATCAGAATTTTTTATTGCCGTCATATCAATATCTCCTAAAATCTATAAATTATGCCTAAATCCCATCTCACGATATTGGTTGTACTGCGCTTCAAATCAAAACCATCCAAAGTAGAACTCACCAACTCATTTTGGTAATTATACGCGTAGTACGGCACGCTTAATCCTGGTAGATAGTTTGCTCGAAAATTGAGATACAATCGATCATTCAATGGTATATTGATTCCTATAGCGCCACCATAGGTAAGTGACAAAGCACCTTTCTCCAGTGTTGGTATCTGACGAATCAGAATCACCTACCACAATTCTGGTGGTATTGGTAAAAAGCCATTTGTAACCAAGCTGAGCTTCGATGTATGTCTCAATTTTGCCCAAATAAAGAGTTGGATAAAACCTTACTTTTCCATTGAAACCCAATAAATTGCTTGTAGTGGTATAATCAAAATCAAAGATTTCAAAATCTACCACCTCTTGAAATGTCCCACTATTGTTACCTAATTTCGTATAGTAAATGCTGATGCCCCAAAATATAGGCTTGTCCAATTTAAGTTGCCTCAAATATCCAAATTCTAAGCCAAAAAGATCCTCTTGAATGTTACGTTTGAAATGGCCTTGATTTTGGGTCAAGGTCAAATTTGCCTCTATAAAGTTCACCTTTGATTGTGACAATCCAGTGCAAGCTATCAAAACAACAAGGCCAAAAATATAATATATCTGGTTCATTTACAAATTTGCATTTTTCTATTTCTTGACAAAGATATGATTCGATAATGGATTCATCACTAAATATCTTTGAAATATGGGACTAGATCGCCCAAAACAAGTCACCATTATCATTGATCACTCTATCTTCACTAATCCTATAGGCTGAAAACTTGCACCTGCCGCATGTTTTACTACCGAATCGGGATTGCCAGTAATGTCACAATTGGTCATAGTCAAATGCGCATAATTCATAATCACAGGTTTGTTTAGATTGTTATTAGCCTGGATAAAATGCAAATTGGTACAAGTAATATTTTTATTGGCCATAAGGCTAATCATAGCTGCCGCATTGTTGAAACCTGCATCAGTGAGATTACCTTTGATGACTACTTTATTGCCATTAGCATCCAAAAGGTTGAGATTTTTGTCTATGACAATAGGACTGAGCAACGTGATTGTATCAATATTGGGAGCAAAGGTGATAGTTTCGCCATTTTGGGCGCAATTGATGATAGCTCTCAAGGTATTAGCACCACTATTAGCATTGTTGCTCACCTCCAAACTATAACTTTCATCTATTAAACTATCACAATCATCATCCACTCCATTGCAAATTTCTGTAGGATTGCCGTTGGGTTTTCCTTCCAAATTGATAAACAATTGGCCTGCACTTGTGATAGAATTGCCCAAAGAAAATGTAACAAATGGTGGTTGACTGTAAGCATTGTAATAATCAGAATTGTCCACGTTTATCCAATTATTAATCTCACTATTTGCCAATCTTTTAGACAATAAGAAACTCTGACTTACACATCCACCAGAAATATTGCCGCTATTGTACAATCTTATGCTATCTAAACTTGCAAATGTTGTATTTGTACCATAATTATTGATCACCCAATATTTATTGGCTGGAAAGGAAGTATTAGGCAAAATATTAGGCTGTTGGTTAATCCTTGTGACTACGATCTCCCCATTTGGTAAGGTTCCGCTAATAGGGAAATACAACTTTGCACCGGCATTGCCAAAATCCTTCAGTCCACCAGTTACAATAGAAATCCTTTGAGAAGTACCTCCACCAACTGGTGCGCCTGAAGTTTCCTTGGTGGCTCCATTGGTCATTGATATATGCCTTGTGCCTACTTTATCATAATCATTTGCATCATTGGTATTAAATTGATAATAGGCTATCAAAGAAGTATCATCAGATGGTTTTTTGGTCAAGTGTCTTAAATCCCTGATTTCACCTGTACTCAAGGATCTATTATAAATAGCCACTTCATCTACCAGACCATTCATATTCCTGCTTTCCCAGTTTCTGTAGCTACCAATTCTGATGGCTGAAAAATCAACAGGCGCCAAAGCAAAATTGTGTGTCGCTTGCTGTTCATTGCAATACACCGTGATGCCCGTGGCCTTGACCACCATGGCTACAAAGCTCCATTGATCTGCTGGCACGATGATATTGCTATCCCACCACCATTGACCTGAAGGCCAATGGTAGGCCAATGTATTGTTGCCTTCTCTAAAATTGAGACCTGCTGTATAATTGCCATCACTCATCATGATAGCTGAATAATCAGGTTGAATACCTGATGGCTTGACCCAAGCTGTAATGGTCATTGAGTCCACATTATTAAAATTAAAATCTGGTACATATCCATGTTTATTGGTTCCTGATGCCATCAAGGCTTTACCAGGAATGGTGTCTGGCTCACATTTATTCGAGATATTGATCATACCGACAATAGTCTTACTACTGGTTTGATTGAGTGCATTGGTGATGGTCAATGTGACGTCATAATCGCCTGGTTGTGGATACAACACCTTAGGATTTCTAATATTATTACTGCTCACATAACTGGCACCAGGAAAACTCCATAACCAAGTCGCACCATTATGCTCCAAAACAGAATAATCATCAAAAAACATTGTATCACGGACACATCCTGAATTTTTGACATTGACTGTAGGCATCGCCTCAGGTAGCGACGGCTCGTAAAGTGGTGATTCCCACACGCCAAAACCAAAGGTGCCATTTCGGAGTTTTCCATCTCTATAAAAAGGTCGAAGCTTGAGAGATTCCGCGCTCATAGGTAGGCCAGTGCTATATGCTTCCCAATCGCTGAGTGTGTTATTTCTATAAAGGACACCAGCATTAGTACCCAAATATACGCCACCATCTGTACCAAATTGCGCCATGATATGGCTGACTCTCACGCCATTTAGCTTGGTCGTTGTCATATTGGCCCAAGTGGTTCCACCATTGGTCGTTTTATATATTTTCTTGCCATCGCTGCCGTATGTTACTGCTACCCAAAGTACATTAGGATCAGACGAACTCACAGCCATTTTTACCCTGTCATTGTTGTTGGGCAATGGCAATGGAGTGATCGCTGTCCAAGATGATCCACCATCTGTAGATTTCCACAATTTGTCATCAGTGCCATCCCATTGTGAACAATACATCACATTTGGGTTGGAACGAGCGATTTGTATTTCGTACACATCATTAGAAGCAGAGCCAGGGAATGTATAAAGCATGGCAAATGTACCGCCACCATCAGTACTTTTCATGAGTGTATTGTCTTTGCCGATAAAGATGGTGTTGTAATAGTTGGGATGAAAAGCCATGTCGCTGTTAGCGTAATAAGCATAACTTTCGTTGGGCCAATTGCTCACCGAAAAATAATCTACACCCATGCCAAATCCATTTTTTATTTTATGCCCTCCAATGTCGGAGTGCATGACTTTATTACCTGGGCCTGGATTGACATAGCCAGTAGCCGCTTCTGCTCCACCCATACGATAATATTTCCCATTTGGAAATGATTCGTGCCATGCCATATTGCCATTATGGTATCGACCGCCTACTAAAAGATCAGTATTCCATCCGCTCCCAAAGCCCCACATGTCAGCACCCGAAACTCCAGTCATCCTAGCTTCAATGGTAGTGGCAAAATCTGTTGAATAATTGATACCACCATCAGTTGTAATCCACAGGTCATTGCCAGCTGCGACTATCCATTGCATGTCAGGATGTGACCAGCTCAAACTTCCAACATATCCACCCAAACCATTCCATGTGATGCCACCATCTACACTTTTGAACCAAGAAGTACCACCTGCTATGAGCTGGTTTTCATCATTGGGATTGACTACTATAGCCATATCATAAAATCCTTGATCAAAACCATCTGTGCCATTTGAAGCCATTAAATTGGTATGCGTAGGAATAGAATAAGTGCCTCCGACAGAATTGGATGGATTGGTATTGGACCAAGTGGTGCCACCATCGGCACTTACAAATACACCAATATACCCATTCAAAGTACCGCCGTTACCACATAAATAGGTATATAATTTATTTGAATTGGATGGACAAGTAGCTATGATAGCGCCTGAAATTACTTCTCCAGAATTTGCTTGATACCAACCAGCAGATTGAATAATCCAAGTGGCACCACTATCAATGGAAGTCATGAAATCTGCTTGAGAAGATCCATTTTTTCTCACCAAATAAAATTTTGAAGTATTGGTTACATCCTTCTTAATTGTCCATGTTTGATTGGTAAATAACTTAGTCCATGAGGAGCCGCCATTCGTAGATCTTAATACGCCAGAATCGGTGGCGGCTATGACTATATTTGGATTGGATGCAGATATTGCAATTTCATTAGTCCACAAGCCATTCTCAATATAAACACCTGGTCCAAGTATCTCCACCATTGGTAGATTCAATGATTTTGCCAGATGTACCAGCATAAACGACATTGGCATCAGTAGGATAATTTAATAGCACCAAGCATCATGAATGACATTCTTTGTTTTAAGTACCCAAGTCAATCCTTTGTCTTCTGTTTCCCACACCACCTGTTTCGCCACCAGCATGAGTACATTGCTATTGGATGGAGCTACGTCTATACAATAAATATTTGTTTGCCAGTGACTTTGGACACACCATTTGTATGCCAAGTCTCATTGGGGCCATTGAATGTCCAGTTGGCCGTGCGTAAGGATGATTTTCTGAACGACAGAGCTTGCCTCCGACGCAGTTCGTTCTGATCATTGGTAGGTATTTCTATTTTACCCACATCATTGATCAATGGACGAGCCCATCTCATAAATTTTTTATAATATTGCGTATAAGCATTCTTTGCAAATGGATGGCTTGTATAATACAAGTCATAAGATTCCTTAATCTTTACAACATCAGGGTCTTTTTCAAGCATCATCTTCACCCATTCTGGAGCGTCAGATTTTACATCAATGATAGATGGTCTGGGCTGTGATAATCCAAAAGTAATATCAATCATCCAAACGAAAATAAGGAAAATGAACTTGTTAAACATAAAACAGTCAAGTATTTTAAATGTAAAAAATATATACTAAAAAATTGTTATATTTTTTTCATAATCAAATAATTTTTCGCAGGGCTTCTCTTTTGGTGAGACCTGACAGTTGCGGATTGGCCTGAACAAAAGACAAAACCAATTGTGGTTCATATTTTGAGTATTGTCTCAGTGCCCAACCTTGTGCCTTCCTAACAAAAAACTCAGTACTCGCGTCATGCCGCAAGATGGCTGTACACAAAAGATCCCAATCAGTGGCTTTGCCATACTTCAACTGAAAAATGATAGCTGAACGTTGGAGCCAAATGTTGTCGCTATTCATCCACTTTTGTATCCAATGTAAAATTTCATTTTTATTTTTATTAAAGACAGCTCCCACTAGATGTGGCGCAATACCATCCACACTATCCCACAAGATTTATGTATAATTAGTGATTCTAAGTATGGTAGGTGACTGGCATCAAACTTCTTGCTGTTGCTGTGCATGAGATCGATAGCCATATACTGACATTCACGATGCTCCTCTTTCCAAAGTACGTTGATCAAAAAAAGAATTATCCAGTTCTGTCAGATTAAAATTATTTTTCAAATCTTTGTAAATAATCTTCCTTGAAGTAGTATTGACTCCAAAAAACTTAAAATGATGTTTCATATAAGCCTCTTGGCCAATAGCAATGGTTGGATCTGCCTTTGATGATAAGGAATGAATGATAAATTCGAATGGCGACATAATGACTATAAACGAGGAAGGACAAAAATAAAAAGTAATTCTTAATTTGGAACAAAATACGGAGATTGTAATAAAAATAACTTTGAAAATATACTACCTTTGCCAAAAATAAACCAGTACTAATCTAAACAAAAGATATTATGAGCATTGATCCAAAAAAGATGATTTCACTGAAAGTTCAGGAAATGGAAGAGTCAGCCACGATCCGTATGGCGCAGAAATCCAGAGACTTGGCTTCAAAAGGCATCAATGTCATCAGTTTGAGCTTAGGCGAACCCGATTTTGACACACCAAGTTTTATCAAGGAAGCAGCATATCAAGCCTTAAAAAAGGGGAATACAAAATATACTCCAGTGCCTGGTACCTTAGAGCTAAGAAACGCCATCTGCGAAAAGTTTAAAATGGAAAACGACCTCGATTTCAAGCCCAGTCAAATCGTAGTTTCCAATGGTGCAAAGCAGTCTATCGCCAATATTTGTTTAGCAACGCTTAATGAAGGTGATGAAGCATTGATCTTGGGGCCATACTGGGTATCATATTTAGAAATTGTAAAATTTGCTGGAGGTACGCCTGTAGTAGTGAGTGCTGGCATCGATGATGATTTCAAAGTGAATCCGCAACAAATAAAAAATGCCATCACACCGAAAACAAAGCTATTGATTTTTTCATCACCATGTAATCCGACTGGATCAGTTTACTCAAAAGAAGAATTAAAGCAAATCGCAGATATTGTAGCAAATCATGGCCAAATATTAATAATAGCCGATGAAATATACGAATATATCAACTTTACCGAACACCATGTGAGTATTGGTGCATTTGACAATGTGAGAGATTGTACTGCCACGGTCAATGGTTTTTCAAAAGGATTTTCTATGACAGGGTGGAGATTAGGCTATATGGGTGGCCCACAATGGTTGGCAGATGCTTGCAACAAAGTACAAGGTCAGGTGACATCGGGTGCTGCTTCGTTCAGTCAGGAGGCTGCTGCCGTGGCATTGAGGGCATCAAAAGACGAAGCCATAGCAATGAAACAAGCCTTTATGAGGAGAAGGGATTTAATCATTTCCAAATTGAAAGAAATACCTGGCTTAAAAGTCAATCATCCTCAAGGTGCGTTTTATGTTTTTCCTGATGTGAGTGCGTACTTTGGTACCACCAATGGACATGTTGATATTGATAATGCAGATGATTTTTCGGAGGCAATGTTGACTGAAGCACATGTAGGAACGGTATCTGGCGCTGCTTTTGGTGCAGACCATTGTATTAGACTGTCTTATGCTGCTTCTGATGATGCCCTGACAGAAGCTGTCATGCGGATTAAAAATTGCTTGGCAAACTTTCACTTAAAAATAATCTTTTGTAAATTATTTGTTAACAAAGCTTGCGTCATATTAAAAAATATAGTAATTTTGGCTCATGCAATTACTTATTAACACTTAAATATTTCAAAAATGAACATTACATTTGATGAGTTAAGGAGAGTCAAACATGCGTTGCCTACTGGTAGCGTCAGCAAAATAGCTGAAGAACTGAATATCGAAGAACAAACTGTAAGAAATTATTTTGGAGCAAAAAAATATGTCAATGGTGAAGTGGTAGGCTGCCATATAGAGCCTGGTCCAGATGGTGGTATCGTGCATCTAGATGATGATGGTATCTTTAAAGTAGCTAAACGAATTTTGGCTGAAACACAACACATTGGTGCTCAATAGTCAAGAAATTTCTTACTCAGGTATTATTTTTTAACTTTTGACTTTTTTCAGCCCAGCATTAAATGGTAAAAAGGTGTCAACTCCACAGAATTGACACCTTTTTTTATTACTAAGCCCAGCAATTTGACAAAATTTAAAGCCAGTTACATTGTCTAGCTACTTGTTTGATCTAAACCTAAATCTGGACTTTATCTATAGCTTAAACTTGATATTTGACCTATCAATTTTTAATAATTTTGAAGCTATGTTCGACATTGTTCTTCTTTAATTTCAAAACATAAATTTTCGGTATTAATTGGCTAATATCAATCTGACGAGATTGATTTGATATGATGCCATAGTGTACTAATTTCCCATTGAGGTCATAAAGCACAAACTCAGTATCTGAATTTGAAATTGCACTCTCTGCCACTAAAATGCGATCGTTGGCTGGATTTGGAAATACCTGAAAATCAACACCTTTGCCTTCCAACACAATGGAGTGCACACCTAAAACCGTCCACTTGCCATCATAGTCTTGTTGGGCCAATTGAATGTAAATTTTACCATTCAATGATGTTGCATCAATGTCCTTAGAGTATTGACCAGCTCTTTGCTTATCAAATGGAATGGTAATAGGATCATTAAATTTTAAACCATCTTCAGAAACAGAAAGTTGATATAGTTTACAATTTACTTCGTCAGAAACTTCCCAATTTGCAATAATCATTCCATTCCCAAAAGCATCTACTTCAAAATTTATCAATTTTACTGGTAAAGGTCGCTGCAAAATCTCAAAAAAGTCATTGCCAACCGATGTAGGCGCAATTAAATCAAGCAAGGCGGATATAGTATTGTCATTGGCACCATCTACATCACTTGAACTATCATAACCAGCTGGATTGATCTGAAATATTGTATATTGACCCATAGGCAAGTAAGAGAAAACGTATCTACCTGTAGCATCGGTGGTCACTTGCATAACCCAACCTTCTTTGTTCACTACTAAATTGCCTTCACTATCCAATAATCTGACTACTGAGCCAGCCAAAGGTAATTTAGTCTCTTCGTCTAAAACTTGTCCTTCTATGGTGCCTAAAAACTCTGTAAATTTGAATCCAGGTATTTTCACTGCATGGCTATTACTGATACCATCATCTTGTGAGCCATTAGAATAACAAATGTATAATGTTTGTACAGGTGCTTCACTCGATAAGGTCAAGGCGCCTCGTGTATTGGTATGTGATATGTCGCCATTGAAGCCTGCTATAAAATTGGCAATGGCTGTTTGCTTTTTAATAGTATAGGTTGGGTTTGCATCATTGGTAGATAAAACCAAATCAACATTGCCCAGTTGTGATGTGGCGAAAAATCTCAAACTATCCTGATAAGTACTAGCATTTTGAAGGCTGGACTGAAGCATATCTATATCAAAAATATCCAACCGATTAAGAAAAACAGGTTTTGAAAAAGTAATCTCAAGGCATACTTCTTGGCCTGATTTGGTAGATGTAACTTGAAATGCTAAATTGCCTTTACCATAAAAGGTATTTGACTTGGTATAATCATTAAATTCACTTGGATTTATAGTTGTGGTATTAAGATGCAGTGGATCTTTGATTTTTATCTTGACATCTACACCATCAATATTTGGATAAACATTGAGTGAATCATCTACCTTCCATATAGCTCTATTGCCAGTACTGGCACCTTCCCAAGTGAACTCAGAAGGTTGCAAGGTTCTATTTTGTCCTACGATTTTTCCAGTAAAAATCAATAGCAACAAAAGGATGCTTGATTTATTCATTTTAATAACGGGTTAAAATTAATTAATAGGTGACAATGTGCTAATGCCAATTATTGTACCAATTAAAATTACCCTTATATTACAGATTTTCGTAATTTCATCTATCCAAAGCACTCTAAAAATCAAAATTCAAAATTTGCTTTGAAGCATAAATTTATATTTCGTGGCTATAAAAACTTGACCATCAATTATTTTCCAAAAAATATTCATTTTCAAAATAAAATTTTTCGAAGACCGCAATTTCTTCACTTTTGAAGTAACATTTTATGTCAGTATTTTCTTATTGTCTTTTCTGAAAAATCTTTTTTTCTTACTCTTATCGGCATGTGGCGTATTCTTCGCATTGGCATTACCTTTTGAAGGTCTTTTTTTAGTAAACTGTCCTCGCCTCCTTTCTGGATTCCATACAGGACTTTGGCCTATGTGTTCTGGCAAATTTATCTTAGTAATTTCTGTATCAATGAGTTTTTCGATGTCAGCAAACTGTAACATTTCGTGTTCATTGATCAGGGTAATAGCGACACCATCAGCATCAGCACGAGCTGTCCTCCCTATCCTATGCACATAGTCTTCGCCATCATGCGGCACATTATAATTGATCACCAAACTTATATCTTTGATATCAATACCTCTTGACAAGACATCAGTTGCTACCAATACCCTAGTCTTTTTTGCTCGAAATCTATTGAGTACGTCCTCTCGCTGCTGTTGTTCCAAATCTGAAGATATACCTTCGACTTCATAGCCATTACCTTTGATCCCTTTTATGATGTCATTGACGGACTTTTTGGTAGAAGAAAAGATGATAATGCTGTCAAAATTTGGTTTATCTTTGATTAAATCATTAATAAGCATGGCTTTATGACCATCATTGACCAAATAAGCTGCTTGCAATACCTTACCAGAAGGCTTTGAAATGGCTATATTTACCTCAAAAGGGTTCACTAAGTTTTGCTTTGCAAGTTGCCTCATTTTAGGTGGCATCGTAGCACTAAACATCAAAGTTTGCCTATTATTTGGCAACACTGAGATGATCTTTTTGATGTCATCATAAAATCCCATATCCAACATCCTATCTGCCTCATCTAGGATCAAGTATTTTAATTTTTTGAAATTGACATTGCCCATATTGATGTGGCTAATCAGCTTGCCTGGTGTTGCTATGATGATATCAGCACCCGTCAGCCCTTTTTTTTGCGACTCCCATTCATTGCCGCTACCACCACCATACACAGCCATGGATGAAACTGGTACAAAATACGCAAAGCCTTGGATTTGTTGGTCTATCTGCACGGCCAATTCCCTTGTAGGTACTATCACCAAAGTAGAGGTGCCTTCATGTGGCGATGTAGCGATATTCTGCAAAATCGGGAGCATAAAGGCCGCTGTCTTTCCAGTACCAGTTTGTGCACACGCTATCAAATCTCTGCCTTGGAGTATCTGTGGTATGGCCTGCTCTTGTATCTCTGTTGCATTTTCAAAACCCATGTAAGAAATAGCATCCAAGATACGGTCATCAAAACCTAATTCATCAAATTTCATAAAAATACTTCTTGAGCTCCCAAAATCTAGGTTACCCAAATATTAAAAATATCGCAAATATAAGGCATTTAAATTACATTTTTTAGGGTTCGTTCAAGAATACCCTAAATAAAAGGCGATGGGTGCAAATCAAACCTAAGCTATAATGTAACATATTTCTTCTTTCCAGCTTCATATTTTTTTTTAAAGGACAGTTTGGATGCAAATTTAGTTAGATTAAAAAATTATTATTCAATGTCGTGAACATGACCTTTACATTTCACAAAAACAGAGTAACTTTGATGTTTCAAAAGTCAATGACATGTCCACAAAAATCATCAAACAAGCATTAGTCATCAATGAAGGTCGAGCTGAATATTTAGATGTAATGATACAAGGTGAATGCATTGAAAAAGTAGATAAACAAATCCAACGGCAAGGCAAAACAGATGAAATCAATGGAGAAAATCTATGGCTGCTGCCTGGTATTATTGATGACCAAGTCCACTTTAGAGAGCCTGGTCTCACGCACAAAGCCGACATTGCATCCGAATCCAAGGCGGCTGTAGCTGGTGGTGTCACTTCATTTATGGAGATGCCCAATACCCAGCCTGCTACATTGACTCAGGCCTTACTCCAAGAAAAATATGACAGAGCGCATCAAACATCTTACGCCAATTATTCATTTTTCATGGGAGCATCTAATGACAATTATGATGAAGTGATGCGCACCAATGGCAAAGATGTATGTGGTATCAAGATATTTATGGGATCCAGTACTGGCAATATGCTCGTGGATAATCAGCAGGCGTTGGAACGCTTGTTTGCCAATGTGCCTCTGCTCATAGCCACACATTGTGAAGACGAGACTACCATCAAGACAAACTTAAACAATTACCCAAATCAAGATGAGCTAACGGCAACTTATCATCCATTAATACGCTCCGTAGATGGCTGCTACTTATCATCGAAGATGGCAGTTGATTTGGCTCGCAAGCATGGTACCAGATTGCATATACTACATATCTCAACAGCAGATGAATTGGTACTCTTTACAAATCAACTACCACTTAGTGAAAAAAAAATCACTGCGGAAGTGTGTGTTCATCATCTTTATTACACAGCTGATGATTACGCAAGATTGGGCAATCTCATCAAGTGTAATCCAGCTATCAAAGCTTCCAACCATAAATTTGCTTTGATGCCAGCCCTACTTGATGACACCTTAGACATCATTGCTACAGACCACGCTCCACATACCTGGGACGAAAAACAACAAGTTTATATCAAAGCGCCGTCAGGATTGCCCTTGATCCAACACAGTCTGAATATCATGATGGAATTTTACCAAAATGGCATCATCACTAAAGAGAAGATTGTCCAGAAAATGTGCCATGCTCCCGCCATTTGCTTTGGTATCCAAGATCGAGGCTTTATAAAAGAGGGCTTTAAAGCAGATCTCAGTCTGTTTGATCCTGATCATCAATGGGTAGTCAATCCACAAAACATCCATTACAAGTGCGCTTGGTCACCCTTGGATGGTCACAGTTTTACTGGCAAGGTAGCAGCCACGTACGTCAATGGTCATGAGGTATATAACATAATGAATGGCTTCTTGCAAGGCAAGGGACAACGCTTGGTTTTTAACAAGAAGTAAGATTTTAATTTTTTTATGCTGCAAAATCTTGTACATATATTTAAAATGATATACATTTGCACCCGATTTTAAAATCACGACCCTTGGTTCCGTAGCTCAGCTGGATAGAGCAACAGATTTCTAATCTGTGGGTCACAGGTTCGAATCCTGTCGGGATCACCCATATAAATGCCAAACAAGATTGATTTCTTGTTTGGCGTTTGTTTTTCAGGTAGTTATGAATAAACACATTACTAAATTGATGTTTTTTGGACTGAAATTAATGCGACAATTAGGCGACAAGGGGCAAAAAGCATACTATTTTGCGACACATTTGCGACCGTCGCAAATGCTAAAATAGGTGTCGCAAATGTTTATACGCTTCAATTCTTAATTGATTTTACGCTGCATGGCAACAGTAAAGTAATTTTTCACGTTTTAAAACCATGCAATACAAATGAAAAAGTTAGAAATTCTTAAGGTAAGTTTTATCCTTCGGTCGGATAAAAAGAGTTTTGGATCATCTCCTGTGATGATGCAATTGTACCTAGCAGGACGGCGAGCCTATATTGGCACTGGCCATAAAGTTAATTATGATGAGTGGGATTCCAATTTCGGGAGGGTAAAAGGCAGCTCTAAAAAAGTTGGTACTATCAATCTACACTTGGATACTATGAAGATGGATGTACTCCAAATATTCCATACTATGAAAGCCAACCAGAAGGATATTACTGTTGATGAAATTCGAAATCGTTTAATGGGTAAGGATGAAGTCTCAAAGAAACAAGCGATCACCATTTTTGAATTATGTGAGCTCCATAATCAGCAATATGAAGGTCTTGTTGGAATAGAAATTGGTAAAATTACTTTCAATCGTTATAAATTATACAAAGGGAGGATTTTAGACTTTCTTGTGTACAAATACCAAGTTTCAGATATTCAGATCGATCAGATCAAATATTCTTTTGCGATGGAATATGAGATATACTTAAAATCAATTGTAAAGCTTCATCAAAATACACTGGTTAAGTTTATGCAGTATCTTAGTCGGGTGCTTGATTATGGTGTCAAATATGATTACCTAATCAAAAATGTATTGTCATCTTACAAGGCGCATACTAAAGAGACAAAAAAGGAATATCTCACCGCTGAAGAGTTGCAGCGAATTGTTGAAAAGGAAATTACTATAGCTAGATTAAGTGAAGTGCGTGATTGTTTTGTATTTTGTTGCCATACAGGCTATGCCTACAAGGATGCTGCAATGCTAACACCTGAACATATTGGCACTGGTATAAATGGCAAGAAATGGATATTTACATCTAGACAAAAAACGGATAATGTAAGTAATGTGCCACTATTAGAGCCAGCTCTGAAGATAATAGAGAAGTACAAAGAACATCCAGTATGTGTGAGCAAGAATCGACTGCTCCCAATGAAAAGCAATCAAAGGGTAAATACATACCTTAAAGAATTGGCAGATATATGTGCTATTACCAAACCATTGACAACGCACATAGCAAGACATACATTTGCTACTACAGTGTTATTGGCCAATGGTGTAAGTATGGAGGCAACAAGTAAAATGCTTGGGCATAGAAGCATTAAAACAACGCAGATATATGGTAAAATTGTTGAATCAAGGGTCAGCGATGAAATGGATATGTTGAGTGAAAAATTAGCTTTAAAAAAGGAGCAAAAAATAAACCAAGCAAAATAAGCATACTAATTGATATTAAAAATAAAAAGCCATTAAAATTAGTGGCTTTTTGTTTTTAAGTGTCGGTACAATGTGATTTCAATAATTTTCTATGATAGGAATAACATATTTCAGATTTTGTTTCGTTTTAATTAT
>JAXLUT010000034.1:0-22328 GCA_046329385.1 Saprospiraceae bacterium
TGACCATCGAACAAGTAGGAGCTTGTACCGCCAATGTTAGAGTAACTGCTACAGCAACAGATGACTGTACTCCAGCTGATAAATTGGAATGGTCATATATTATTGACGAAGGAAATAATGGTACAGTAGAAGTGAGCAATGGAGTAGGAGCGACAGTCAATAGAAACTTCCCTTATGGCACTCACAAAATCACTTGGAGTGTGAAAGACGGTTGTAAAAATGTCAAGACATGTTCAAACATTTTCACCATCACAGACGACAAGAAACCGACACCTTATTGTATTACTGAATTAGTCACAGTGATCATGCCTACTTCTAAAGAAGTGACCATTTGGGCATCAGATTTTGACAGAGGCGCCACAGACAACTGTTCGACAGGATCACAAATTACAGCATCATTTTCTGCTACTAATAGAAACGATATTTCTAGAACCATCAGATGTGCAGATTTAAATGGTGATAGTAGTAAAGTGATATCATACGATGTATATTTCATTGATGCAGCAGGCAATAGCGACTTCTGTACTGTAAGACTCAAAGTGCAAGACAATAATCACTCATGTACAACAACCACTACGCCACAGAGAGTAGCACTGCAAGGTAATGTTTACACTGAAACAGCTGATGTTTTGGCAGATGTCAATATGGAACTCAAGTCAAATCAGACTGAGTTTCCAAAATCACTCAAAACAGGACAAGATGGCAAGTTTGATTTTTCTGACCTTACCATGAATAAGGATTATGAATTATCAGCAGATAAAAATGATGATGTTATGAATGGTATCAGTACTTTAGATATGGTGTATATCCAAAGACATATTTTAGGGATAGAAGAATTGAACACACCATACAAGCTGATTGCTGCCGATGTCAATAATTCAAGCAAGATTTCAGCTTCTGACTTGGTAGAATTGAGAAAATTGATCTTAGGTATTCAGACACAATTCACCAATAATAAGAGTTGGAGATTTGTAGATGGAGACTATAAGTTTGTTGATCCAAAAAATCCTTTCCCATTCAATGAGAGTATGTCTATGACCAATGTAGATCATGATGTTGCTGGATTGGACTTTGTTGCTGTCAAAATTGGTGACGTCAATGGATCTGCAAAAACTAATCTTACAAGTGGTGATTTAGCTTCAAGAAGTATAACTAAACTCACAACACCATCAGTCAGTGCAAATGTAGGAGACATTGTTGAGTTGGAATTGAATGCCGAAGAGTACTTATCATTAGTAGGTATGCAAATGTCACTTGAGTTGGATAAGAGTTTGGTTGAATTGGTTGATATTCAGTCTAGTGTATTGAATTTGGATGCTTCCAATATTGGATTTGGTAACCTGTCAGACGGATTGATACACTTATCTTGGAATGATAAGGCTCCGATTTCTGCTAAGGATAAGATATTTACCATCCAAGTAAAAATGGTAGCAAATGTCGAAGATGCACAAGTATTGACTCTTCATAAAATGGGCTTATCACCTGAACTCTATACTGCTGAAGGACAAGTAATTAATACTTCTACCTTCCAATTACAAACAAGATTTAAGGATAAGCAAACAACCGAGAAATTTGAATTGTATCAGAACATACCGAATCCTTTCAATTCACATACCATCATCGGGTTTAACTTGCCAGAAGCCAATACAGCCACTTTGAAATTGTTTGATATGACTGGAAAATTGGTGTACCAGAATAGCCAAAACTTCTCTAAAGGTTATAACACATTTAACCTGGATGCGCAGACGCTCAATCTGAATGGTGTACTCTATTACCAAATAGATACGGAGACCGATTCTGCAACTCGCAAAATGATCATAATAAAATAAACAAAATAGAATGAACAGGCGATATGCTCAAGGAAAGACGAACCTTAGGCATATCTCCTGACTCTTGAAATCACACGATTAAATAAAAATTTAAATTTTCATACAATGAAAAGACCCAATTTTACACACTTCAATTTTCTGAGCAATGCATCAGAATTTATTAGAGCGACAAGGGCATTCTCAATTGTTTTAACCTTAACTTTCATATACTCTTTTGCTTCAGCACAATACAACTGTAATACAATACTTAGTTGTAATGATCTTGTTCAGATTTCATTAGATGAAAACTGCGACATGTATATTGAACCTGATATGATCCTCGAAAGCCCAGCTTATGGTGATATTGCATACGATGTTTCAGCCAAATTGCCTAATGGTACGAGCCTGCCACAAGTGACTGTATCCAATGACCCTTATGGTCGTCCTGTCAAAAGAGTGGCTATCAATAGTACACATATAGGCCTTGTACTTGAAGTAAAAGTATCTTTAAGAGGTTGTGGCAACTCATGTTGGGGTAGTGCTACCATTGAAGATAAATTAGCTCCAGCCATTACAAATTGTCCTTGCGAAGAGCGCATAACTAATATAGATGGCAATGTAGATAGCTCAGTAGATGGCACTTATTCTAGACCATCGGCTGTAGCTGGTTGTCCAGGTATACCCACAGCTGGTGTTGTATATCAGACACATGGATTTGCATTAGACGCAGCTGGAAATGTAGATATCTCTATCCCAGCCACAAATGTAAGATTTGCACTTTATAGCGGTACATTTAATCCAGCTTCACCATGTACAAATCTTTTAACTACCAATGCAACCACATTTAATGGACCATTGTCCACAGGTATCAATTATACCCTTGTAGTAAGCTCGATCGGTGCAGGCACGCCTCCGGGTGGTATTTCATACACAGTATATTTAGATACTGATAATGGTAATATTAAGTCATCAACAACAGGTTCTGTTTGTACGCTTACTTGTCTTGGCGAAGCAGCTCTTTTGGCTCAAACAGTGCCTACAGCAAGTACGCCACCAGTATTTACTGATGCATGTGGTGGTACATTGACATATACCAAAAAAGATGTAGCAGAAGCACTCGGTTGTACTGGTCAATACAGCAAATTGATCAAGAGATATTGGACAGCTACCGACAAGAGCGGTAATGTTTCTGCTGAAAAAATACAATACTTTTATGTCGAAAGATTGACTTTGGCAGATGTCACTTGTCCTGCTGACTGGATCAAAGAATGCGGTACGCCATATATTACTTTGCCAAATGGTAATCCTTCACCTGTGACTACGGGTCAACCAGCTGTGATAGGATGTCAAAATATTCAAATTTATTACGATGATGTCACATTTGACTTATGTGGCCCAAGTTTCAAAGTGTTTAGACAGTGGACTATCATAGATTGGTGCTCTGGCGAAGAGAAAGTATGCGCTCAAACCATCAAACTTCTAGATAATTTTGCACCACTGATCAACGTTTTACAGCCCTATTCTTCACCTATATGTTTTTATCAAGCTGGCGAAATGGGAACACTAGGAAGCCCTAAACCATCAGCAGCCATCATAGGTACTGAAGCCAACTCTTGCATCGGAAAACCATGGACAGTGGCTACTCCATCAACATTGACAGATGCTTGTTCGCCTACTTCAAAATTGACTTGGTATGTCAAGTTTAAGAAAGGTAATGGCTCTTGTTTTGATCCTGATGAACTTTTGCCTTTCGTAAGCAGTGATGCTACAACTTCTGTTATTGGTACACCAGGTACATCCAACTATCAAATCACAGGATTGCCTTTGGGTAGAACTTGGGTGAGATACTATGCTTTTGATGAATGTGGTAACGAAAGAACAGTAACAGTAGAAGTAGATGTAGTAGATACAACTCCTCCTACAGCGATATGCGAAGACCAAACGGTAATATCCATTGACGATAGTGGTTGGGCCGAATTATTGGCTTTCTCTTTGGATAATCACAGCAATGACAATTGTGGAGCCATAGCCAAGTATGAAGTGAAGCGCAAATCAACCACGTGTCCAGGATATGCCAGTGATTTGAATTTTGGTCCGAAAGTAAGATTCTGTTGTTCTGATATTACAGCGCCTGTATCTTATGTGACTGTAGTTTTACGAGTATATGATGCCGCTGGCAACTATAATGAATGTGAAACAAGTGTGAGAGTTCAGAATAAGCGTCCTCCTTACATCACATGTCCATCCAATAAAACCTTGACATGCGGAGATTCACGCATAGCAGCTTGGGTAAGTGGTACGGCAACTTTTGATACCACCTTCTTTGGTAAACCAACAACAGGAGGAGTATGTGGTAGCCAACGCTTTGCAAGTAGAATCAAAACCAACAATATCAATGCAAAATGTAACACTGGTACCGTAGAAAGAGAGTGGTACTTGGTATCAGATCCTTCGCAAACGTGTACACAGACTTTGACAGTAACATCGCCTACATTTTCGACATCAGATGTGACTTTCCCATGGTGAAAAAACAATTGCTTCTTGTGACTTGGCAGATGCCACTCCAGAATTATTGAATAGCAGACCAGTTGTAAATAATCTGACTTGCCGTGATATTGGCATCACCTATACAGATCAAGTGTTTAATAAAGTTGATGGTGTATGTATTAAGATATTGAGAACATGGAAAGTAATAGATTGGTGTTCTTATCCTTCCAATCAATTAGTCGCTCAAGCTACCCAACTTATAAAGTTGACAGGAACTGGCGGGGCAACATTTACAGGTTGTACCAAAAAGGATTTCGATACTGATGCAGGTAGGTGCGACAAAGAGGTAACTTTGAGTGCTAGTGCAACAGACAAATGTACAGATGCAGCTGATTTGATTTATACATGGTCACTTGACTTGGGTAAAAATGGTAGCACAGATGCATCGGGAAATGGTAGTTCTTTCACTAGGACATTGCCTATTGGCACGCACAAAGTGACATTTACAGTGACCAACAAGTGTGGTACACCTGCTACATGTATGTATGATGTGACCATCAAAGGCACTAAAAAACCAACTCCAGTATGTATAAGAGAAGTAGTATGGGTGATGGGATCCAACGGTAGTACGGAAGTATGGGCTAGCGACTTCAATCTGAAGAGCGAAAATAATTGTGGTGAAGAAGGAAAATTAAAGTATTACTTTGATGAGGCAAAGACAAAACCATCAAGAGTCTTCACATGTGCAGATTTACCAAATGGACAAATAGCAAGAATACCATTAAGGATGTATGTTTTTGACGAAAATGGCAATTTTGACTTCTGTGAAGTTACTTTGATCCTTCAAGATTCGCCATTGACCAATGCATGTGCTGATGTAACAAACTTACTTCCATCGGTTTCTGGTAAAATTAGCACTGAAATGTCAGAAGGAGTAGATAATGTAGCAGTCAAAATCACCAGCCTAAATAATGTAATGGATGTTACTGAAATGACAGCCAATGAAGGTCAATATAAGTTTGTAGGAGTTGACGTTTTCGATCCTAAAGCGATAGAAGCACACGATAATAAAGATTTATTAAACGGTGTCTCTACTCTTGACTTAGTCATGATACAAAGACACATCTTGGGCTTGCAAGCGATAGATTCACCATACAAATTATTGGCAGCTGACGTCAACAACTCAAGAAGCATCACAGCATCTGACTTGGTCAATCTTCGCAAAGTGATCCTTGGTATCTCTACAGAATTTGACAACAATACTTCATGGAGATTTGTGCCATCAGCTTATGTATTCCAAGATGCAAGCAATCCATTTGACTTCCCATCCAAGATCAATATAGATTCGATTTTTGAAGACAAGGCAAATGTCAATTTCACAGCCATCAAAGTGGGTGATGTCAATAATAGTGTGGTGGCCAATGCAACAAGTACATCGACTGAAAGTAGATCCGCCAATGCATTGTTTGTCAGTGAATTGAAAACATATACTGAAGGTCAAGTGGCATCGGTTGACATCAAATCTGCCGACCAAATAGACATCATGGGTACGCAGTTTGCTATAGATTTTGACGCAGATAAAATGGCATTCGTTGACGTCAAATCTGGTAAATTGGCTATCAATTCATACAATGTTAATGTTAATCATGCGTCAAATGGTAAACTGTACTTTAGTATTGATGTGGCTAATGGTATTTCTCTCAAGGCTGATGATGTACTCTTTACTTTAGACTTCAAAGCACTATCAGAAGTAAGTACCAATGCCCTAAGATTTGCACCTGAGTTTGATGCAGAAATTTATGAAACCGATGCAACAGTGAGACCTCTCAATTTTGTAGCGAGAAACAGCATAGCATCACAGGGACACAATGAGTTGTATCAAAACCAACCTAACCCATTCAAAGATTTGACCAGCATTTCATTTGAATTGGCTTCTGCAAGCAATGCAAGCATTAGAATAATTGATGTAACTGGCAAAGTGGTCTATACTCATAATGCTGCCTACGAGAAAGGTTATCACACATTGACCATCTCCAATACACAATTGACGGGCAAAGGAGTATATTACTGCCAAATCAATGCTGGCGAGTTTACAGCCACCAAAAAGATGATTTTAATCGAGTAATGTGTTTATAAAAATGATTCTGGGTTTTTTCAAGAGGCTGTCTTTTAGGCGGCCTCTTTTTTTTATAAATGAAAACTATTGAATACCTATTCATCTTCGTCTCTAAATGGGCTTCGGATGATGTATGCTTCATCTGGTTTTACAAATCCTAAAATATGCTCGACAGTTTTATTGACCAGAGCGTTGTTGTGTTTGAGATATAAGTACATTTTGTGAGGCTTGGCTCCCACTGTTGATTTGATTTCAATAGCTGTCCTTGACATATCTATGATGCGAGATTGGTAGTTGATGCCCTCAGCAATGAGATCATACAGCATATTTAAGTAGATCTGATATTGGCCATTCAAACTTGGTTCGTAACCTAAAAAGTGAGCGTCGAGCACATCATAGTTTTTAATACTGGTGAAAAATGCAATCATCTTGTCTCCTTCCCAGTAAGTGACCAATTTCAATTTATCTCCCAATGATGATTTTAAGTTTTCAAAATAATTGGGATGTAGGACGAAGGCGTTGAAGTCGGCTTGGTCAGATACATTTTTGTACAACGCATGAATAGTATCTCTGTGTGCAGCTATCTCTTCTGCAGAAAATTCTTTTTTTATGATTTTTTGTGCTTTACCTAATGCTTTTCTTGCCCTTACGCGATATTTAGACTTCATAGATTCTAAATAGTCATCAAAGCTTTTCCATGTAGGTTCCAAATTTAATATCATCTTGGGTTGTACCGAAAATTTGGTGAATCCTTTGTGATATTCTCCTTTTTCTGGAGTATCTTGTGTAAAAAAGTCTTTAATCAAAACGAGGCCAACGTCGGTGCCATTGTTCTTGAGGTACTTAGATAGCTTATCTGTTGCTTTGATCACAATGTAAAACTGTTCATCTCTACTGATGTCATTTTTAAAACAAAAGCCGTAGTTGCCTGTCAACAAGAGGTTTCCGCAGACTATAGTTTGAAAATTGATGGAACTCACTACAACGTGTCGCAATGGTTTTAACCATTTGTCAATGCCTGAATCAGATTCAGCGCCTGGTTTGCGCAAATTCTCCTTGAGTTTGACATATTTTGATTGAAAATAAATGATGCCAACCGTACTTCTTCCTTCTTTGACCAAGCAATAATAAGGTGTGATGCCAGTAGCAGGACATTTTTCGATACATCGCAAAAAATCAGGACTAAAAAATATATCATGGGCTTCACTCACTGATAACCACTCTTCTTCGATATGGTCTATGCTATCCATGATCTCTAAGGAATATCTACCATCAGCATCAAACACTTCTGCCGAATGCATCTTTTTACAAAACCCTTTTGAAATGGTGGTCATGAATGTTGAACACTGATTTTTACTTAGCTATAAATAGATTTCTAAAACGATTGTTTTTAAAAATGGAAATTATTCGTATAAAATGGATAATTCAAGGGTTTTGATCGATGAATTGGATTGGTTTGTTCATTAACTTTGGTAAGAAAAATATCCACTTATCCACTTGCCAACAAGTCTTCAACCAATGCTGGAACACCTTTGGTAGCTGTTTCTGCGATCACATGTAATTTGTTGAAGTTAGACAATTCAGAAGATTGTTTAGGGTTTGGATCTATGTAGTAAATGTCACAATTTGAGTCCGCATAAGCTACTAAGCCAGCCGCAGGATACACTTGCATAGAAGTGCCAATGATGATCAACTTGTCGGCATTGATGCAATGGTCAATGGCATTAGGGATCAAGGGTACACTCTCTCCAAACCAAACGATATGAGGGCGCAGTTGATGACCTTTGTCGCACAGATCACCCAAGTTTAGGTCATCTGTCCAGCTGTAGACCAATTGGTGGTGATCATGAGTGCATCTCACCTTATTGAGCTGGCCATGCAGGTGGATGATTTTGCTACTTCCAGCCCTTTCGTGTAGGTCGTCCACATTTTGGGTGATAATGACTACTTCAAATTTTTCTTCCAATTTTTTCAATGCATAATGCGCATCATTTGGCTTGACATCTTTCAATTGACGGCGTCTTTGGTTGTAAAAATCCAAGACCAAAGCTGGATTTCTGTTCCAACCAGCTGGCGATGCTACATCATTGATATCATGACCTTCCCATAGACCATCACTATCTCTGAATGTCTTGATGCCGCTTTCGGCGCTGATGCCTGCTCCCGTTAACACTACTATTTTTTGCATTTTAAATACTATTTCAAATTCAATACCGTTTGGATAACTTATTTAATAGGTTAATGTTTTATATCGGAGGAAAATCTTTTGTTTTAGGTTTCAAGGGTTTTGTCTTTAAGGCTTTATTATTTCACTTTTGCTTTGTTCTTTCAATTACATCATCAAAAATAACGATAGATTATTTTACTTGTGTTAAGTTATTTATTTGATTCAATTTATTTTTTCAACTTTATGAATGCAAATCTACCATTATTCGATTTTTTTTAGTAAAAATATTAAGAAATTCTGTATAGTAAAATGATTTTTTTATATTTGTAATGAAGTTTGAGGATTGTTTTTTTTATTTAAATTTATGAATTCAAACATTATACTTAGCATTTCTGCAAATACACAAAATATAACATTGAGTTGGTCTCCTTTACCAGGCTTTCCAGTTGGAGGAAGTTATTGGGGAAATTATACTATAATAAAATGAAATTTATGAAAAAGTACAATTATATAACATTCACTTTTTTTTGGATAGTCTGTGGGTTAGCTTATGCTTATTACGAAAATAATTTGGAGGAACAAGAAGTTAAAGATTTAATTAAAGTTGAATTTAGCAAGCCTTTAAAGTTAAAGAAGAGGTTTTTAAAGATGCCAAGAGCTGGAAGAGGATGGATTTTGAATGACTCATTTCTTCCGGCTACAACTATTGCTAGTTTTGATAGGAAATTTTGGCTGGCTGATAACTGGGGAGACGTAGATAGTTTAATAAAAGAGGCCAATTCAGACGCTTTAAAGTGCATTCTTTATTCAGGTGAAGTGAAATATTTGAAAGTAAATGGACCTGCAAAGGATAATGGTTGGTGATGCAATGTATAACGTCATAAAGCACCCTTTGTTGGGTGCTGGAGGTAAAGTAATATATGAATTAGCTGGGTTTATAGCCATAAAAAACCCTTATGTACTTGGTGCTAAAGTCTTTGTCGATGTAACTTCAATTTCTGATTGGGCTTTTTCAAAATTTTAATTAATGAAAATTTTTTGTATAAAATTAATTTTAGGATTTGCAAACTATTTCACTAGAAATGATGAAAGTGTTTATGACACTTTCAATTTAATGGTAGGCAGAAATGGAATTATTGTTATGTTTTTTTTTATTGTAATATCAATTTTAATCTCCTTTGGTTATGAACCTTTTTATATTTTGGATGGCTTGGTAAAGTGGGAAAGACAGGGTATGATACTTCTAGGATACCTTCTTATATTACCTGTTTTTTCAGTACTATTTCCAACTGAAGAAATTAGAAAAGTTAAGATGAGTGAAAAGGAATTAAAACATTATTATATACTTAATGCTGTTTTATTATTTTCTTTTGCAATTATTTTTATTATTCTGGTATTAAAAGTAAAGGAAAATTTTAACGTTTTTTTTAATTTTGTAATTTATTAAAGATACATTTAGAATGAGACAAATATTATTTGCTTTTATCCTTTTAGGCGTTGGCCTATCGGGTCTTTCGCAGGCTCGTTGCTTCACTTATGATGCGGCTGACAATCGTACCACTATGTTTGCGTTAGCTATAACAGTAACAACCATTGGTACTGGTTATTAATTGTATAAGTTAATAGTAGGACTTGCAACTTGGGAGTGCTTTGGGTGTGGAATTTTGCTCACCCCTTAATAAAATTATTATTATGATTATGATACAATTTAAGAATAAAGTAAAAGGTCTTCTTTCATATGATAGAAAACAGTATAAATCTCTAAAAAATTGGTTTGGTGTTTCTTTTCAATTACCTGGAGTGTTTGAAGGAAAGGATATTGGTTTAGATACATTTTTAGATGTCTATTTACCTTGGTTTAAAAGTGTAATTTCTAGTTTTGATTCGGATATCGAATGGGTTGTAAATCATGATTATATAGATGAAATTTGGTTTCCTAACAATCATACGAATTTGAAAAATTTAAGGTTGATTTTTAGGCAAAATAGAACTCCAAATCAATTTATTGGTGGATTGATTTTAAGTTCTAATGAATTGCTGGAATTGTCACAGGATATTTTATCTTATCCATATTCTGTTTGCAATGAGAATGGTCTTTTATATAATAATTTAGACATTTCACATAGTCGTTTACCTTTAGTTTTTAAAATTAGTGGGCATTTAAATATCGATATTTTGAGTACAGATAAAGAAATGTTACGTAGAATTGTATTAGAAAATTCAGATAATATTTTTATATTAAGAGAATACCGTGGGACTGAAATTCTTTAAAATTATCTCAAATCATAATTAATTTAGAGATGAATGAAAAAATGGAAAAATTTGTTTTTTTCGGTATTACCATTTTTTCTTTTTTGATATTTATCTAATTGGAAAATAGATATACTGAAGGTGTTAAGGGCAAATTGATACCATTAGAAATAAGTTATAAAGACAGTCTTTATTTAGAAATTTCATCTATTAGATATGATCATGTTGTAAAAGTCAGGATAGTAAATGACTCATTAAGATGGTGTGGAAGTTATAGTAGCATTCCCGATAATGCATCTAATGCAGAAAACTTCATTGATAATTGTTTAAATTTTAAAATTATCTCAAAAAAAGCGCACAATGACACCTTAGTAACATTAGATCACAATGGCCAAGTTCGATATTATAACATTAGATCATGGCCTTGTTATGATGCTGTAAATGATAAAAATCAATAAAAGAATGTTTAGACTGAAAATTTAATTTTATTAAATATTTCATCTAAATACATAAAATCCACAGTCCTATCGGTTTGGGTATTGGAGATGAAAATACAGGAGAAATTTCGTTGTCTATTATAGGAGAGATCCAGACGATCTATGCAAAGAAAGAAAGAAATACAATGTTGTAAATTCAGATCATTCGTAATTCAAATCATTCAATTTTGGACTAACTGGGATTAACTGGGACTAAGTGGGAATACCGTGGGACTAAATGGGAACTATCACGGAATTACCTCGAATTAAGGTGGTAATTCGGTGGTGTATGGATGGTAGCATCTCGGGAGGATCTCGGGAGGATCATGGGAGAAGTAGGGAGTATCTACGGAGGATGGTAGGGGCATCTTGGGATGAAGGCTTGATGATGATGCTATTTTAATTAGTCTATCGAGCAAGAATGATCTCTGTTTCAAAAGCCAGAGATCAGGAAGTAATTTCGTCCAAAATCAAAAAAGACTTCTATAAGACATTAGTTTTTCAAATCTTTGCTATATCTTTGTCATCAATCGCAGATGGAAGATCTTGCCTTGACAAGAAAAAGACATTCCATTGATTTTTTGAAACACAAAATATCATGAATTTATGAAAAGCATCATCGTTGTCCTGTTTTTAACTTATTGTTTTGTTGGCTATGGCCAAATCATCAACTTTCCTGATCCCAATTTTAAGAATGCACTGGTAAATACTAAGTGTGTGGATACAAATGGAGATGGTGTTGGTGATGAGGATGCAGATATTAATAATGATGGGGAGATAGATGAGAGTGAAGCTTTGAAAGTTTTTAATTTGAAAATTTTTGGTTTTTCCATTACAGATATTAATGGATTAAGTTATTTTAAAAGTTTAGAAAATTTGATTTGTACCGGTACACAAATATCCACTATAGGCGTTAATGAGTTAAAAAATTTAAAGTTATTGGATTGTTCTTATAATCAAATTGCCTCTTTAAGTATTGTAAATTTGCCAAAACTAAACTATGTTAATTGTTTTGGAAATAAAATAAAAACCTTTGAGACTTTTAATTTGCCGTTACTAGAAGGAATTTTCTGTCCCTTAAATCAGATTGAATCAATTGACATTACAACACTTCCAAAATTGTTCTCGTTGGATATAAATGGAGGAAATAAAGATTTAAAATATATTCTTGCAAAAAATGGTAATAAAGATTTAAGAATTGATTTTCCATATAATTCAAAATTAAGTTATGTATGTGCTGACGAGTTCAATATCGATAAATTTAACTACTATTTAGAATTTAATGGTATTAAAAACTGTATAGTCAACTCTTATTGTTCTTTCACTCCAGGTGGCAAATTTTTTGTTTTAAATGGAAAAAACCTATATGATATTAATAACAATGGTTGTGATGAAAAGGACATTAAGTTTCAAAACTTAAAATATTCAATTACTAATACTAACAATAATATTACAAAGACTTTAATATCTAATTCAACAGGTTGCTATGAAGTTACGTTCTTGGAAGGTACATACACAATGAAACCCATTTTGGAAAACCCTATGCTATTTGAAACAACGCCATTTTATTTTACCTTTCCGTCGAATACAGATACTATAATTCATGACTTCTGCATAACTCCAAGAGGAGTAATTAGTAAAACCAACATTACTGTCATTCCTCTCTCTCCACCGGCAAGGCCAGGCTTTGATGCTTCGTTCAAGATTGTGTGGGAAAATGTGGGCAATCAAATAGAAAGTGGTACCCTCAATTTTACGTACGATGAGCAATTGTTGGATTATATCTCAGCTACCCAGACAGCTGACCAAGTAGCTGATGGCATCGTTATATGGAATTTTAGTAATCTCCTTCCCTTCGAGAAAAGAGAAATCACTGTCTCACTCAAAGTCAACAGACCTACAGACGTACCTGCCGTAAATGCAGGAGATAAACTCTATCTGACAGCGTCGATTTTGGACAATATCTTCACCCTCGAAAACACTGTCGTTGGTTCTTATGATCCCAATGATAAGACATGTCTCCAAGGCGATCGTGTACATCCAAACATGATAGGGAAGTATGTGGATTATCTCATCCGCTTCGAAAATACAGGCTCCTACGCCGCAGAAAACATCGTAGTCAAAGACATCATCGACACTACAAAATACGACATCTCCAGCCTGCAAATAACAGACGCCAGCCACGAAGTCTATACCCGTATCGAAGGCAATAAAGTGGAGTTTATCTTCGAAAATATCCAACTACCCTTCGAAGATGCCAATAATGATGGCTACATCGCATTTAAGATCAAGACATTACCTACGTTGTCCCTTGGTGACTCTCTCAAAAACCTGGCAGACATCTATTTTGATTATAACTTCCCGATCCGTACCAATGAAGCTCAGACAGCGATTGCCTTGCCAGTTGCTACCAATGATATCACCACCGATGTCAAAGTGTATCCCAATCCGGTAAAGGATATTTTATATTTTGACACCGATCAAGCATGGTCGAAAGCTGAGATTTACGATCTATCAGGTAGGATCATCCGAGCCTTATCTTTAAGTACATCATCCATAGATGTCGGTGGATTAGAAAATGGGACTTATTTTTTAAAACTGAAGCATGGGGACAAAGTGGGCATGGTTAAGTTTGTGAAATTGTGATTTATTCTGAAACAAAATTTATTTTGCTAAAATTATATTACTTTTAATCTTTCATTTTCATTGAATTTTAACAAATTAACAACACCATGAAACTTCTTTTAATCTTAAAATTTATAACTATTTCATTCATTCTATGTGGCCAATTAAAGATACAAGTTTTAGGTACCCCAAATGTCGGTGACTCGATTGAAGTAGTAATAAAAGCTAATCACACAAAACCAATCAAAGAACTTTGGCTCGTAAGAGATAACGATTACATTAATCAAATTAAGAAAAACTGCAACTCATCAATGTCTTGTGAAGTTCGATCTAAATTTTCATTAAATTACGATGGTTCAATCAGGATTAGATCTTATTTATGGGAATTTCCAAATAAGGCAGTTAGTAGTTTAGATACATTTTTAAATTTTAGCTGTAGCCAAGAATATTGTGAACCTGATTCATTGACATCAAAATTTTTTATTTGGATGAGGAATAAAGGATATGATGAAGCAATTATTTCTAAATATTATACATACGCCAAGGATGGTGTTAAACGAGCATTGTTCAAAGAATTTTATAATAATCCTTTAGTTAAGAAACTTAGACCATCAATGAATTTAAACTTTTATGATATCATTCCAACGGATCAAAATTCTACTTTTGTTGAGATGAGTACTCAAAATGCAATAAATTATGTTCCTTCAGGTTTATGGCCTGAATTTTGTCCAAGTCCCAAACCTGCTGATTATAAAATGATTGAAGAGCATCTCACGCGCGTTTTTGGCGTTGAATATAAAATTAATTATATTAGGAGACCAACAAATTACAAAAAATGAAATAGGTGTACCTCGCTTAATTCTTTTGGGATATATGAATATAGATTTGAAGATCTAAATAAATTTGAATTCAATAATTTTAATAAAGCAGACATTGTGCATTATGGGATTAGAACCTTGGATGGTAAGAATATTGGAAATATTTCAGAAGGAACACATGTTGCAAGGATGTTTAGAAACGTTAGTTCAAGTGATGATATATGTGTATTTACTCACGAATTAGGTGTCTTATGGTTTCAAATTCTTTTTTAAATGGTTCAAATCCAGTGGATTTATTTTCGCTAGATGGCATTATGAATAATACATATATTCCAAACACGAATATGTTTGATCCGTTGGATCCGTTGAAAGATATACTTTTGAACCAATCGGGAGTTACAAAGACAATGATATGCTTGTATTGAAAAATATAATACTGGTATAAGACCAACTTTTTATTTTAATAACATTTTCAGAATATAGATCCTTTTGTTTCTAAACTTGATATTATTAATATAACAGACGACTTTTATGTTTTTGATGCAGAGCTTGGAAATTCTGGCACAATTGACTGTCCTTTTTTTTTGGCGTGAATTTTTTATAATGAGAATAAATTAATAACTTCTAGAATTATTGAAAATATTCCTTATGGAAAGACTAAAAAAATTAGATATTCAGTACTTAAATCAAGTATTTTAAGTAACAATTTTAGTTTAGTAGACCCTAACAACGAAATTGAAGATGAAGATAATAATAATAATTATGTTGAAATAAATATAAATAATGTTGACGACTCCTCATTTGATAAATTTTTAGTATATCCCAATCCGGTCAAAATTTGAGTAAAAACTCCTGACGCATTGTATATTACACCATTGACAGAGACAGACTCATCATCGCATAACTTGTGATAGAGATTGGTTTCACTTTTTTTGTTTTCTTTGATGATAATATTCAAAATGCTGTCGCACCCTGATATGGTCTGAAAGGATTGTGTGTATGTACCTGCATGATGATAATATATCTGATTGACCAATACAGAATCACCTTCGCAAAGGTCGATAATTTTGGAAGTAGAAAGTCCTTCACAATTCACTACATTAAATTGAAATTCTCTGCGAATACTACCTATTTGGATACCATTTTTAAACTCATTGACACACACACTACTACATATTGACCCAATAGTTGGAATACCAGTGATTATACCATTGCTATCGTATTGATGCTTATTTGTGGATTACACCACCCATTAGGTTGGATGCAGTATATGGCAAATTATAACTTACTTGGCTGAATGGTGGCAGACAATTTATTGGTAAAGGCATCACTCCATCACAATCCATAGGATTTGAGATAGTTGTACCAACCAATCCTCCTGCGCTCAAAGGTGTGCAAATTCATATTGAGTGATTGCCACTCGCTATCCGTAGCAGAATGGTCAAAGTTTATTTGCTTTTGATTGCAAATCAATATCGTTGGAAAATTCTTAAATACTGGACTGTTGTTGCATTCTTGTATAGCATTGCCATAGATTTCTATAAAATGCCGCACCGGTTTCTGCGGTATTTCGATATTGGTGATGGTATTATTCCTACAGCACCTTTGGTAGGTAATTTGAAAAACCTTGTCGCTCCACTCGATAGCTCTTACATCAAAAATATAATTTGCTTTTTCGATGACTATATTCGGTGGCACAATGACACATTCGTCTTCGCCAAGGAACAAATTGTTTGTTGATTGGGTTTGTCTGGATAGTTTTAAAATGAGTCCAAGTATTGGTGCCCAAATTACTTTCATAGATACCAAATCTTGCACCATTATCAAATATTGCTCCACCACCTATGGCATCTCGATACATGGTAAATGTGATGGTAAATTTAGTAGTTTTAGTGGCAGCATTGGCTGAAACACACTTGTAAGTGACATCTCCACCCACAATGTGAGCTCCTGTCGCATCATACATACAAAAAACAGCTAAAATAAAAATGAAAATTCGCAACACAGTCATAAGTTGATATTTCTTACAAAGTTATAAAGGTTTTGAAATTAAAAAAATTATATATGTTTTTTTTAAATATTATTCATTCAAATAACCTTTTTAAGCTATCTTGTTATGTTTCTGGTCTTTTTCTGATCACTGCCATTTTAGATTCTGTTTCATTCTAATAGTAAGGTGAGTTACCTCAAAAATATTGGCAAGGTTATGACCCTATCCTTTATAATAGCTATTCAAAGTTAGATCAAATTTTTGAACATAGCAAGATTTCAAATTATGGTTTACTTCTTAAGATTTTCTAGCAGTTTCAACAATTTTATTTCTTCATTTTGCCAATTCAATTCCTTGGCAGCAATGTTGCAGTTTTGCGATTTGATCTGCAATTCTTCTGGCTTGCTGATAGCCTTCAAGATGATATCCGCCAAGCTTTTTGGCTTGAGTGTGTCGATGGTATATCCCACATCATATTGATTCAAAATGTGGACATACTCAGGGAAATTCATATTGAGAGATGGGCAACCTACCATCATATAATCAAAAAATTTATTGGCCAATGAGTAATAATAACTAAGACTTTCGGAATCCAACAAATTGATTCCCAAGCAAGCTTTTGATGTCCATTCTTTCATTTGGGTAGGGGAGAGCCACCCTGCAAATATGATGCGTTCAGCAGCTTGAGATTTTGTAGCCAATTGACGCAATGAAGCACTTAGGTCGCCTTCGCCTATGAGTACGAGCTGAAAGTTGGGTATCCATTGCATCGCTTCAATCATAGCTTCCAGACCGCGACCCTGATTGAGCACACCTTGATAAATAATGAGATTTTCTTTCTTGATATTCTGAATATTGTCTTGTCGGTTTGGTAGATTCCTGATGGTATGAAATGGCTTTTTGTATTGTGCTTGAAACAGACTTGCCAAACTATCTGTAACGGTGATACAAGTGTCGGTGTAGGGAATACACTTTTTTTCTATCCATCGCCACACTTTTTTGATCCAAGGCTTACCGTTCAATTCTGGTACCTCAGCAAAATATTCATGCGCATCAAAGATCACCTTGGTATTGCGTACTTTCTTGTTCATTATGGCAGGCAATAAAGTATCGTCATCTACTGCATAGATCCAGTCAGGTTTGTATCTGAAGTGGTACCATGCCAAACGCAGGTTGTATTCTGCATAAAATAAGACTCCTTTGTTCCAATAGCAATTCAATCTTTCTTGGGCAAATGGCATCTCCAATACGGGTCTTGAATCTTTTTTTAGTCTGCCTATCAATGTGACCTGATATCCTGCTTGATGCAAGGTCGTACAGATGCGATGCATGCGTTGATCGTGGTTGAGATCATTGGTTACAGTACAAAAGATAGAAATGATTTTTTCATTCATGGTACACTCATATTTCCTTGATTATCCAATCTGATGTAGCCTTCCGCTTCCAAATCCTTGATAAAATGAATGATGCGCTTTCTCTGGTTGAACGGATATATATTAGCGTATTGTTTTATATTTATATTGCTAATTGATAATGTGTTGTAAATGTGTTTTTTGATTTTTTCTACCTGTTCAGCATTAAATGTTTGCTCATTGACGCCAAGACAAATATCGCATTTTCCGCAGGAGATGCCTTTTTCACCAAAGTAATCCATGATGATTTTTTGACGGCAAGTAGTTTCGTTTTGTAAGTATTGGATCATGGCAGTCAATCGCGTTTGAGCCATTTTTTTACGTTGCTGATAGGCTTTTTTGTCAATAGTGAAATGCTCGCCATGAGGTCTTTCTCTTGTAAAAATGATCTGTGGTGCAGCAGCCTTGGGTGTATAATCTATAAATCCATCTATTTTCAATTTGTGAAGTGTGTGTTTGATTTTACCTTCTTCTTGTCGCAAATCTTGGGCGATTCTTTTTTCATCAATTTTGACAAAATCAACAAATAATCCTTCATATTTCCTAAGCAGATGCACCATCAAAGCTGCACTAAAATTTTGAACTTTGTCTAAGTGGTATAAATCTGTGTGATCTGCAATGAAGTGGACTTTGGAAGGCTCTTTGTAGGCATCGGAAAAGGCAATCCAACCATCTTTTTCGAGGATATTCAGTATATGGAATACTTTTTTGACTGGGATATTGAGATAAGTGGCAAATGAGATGATATCAAAGTCATAACTTTCCATCATGCCCGATCCATAAGCTACACGATGATACCTGCACAAAATATTGTACACTGAGGAGATGATCTCGTGATTGACTTGAATCTACGATGGCTTGAGCAGTTAAAAAATCGACGGAACTCAAGATGCTCACAGCAAAAGATTCGCGGCCATCTCTCCCAGCTCTACCAGCTTCTTGATAGTATTCTTCTATACTTGGAGCCAAGTCCAAATGTACAACAAGTCTGACATCGGGCTTATCTATACCCATTCCAAAGGCATTGGTAGATACAATCAGTCTGGCTTGGTTATTCATCCACAATTGTTGGTTTTTGTCACGGACTCCTTTTTCCATACCACCATGGTACGAAGCACAAGGGATGCCATAATGCTGTAGCCACTGTGCTATCTCTATGGTCTCTTTACGATTGCGCACATAGATGATGCCACAACCTTTTACCCTATCGAGGATTTGCTTGAGTTCACCGATTTTGTCTTCAGTATGTAATACAGTCAGGCTCAAATTAGATCTTGCAAAGCTCTTCTTAAAGATTGCTGGCTTTTTTAGGTGCAGTTTTTCAGCTATGTCTTTGAGTACATGAGGTGTCGCTGTAGCAGTTAGTGCTATGATGGGAGCTGCTTGAAATACATCACGCAACTTGTTGATATTGAAGTACGATGGCCTAAAGTCGTAGCCCCATTGGGAGATACAATGTGCTTCATCCACTGCTATCAAGCTTATTTTAGCATTTTGTATTTTACTTATAAAGGCTTCTGAATCAATCCTTTCAGGAGAAATGTATAGCATTTTTAAATCTCCAAGCACGAAATTATTTAAGATAGTTTCCATCTCTTTGTAGTGCATATTGGCATTCAATGATTTAGCTATGATGCCTTTGGCAAAGAGATTGTCCACTTGGTCTTGCATCAATGCTATCAAGGGAGAGATGACTAAAGTTTTGCCAGGAAGTATCAATGCAGGTACCTGAAAGCACACAGATTTGCCACCACCTGTAGGTAGTAATGCTATGGTGTCATTTTGTTGAAGTATAGACTGTATAATCTCTTCTTGAGGTGGTCGGAAATTATCATAGCCCCAATATTGTTTTAGTATGGAATGAATGTCTTCCAATGACCTTTATTTTCAATTGAACGTAGGGCAGCTTACCTTGTTGCTCTTACCTAATCTGCGCTTGCCTTTCCAATCTGTAAACATAAAGTTGAAACTGACCATAGTAGTGAAGTAATAGTCATCCACCTTTGCACCACCACGTTGAGCCCCTGTGGGCAATTGGACTGGTTCGGCCTGGCCTAAAAATTCATTCATTCTATTGCTTAAGTTGGCAGCCAAGGTACCATTTGCAGCATTAAGATCATCATAATTGATATAAATAGTGCTGAGATCATCTACATAATCTGTAAATGAGCGTCGCAATACTACCTCAATGCCCATATTGAATGTTTCGGTCAACGTGATTTTTGTGCCAGCACCAAATGGAATAGAAAAACTCTGCAACTTATACTTATCTGGCCTGCCAGGCATACCTTGTCCTTCAGTACCCAATGGTTGCAATCTGACTTCTGAGCCTTGGTAGATCGTCTTAGGATCAAACCAAAAAGATGCAACTCCAGCAGTAATATAAGGTGAGATCATAGCACTACCTGGTTCTGTGTCAAAACCAAAGATATAAAATTCGCCCATGACGGCCAATTCTGTGATCGAAGACTTGAAACTCAAATTGCGCTGCAACTGCCATGATTGATCTGAATTCGCATCATTTCCTTTAAATTTCCCAAAACACAATTGCGCTCTTAATCCAAAACGATGATTGAACATATATCTATAATGTGCACCTATGGCTAAGCCACTATTTTTACTCAAATTGGTACTAAAAGAAGTGGCATTCAAATCTCCCCAATAGGTGGCCATGCCGAGACTGAGACCTACATCTGAATATTGGGCATTGTTTTTGTTAATAAAAATTATGCTGATGACAGACACAAAGTAAATAACGATGTTTTTCATCTTCCTGATTTAAAATTTGATACTATATAGTACGTATAATAGCATCAAAGGTTTTTTAATTGATTGACCCTAACTTATCTAATCTTCTAAAAAAGTAAAGACCGAAATTTACTTTTGTTAGATTCTTCTATTTTATTACAGAATTTGTCGAAATATTTGAAATTTCAATATCTACATCATCTGAATAAACATTATTATTGCAAATGATATTTTATTTATATGCAAATATTAGACTAAATTGTAAATCCTAATATTTGACAATATTGCGCAAAAATATATATGTTTCATTAAATTTCAAAACACATGAGTAAATATTTTAATGTATTAGTCCTTTTTTTCGTTTCTGTTATAAGTTTGACAGCACAGGTATCGACACCAAATGATTGGTATTATGGCAACCCAGGCGAAGGGTACAATGGTATTTCTATGCGTAAAGCTTACAATGATTTTTTAAAAGATAAGAAGACAAAAACTGTTGTAGTGGCAGTGATTGATTCTGGTATTGATATCGAACACGAAGATTTAGCCGCAAATATTTGGGTTAACCCTGGCGAAATACCTGGAAATCACATTGATGATGATAAAAACGGCTATGTAGATGACATACATGGTTGGAATTTTATAGGTGGGCCAAACGGTCAAAATGTAGGGCCAGATACTTATGAAGCGACTAGAGTCTATGGTGCATTAAAATACAAATATGAGAATGCATCTCCTGCCAATCTGAGCAAAGAACAAAAGTCGGAATACGAAAAATATTTGAAAGCCAAAGAAACAGTCACCAAGGAAATTGAAAAAGCAAAAAAGACACTTGAAAAATTGGACAATGTAGAGTCTAAAGTGATGAACGCACTGAATACCCTCCAAAATAAAATGGGTGACAAAGCATTCAACCAAGCCAATCTCGACAGTATTGATGCATCTGGTAGCCAAGAATTAGTCATGGCCAAAACCCTTGCACAAGAGTATTTAGAAAGAGAAGGCATACAATCGATGGCAGATGTCAAGGCTACAATAAAGGACGAACTGGCAGAAGATAGGAAAACATTCCAAAATAAATTGGATTATGCCTACAACCCAGATTTTGATCCACGCAAAACCATCGTCAAAGATAACTATAATGATGCTACCGAAAAGCATTATGGCAATAATGATGTAGAAGGTCCAGATCCACTCCATGGCACCCATGTAGGTGGTATCATCGGAGCAGTACGTGACAATGAAATAGGAATGGATGGAGTAGCCACTAATGTAAAATTGATGTCTGTGAGAGCCGTGCCAGATGGCGATGAGCGCGACAAAGATGTAGCCAATGCCATCAGATATGCAGTGGACAATGGTGCATCAGTGATCAATATGAGTTTTGGTAAGGGCTTTGGTACACATAAACAATTGGTTGATGAAGCCGTT
>JAXLUT010000035.1:0-20204 GCA_046329385.1 Saprospiraceae bacterium
CCTATCATTTTGTACAATGTGCCAGGTCGTACCCGATCCAATATGGAATGGGAGACTACAGTAAGATTGGCTGAACATAGTCGAACATTTATTGGAATAAAAGAGGCATCAGGTGACCTCATCCAGACCACAAGAATCATCAAAAATAAGCCTGAGCATTTCATAGTGACATCGGGCGATGATGAGGTGGCCTTGCCTATGACAGCTGCTGGTGGCGATGGCGTCATCTCAGTAATGGCCAATGCACTACCTAAAGCTTTTAGTCAAATGATCAATTTTGCCTTGGATCAAGATTATTATGCCGCCAGAGAGCTCAACTTTAAGACTTATGATCTCCATAAGTGGTTGTATGTAGAGGGCAATCCAGTGGGCATCAAGTCGGCGATGGAAATCTTAGGTTTTTGTACCAATGAAGTGAGATTGCCTTTGGCGCCACTCTCAGCAGGCAATTATGCCAAATTAAAAGACGAATTGGAGTCCATCAAAAAGAATTTGAAGGGCTAAATTCTAAAGTACAGATTTTATGAATTTTTTTGACGGGGTTAGGTAAATAAATCTCTGAGTACAAAGGAAGTATTGATGATTTGGCCTTCTCTTTTTAACCTTAAATGGATGGTTTTACCTACCTTGCCAGATAGTTTTTTATTTAATCTGCGCAGATCAAACCAACGATATGACCAGTATCCTACTTTTAAAATGATATCTCCTGGCAAAATACCAGCTTCGTCGGCAGGAGAGCCATCGATGACGTGTTTGACATAAAATTGGTTGAGATCTTGACCAAAGGCAAAGATTGTCAATCCACTTTTATCAAATTCAAATTCCTTATTGTAGTTTTTGTAGGGCTTGAGATATAATTTTTTATGATGAAAATCCAAAACCATCTGAAACCTTTCAAGTAGTAAGTTGCCTAACAATCCATTTCTCACTATCTTATCATCATTGAGTATTGCGTCGTCCAGTGATTGAAAACTACTTATCATATTATTGAATTGGTAAGGTCCGAGATGAAGCCGATGTATTTTGCCAGAATAACCTTCAATATTACCACCTAATCCTGCTCCCAAATTGCCTTTGACCACTTGACTTTTTAGTACGATGGTAGAATCCGTATTATCATGAAATAAAGCTGTGATGGCAGCACCTGTATCTATCAATAATCGCGTCTGAGTTGTGACGCCAGGGTTTACTTCTGTTGTGGTGGTAAGATATGGTTTGTGATTGATGACATCAATGTCAAAGCTTGTGTAGTCCTTGTATTTCTTAGGTAGAAAATCAACAGGTTTTATTAGGGTCAGTAGCTTATTTCGGTAATCAATTTTGATGATCATGCCTTTAAAAAACTCCGCACCTAAGATACCATCGACTTTCATTCCTGTATATTCCTCAATAAACAAAAAATCTTCTTCGAGTACGATGACATTGTGTGCGACTGGCGATAGATTGACCAATTGTAATGAAGTGTTATTGCATACATAAGCGAATACATCTTTACTAAGGTCTGAACCCAACAATTTTATTTTTTTGTGATATGGCATTTGCAACAACTCAGCATACTCTTTTTTAAAAAGTACTGTACTACCTGCACCTGTATCAAGTATAAATTTGAGCGGTAGTTTTTTCTGGAAAATGACATCTAAAACTATAAAATCGTGAAAGTATTCAAAGGGTATTTCTATCTTGCCTGTTTCGACTTTTTCATAATAGGCATTCAGTTGACCTTCAACTTTGGAAAGAAAAGCTAAAAATATTATACAGCATGCTAAATATCGTTTTGTGGCTTGGCGTAGTGGTAGATATTTAGTGCAAATGTTAATTCGAAGATATGCACTTAAACCAACCCCAAAACTGGTCATTTCGATACGATTTGATACGTTTATATTTGATATTGGTACGAAAAACGCCATGTTAATAACATCTACATATAAAATTGCCATGAAATATAAACAAACCATTCATGATTCAAGATTAACAAAAATTATTGACAGATTGATGTATCTTGGCGATATTTACGACAAAAATATAGAAAATGGCCCAACTTCGCAAAGCATTGGATACCCGCGGACTCACTATGATAGCAATAGGTGCTTGTATAGGGTCTGGGATATTTGTGACACCAGCTGGTACTATGGCAGTTTTGCCACATCATGGTTTTGCACTTTTGGCTTGGATCATTGGTGGCTTTATTGCCTACTTAGGAGCAATGACTTTTTCTGAGTTGGGCGCTACTTATCCCAAAGAAGGTGGCGTTTATGTGTATTTGAAAAATGCTTATGGTGATTTGGCTGGTTTTCTGTATGGCTGGATCATCTTATTGATAGTCAATACGGGTGCTTTGGCAGCATTGGGATTGGCTTTGGCAGATTTTATGGTCTTTTTTGTTGATATTAGTGACACACAAAAATCTTTTTTGGCTTTAGCCGTAATTTGGTTATTGACAACAATCAATATCTTTGGTGTAAATATCAGTCAAAGCTTAGTAACTATATTTACTGGATTAAAATTGCTGGCGATTGTGATGATCATTGCGGTAGGATGGCTACATTTACCAAAAATTGATCATGAAATACATCTGAATTTGTTTGAAAATGTGCCAGATAATCTTGTAAGCAATATTTTATTGGCCTTCGTTGGTGTATTTTGGTCTATGGGCGGCTGGCACCATGCTACATATTTGGCTGGCGAAGCCAAAGACCCACAGATTACCGTTCCAAAGGCAATGTTATATGGTACTACCACCGTTACCATCGTCTATGTCTTGATTATATTTTCATACATGATACTATTGCCAATTGCCAGTATGGCCTCAAGCGATAGGGTAGCAGGTGATGCTTTAGCAGCAGTTTATCAAAATGGTGGTCAATTAGTCTCAGTTATCATTAGCATTTCGATATTTGGTACGATAGCTATTTATACTATGTCAGCACCTCGTATTTACTATGCTATGGCAAAGGACGGGATATTTTTTAAATTTTTGGCAGATGTCTCAGAAAAGTATAATACTCCATACAAGGCTATGTTGTTTCAAGCAGTTTGGGCAAGTTTCCTTATCCTTATTTGGGGCTCATTTACCAAAATGATCACTTTTGTCACTTTTATGGATATTGTATTTATGGCATTGGCTACTGCGACCATTTTTGTTTTTAGAAAAAGGCAAATACCTAATCAGGGTTACCAATTGAAATGGTATCCTTTGGTGCCTCTTATTTATTTGTTAGTTACGTCTGCATTTGTCTTCAATACATTGTGGAGTTTAAACACTGAATCATGGATAGGCGTGGGCATTTTGCTGGCTGGCATACCTGTCTTTTATCACTTTCGAAACCATAAGTGATCCTTTTTTAAAAGGGAAAAAGATAGGCTTTGAAAATTTTGTTTTGGTTATAAAGAATATCATGTCTTTGGAGCGCATTGGGGCAGTTGGAATGAATACCTAAAGATATCTATTAAAAACTACATTTGATCCAACTTATAGAGTCACAGTTAATACTTTATAATCTATGAGAGCTTTCAGCTTTTCCGCTCGTTACTTTTTGTATTTCTCCAAGTGAGATGGGATCATCAATTGATTTGGAATGAATCTAATCTATTAGTGATTTTGATTCAATGATTGTAATTTTATAACCGAAGTATCCGTAAGCATTATTAAATGAGGATTTAAAAGGGTTATTTTGCCATCAAACTTTCTATTGTACTGTTAGAGTTGCCGTTGATAAGTAGCTCCAATTCTGGAGATAAATATTCTACTTTTACAATAATAGAAGTCAGTTTTTCTGCTTAGTATATCGATCAGGAAATATTGTAATAAATCTGTACGACTATACACTGTATCTTGTAAACATTTTAAATCAACTTTCGAATTATTAATACAATGAGAATTATATTTTTTCGTAAGGGACTCTAATTTTGAATTTCTAAGTACAGTGCTGGGATAGCTCAAATTTACATTAGCATTTCCTGTAGTGAAATTTTGAAATTTTATCTTCAACTCATTTTTAATCGAATCACCTATAATTGTGGTTTTTATCTTCTCAATTTGAATCTGTCGCTCTGGAAAAAACAATATTTGACTTTTTATAGTATCTTTTTCTTGAGGAATTGACACCTGATAGTTGTGGCCACCATTTATGATCCTTTTGCCAATGTACTTATTTTTGGCTTGATCAAATACTAAAGTATCAAAATTTAAACCATCTTTCAAAATGAAAACTGCCATATCACTTATTATTTGTGGTTTAGGCAAAGGATGAATTACAGGGTTGAATGTGTTTTGTATAGTGACTTCAGCATTACTATTCAAATTTAATTGAGCTAGAATTATTATTTTTTGTCCTTCCCAATATTCATCTGACAATGATATCGAAGTATCGTTTTCACAACTGAAAAGAAAAAAAACAGTGTATAGACAAAATACATTTATTGTTTTCATAATTTTTTTTACAAAATTTTTATTGAGTAACTGATACTAGGCAGTATAGTATATAAGACACTGTCAAAATAGCCTGATGAAGAATAATTTGGTTCCCCAGTATAGGGAATTTCCTTTAGATAAATATAGAAGGGATTACGTTTGGCAGTTATATTATAAATGTGAATTGAAAAGGTGCTTTTTTTACTTTTATAATAATTTGCTCCTATATCTGTTCGGAAATATGAAGGATAAGTACCATTATTTCTATTTCCATAAATATAATTCACTTGATTGGCATTGTCGTAAAAAGCATTAATAGCTGCGGTAAATGGTTGACCACTCATCCAGATACTTTTCAGAAAAATATTCCATTTTTTTGATGCGGCAAAGTTAAGGTTCATTTTAAAACTATGTGGTCTTAAAAAATTAGTTCGAAATTGGTTACCTTGCTGAATGCCTGAAAAGGAAGTTTTGGAATCTGTATAAGTATATGAAGATTCAATAGTTATCTTTTTAAAGGAGATATTACATTCTAATTCTACACCATAGGCTTTTAATTTACCATCATAGCCTAGTGTATTATCCAACTCTACAGCTCCATTTGTTATGCCAGTATAGACAACTGTATTATCTATAATATTCTTTTGCTTTTTGTAAAAGAATTCGATGCCATATACCCAGTTATTCTTTGTTTTATAATTACCTCCTATGCTGATTTGTTGGCTATTATTCAATCCAAATTTTGTATTAATTGGGATCCAAATATCTGGGAATTGGAGAATTATTAAATGCTGGCACTTGAAAGGCATTTTGGGCTATTGCATCATAAGATACATGCATTGACGCTTTATCGTTCAATAGTAATGTAGCATGTACTCTTGGTTGAAATATGCCTTTAGATATGTTTTTATCATAAATATCATATCTTAAACTAGCACTCTGATTTGAATTTTTTTATTTCAGTATTTATTGTTGTAAAAATATTAAAATTCGTTTGTTTTTATTTGGTAATATTATAGTATCCTTTATTTCTGCAATATTCAATGTATGAATGTTAGTTCTATAGTAACTTATGCCAATAGAACTTGATATATTATTATTAAAATATTTGGTAAGTGTTTTTTGGAATGACAATTCATCCAAGCCTGAAGACAAGCTACTATTTTGTGAGATTACATTTTCACGAGTGATTTTTCGCAAAATAGTTTTTATGATCCGGAAATCCCATGCTAATTTCAAATTTTATCGAATTGGGAAAAATCTTAAAAAAATTTAGACCTGCTACCAAATTTGACCACCTGAAAATCTAGTATCATCATTGATATAACCATGCTTGCTTTTAACTTCAATCCTATCAGATGATTTAATGACAAAGGATGAAAAAGTTGAACTAGGGGAAAGGCGGTATTTTGTGTTAAAGTAAAATCATGAATGTTGATATTTACCTTGTTGGCTGATTCTTTTTGATCATAATTTTTCTGAAAAGAAATTTACAACACCTAAATTTGCTGCTCTGGCTCCAAAAGAAAATCCCCATTTGTCTTTTATAATTGGTGCTTTTATGGTGAATTTACTTGTTAATGTACCCAAAAGTGGCATCAAGTTCTATTTTATTAGTATTGCCATCGTAAAGTGTCATATCAATTATTGATGAAGATCGCCCACCATATCTGCCGTGGAAGCCACTTTTAAATATTGTTACGTCCTTTATCATTTCACCATTGATAAATGATAAAAACCCAAAACATGTGCATAATTATATATCCGAACTCCATTGACAAGCAGTAAATTTTGATCAGGTAGGCCACCTCTTGCCACTACACCCGATAATCCATAAGATGTTGGTTGAAATCCTGATTTGAATTGTAGTGCTTGTAATACATCAGGCTCACCAGCAAACGAAGCTAATTTTTATTTCATTGGATGCTATCTTGACTACTCCAATTTGACTCAAAGGTATTTTGTTTTTTTGGTAAATGTTATTACAACTTCTGTAATAATGATTGGTGATAATTTAAAAGTCATTATTTTATTTAAGTCCAAAGCTGACAACGATTGATATAGTATTTTATAGCCAATCTGATGAACTTCAAATGTCTGTTTATTTTCAGGTAGATGAATTTCGAAATAGCCATTTGCATCTGTCTAATTACTTTATTATCTAAAATGATGTAGCTCCCAATTAATGCTTCATTGCTCAAACTATCTTTAATGAAACACTCTCAATGTAGTTTGGGAGTATAAATTTGATGCCAATAAACATAAAGTAATAATATTTTCGAAGCATGAAAACTTTCATCATTTTTGATAGAAGTAAAACGATAGTTTTTTCTTTTATTATAAAGGAAGTGATTTTTAAATTACCAAAGCAAAAACAACCGGCATGAAAATTTATAGTCAGATTTGAGCAATGAAATTTTATACAGTTATTACAATACATTTAACTCCAATCTCTTACTCTCTCAATATTTTTTCCATCGCTTTGCCTTTTGCCAACTCGTCGATGAGCTTGTCAAAGGTATCTGATGCGTTGCATAAGTGGGTCTTCTATATCTTCTACTCGATAGCCACAGATAACACCAGTGATTTTTGAAACATTGGGATGGAGACTTGGAGCTTCACCAAAAGTTCAAAGTCCGCTTCCTTATCGATTTATTCTGAAGTCCTTTATCATCATAACCGTCAACCAACTGATGATTTGGTCAACTTGCTCTTTTGACTTACCTTTCTTTTCCACCTTTTGAACATAAAGCGGATAAACATTGGCAAATTTCATCTTGAATACTCGCGAATAATCCTTCTCATTTTTCAGTCATCATTTAAGCATCGGGAATATTAGGCTCAACAAGACGTTTGAGTTTTTCCAAAGATTCTTGCCAACCGGAGTAACACATTTCTGGAGGAATCACATCGGGAATGCCTTCTTGAGTCGCGGTCAATTCTGTGCCGCATAAGACTGCTTTCAGCTCGATGGTAGTGACCATGACAATAGGTAAGTTGGAATCCATCAAAGATATCTGAATATTTGAGCAATTGATTGGGGATGATTTCTAAATATTCACCGCCAAAGGAATGGCTACTGCCCGTAGTGAAATTGGTAAATGACATCTTGTAAGAGCCGCCAATTTTGGGGTCGAAATGGTGCACTTTGCAAATAAACCCATTGGGTGGCAGCCAAGAAACCATAGCATCAGCATCTGTAAATGCTCTGAATACCTTGTCTGGACTTGCTGTGAGTACCCGATGCAATTTCACTGTATTGGACATATTTTGATTGTTTGATTTTCTAATTTTAAAGGCTCTACTACCATTTTAATGGATAAAGGTTGAGGCCACCTTGAAAAAACAAGATAGCACTTCTAAAATTTTGAAAAGTTCTATAGCCTCTGCTACAAACTTTGATTTCCTGTATTTTACCATTTAGTCTCTCAGCCATTGCATTTGTAAAGGTTGAAATAATGGCATTTATTACTCCTTTTGAGTGGCTTAAAAACTGAAGAATGACCTTATTAAGCTCTGGAATTTTATACATGAAAAATGTTTGTGCCCACATTTTTAAACTCTCAGTAGCTTGGTAATCATCATTGTGTTGATTAAACAAACTCTTGAATGTTTCTTTTGCATAATGGGCTTTGGTTACAACTAAATTTGTCTTCATAATCTCTTCAAATAACTCTTGTTGAAAAACTGTTCTATTTTCTTCATTTTTTAACAAGGTGTATCTGCCATATTTTAGTATCTCATTGTCATGTACTTCCCTTCTCCTAATACTATCGATGGCATCATTGAGATATTTAATAAGGTGAAACTTGTCATGTACTATTTCTGCATCGGGGATACATTTATTCACTGCATTCATATACGACTTCCACATATCCATACACACTGTTTTTATATTACTTAATTGATTCTTTGTGAAGGTTTTACGTAATAAGTCTGTGGTTGATCTCTCATCCCTATCCTCCCCAACATCTAATACGCAACCGCTCCTCGGGTGGGAAATGACAGTGACGTATTTATGTCCTTTTTTAAATGATTTTTCATCAATACTAATATCTTCGATTTCATATATTTTAAGGTTTCGACGTTCTAATCCCCTCTGTGTGCTACCATGCATTATGGCATTCACTATGCGAAAGCTACTTCCCAATAGTGCACCAGTTTTTGTCTGGTTCTTTGTTGCTTTCAATGTGTCTATTACTTTTATTTCAAAGCTGCAAGTATGCCTGTGATGTGGTTCCGCCCATCCACATCTCATCGTTTTTACTAGCCCGCTTGGCGTTTTCATCCTTGGTATCCTACTCCTCACATAGGTCTTATAATCCCATATGTCCAAATGTCTCCATTCTCGCTCTGGGGCCAAATCATAATATGTACATTCTTCATCGGTATCAGGGTCGAAATATTTATCACCCTTATACTCAAGATGAATATACACTATTTTGTCCTTTATATCTGATTCTAAATGCGTGATTACCCATTCATCCCCAAAATCAGACAAGATGTTTAAAAAGTCAATTGCTAAATTCATACCGCAAGTTAATCATTCTCATTAAAATGGTAGTAGAACCATTTTAAAAACAAAAGAAGTTGACTTTGGTTGGCCAAAATACTTAAAAAAACGAATATGAAAAATTGATATTGGCTCTTACTGAATAATTTTCATAATCAAAAAAGGAAGCTAAATTACTGTTTGATGCATTTGTGATGAAATTATTGTTGAATTCGTTGATACTCGGATTAAAATTGAGTAGTTGAGTGCCTACTCTTTGATTTCTTGAGAATATTATATTGCCACTGATCCTTGCTTGATTGTTGATAAAATAAGAACAGGATCCTTGCAGACTTAACAGAAATCCATAATATTTTAAGTCCGTAATGGCAACTGTTAATGCTGGCTCTAAACCAAAAATTGTTCTCGAATTCGGGTTGAACAATAATTGGTGACTTCCTGATAGTAAAATTGAATTGGATGTTTTTGCATCTGATAAATCTGCATTACAGTTAATATCAATCATGGTTTCAGATCCAAAACGTTGATTTATATTATTAGCACTCACAAAATTTATTATGGCAGCTAAACCATATTTGTCTCTTTTTTCATTTGTCGTTCTCGTTAAGTCAATCCAAGGGTTAAGGTTGAAGCTGATTTTCGATCCTTCCAATCTTTTATTGACAAGATTACTGCTCCAATTGTCATTAATTGTAGTGAAAAGGTCAATGTCCTGAGTGAGTCCCTTGGTTTGCAGCCATTTATTCAATTCTTTCAATTGAAATTTTCTAGCTCGTCGATAGTCAAATACTCTTGTATTTTTTATTTTGGCCATCAAAGCTGCTAATTCATATAACTCTTCTTCTGAGAATTTTTGATGCATTAGTCCTTGCTGCATCAAATCATCCATGAGAAATTGTGCATTGAAAATTTCAGAAACTGGGTGTAATCTTCCAATGCCTATTCCGCCCGATAGGATTAAAGATGCGTTGAAGTAATCATATCGAGAAAAAGACTTTGTCACATCGAACTGGTGATTGATCTCAAAAAATTTGCCTTGCAATCCAAACAACCCTGTATCATTATGGAAATATTTTCGATTAATTTGGCTTTTTTCCACAAAAAAAGTGACGTATTCGTCCTGAAATACACTTGGACTTTGTTTCCTCAGAGAATTACTAAAAATCATATTGTCAGTTTTTTGTTGATGACTATTATTCACAAATCGAAAGTAATTGAAATCAAAATTATAGTTCAAGTAATAAGTCTTGTTACGGCTTAAAGTAGTATAACTTTTTCCATTGCCATACAAAAACAAGCCGATATTGAGACCCTTTACCGTCACATCTGGATACTTATAGTTATTGTAATTGTATTGACCATCAATTTCTGATACTACTAATATTATCAATACTAAAATAGAAAGGGCGATGTGTTTCATGATAATTAATTTTTATGATACTCTAATAACCATTTAAAGTATCTAAATGCTGCTTTTATTCAAGAAATTTAACAGTTATTTAAGTTGTTAGCCAAATATTATTCTATTTTGTTGTAAATAAGTTGAATTGTGGTTATTGACGTTTCTTTTTCCATCTCTTATGTGACCAAAGCCAATATTCTGGCTTGTCATATAGCGTTTTTTCTAACCTTTTCATAAATAGCTCGGTGATTTCAGCTTCTTTTAAAGCTGAATTGGCATCTGTCAATGGTTCGAAATACAATTCGTACCAACCTCGTTTGATCCTGCGCACATCAAGGTAAAATGTTGGTAGATTGAGCAATCTTGCATACTTATCTGGCCCATAAGGACAGGCTGTGTCTTGACCCAAAAACATCACCCAATGCGCCTTGTCCGACCAAGTGCTTTGATCACTCATAAATACATAGGTGGTAGCTTGTTCTTTGTATTGTTCAAATGCTAATGCAGTTTCTCCAATAGGTATGAGCTGTAAGTTAAATCTACCTCTATTGGCTTGGCTATATTGATCTATATAAGGGTTGGAAAGTGGCTTATAAAATCCCAAAACTGGATCAGGCAACCAAAGAGGATACGACATGGCGCCCCATTCCCAATTGTTATAATGTGGTGCAATGTGTATTGAACTGATGCCTCGACGGTGCAGATCTATGGCTTCTTGAATATTTAGAAACTTGTACCTATCCTTGAGCTCTTGTGCCGACATGGTGAATCCTTTGATGCTTTCGACTATTACATCAGCTAGGTTGGCGTAAGATGCTTTTGCTATCCTTGCTATTTCATTTTTGTTTTTATTTGGAAATGATTGAGTAAGCTGCGAGAATACCACTTTTCTACGATACTTTACTACTTTGTACAAGAGCCATGCCAATCCATCAGAAATGCGATACAGCAACCAAAATGGGATCAATGAAAATACAAATATTACAAATCTAAATAGTAAATATCCTACGTATGACATACCTTATAGTTTGATGAATTTTTTAGTAATTGTTTGATTCCCTTGTAGAAATGATATAAAATAGTTGCCACTCGGCAGTTCACTGACATCAATGGGCGTATTTGGAAGATAGACACATGTCTTGACTAATATGCTTTGGGCATCATATATGTTCAAATTGGAAATCATAGGTGCCATACCAGTTTTTATTTGAATGAAATCACTGGTAGGATTGGGATGAAGCGACACAATAGAAGGAGCATAGGTGCTTTCATTCGTTGCAGTTTTGATAGCTTCCACTGTAAAATCCCAAACACCGCGACCATAAGTGGCAAATCTTGCAGTCTTTGTGGCAGCTACATACTCTACACTCCAATAGGTTTGGTTGGGAGTGTTTGCACCTTGCAGGCTATACCATTTTTGTTTTTCTGCAATATATACATAAGGTCCAGCCTCTGACGCTGCAAATATCAAAGATTCATCTTCGTTGGCTGCAAGATTAAAAACCAAGGTTTTGGGCAAGCCATTACTGAAAGCTTTGAAAGTTTTGCCCCCGTCAGTTGAGCGGTACACTGGTTGGTATTGATACCCATTGCCCGAAAGATAAATGACATCTTGATTCAAGGTAGAAGGTAAAATGCAAGATCCGTACAAATAATGCGATCCTGAAAGCATAGATGCAGTTTTAGTGAAATGCTGGCCGCCATCAATTGAAATATAAAATTGTCCATTGGTAGTAGCTACATACCATTTTGATTTATCATTTGGATTGATAGCCATTGCTGATATTTGTCCTCCACTAATACTGAAATCAAAAGGTTGCTGTGTTGCTACAACTTGACTGCCATCATATTCCAATTGGATAAGATAGGAACCTTTGGAATCCTTGATCGTACTACCACCAGCTGCAATGACGATGTTTTTAGATTCGTCAGGTCCAGGCATGATGGGTGGTATCGGAACAGTCTCATTGTCAGACTCGATTTCATAGCTTGCTATAGGCCCGCTTTGTACCCATTGGCAATGAATAATATCCGATCCAGCCCTTGGGATATACTGACCATAGGCTCTTGCCATGACACATAAACTCGATATGACCATAGTCACCCGAGATGTTTGTTCAAGTTCAGATGGTTCGTCTTCAAGGATTGCGCCTCTTTGTTGACCCTGATCTTGTGATCCAGCAAAAATATAGTGAGGATTAGAAGGGTAGGTACGCACATCATAATACTGTGATACATTAAGCCCAAAGAGCCCAAGATTGGCAACAGTACTACCATAATCTTCGGTATAATGAATGCCACCATGATTGCCAAATAAAACAAATGGTTTCCCACTTTTAGTCTTAAACTCCTTGATCGTCATGATATCTGCATGTAGATTATTGTAAATATCGTCATAATATTCCCACCATTCATTGATTCTGGCCCAGCCGATACCACTATTAGTACTCCTGAATGCGTCTACCTCGCCAAAAAACATCTTACGTGGATCAGACGGACACACATATAGGCCTACATCCCATGGGTTTTCAGGAAGAGGACTGATCCATGACCAATTTTTACCTTCATCCTTGGAGACGAAAAGTTGCTTTTTATTGTCATAAGCATACATCAAGGTAGTGTCTTTGTATGTCACAGTTTGCAAATTGGCACGACCATCTTCGCCAAATCCGAAAGGTGCTTGATTGGCTACTTTGGTGAAAGCTTTGGTATTGTAATCAAATTTGTACATATTGCTTTTGTCCACATCCAATTGCTCAATGAGATACACACTATTATTAATTTCATTGACTGTTAAAGAAATATTCCTTGTATCAGAAGTATTGAAATATTTCAGCGTTTGGTATGTCACGCCATGATCAAATGAAGCATATACATAAATATCTGACCAATAGTCTTTTTTAGTCAAAATGAAAATATGCCCTAACTTATTGATTTGAGCTATATAAATGTGATCTTCCGATGTATTGATGACGCCTGAAGCAGCCATCCATTTTTGTCCTTCATCATCAGAATAATGTGGAATGCCATTGACAGCTGATACCAGCCTTTTTGTACCATCTGCTAATCTATCAAATGATAATAACTCTGTGGAAAATCTCAATTTATCATTGACCAAGATCCACTCAACGCTTTCAAGATTTCCTTTGAATATGGGTCCGCCGCCACCTGTGGCGTAAATGTCTTGGGTCTCAGCATCAAATGCTACAGCCATAATGTTTCCTGCATTGTTGGATGAGCCTCTTTCTGACCATTTTCCGTATAAGAATCCGTCTGCCACATATTCATTATCAGATCGCACGTTTGCACCCATAGAGAGCCATTTGCGATACATATCTTTTTGATTCTGATTTTCTATTGTTGTCCATTGGCTTTGATCGCCACCATGCAAAAGATTGATCCATTTTTTCCGAAGTTCAGCCATACCTTCATCTTCACCATTTTGGTGGATTATAGTATTGCCAGTAGGTGCAGGCATTTTAGTATCATTGTGACAAGACCAAAGTAGGCAATAGGTAGCTAAAACTAAGGAAGGTAAAAAAGACTTCACTATATGATCATTTGATTTGTGTATGCAAATGTACAAAATACATGACTTTATAGTCGATTACTTAATGATTTTTATAAATGACGCGTTTGTGAAATTTATTTTTCAAGTTAAAAAACTGTTTCTTTGGTAATTTTAAGCTTTGATTGTCTTAATAAAATATAGACTATTTCTTATAATGCAATATAAAATGTTTTTTGATGTATGTATTAATCCAATTTGTCAAATATTATTTTGGTGATATTTTTGCAAAAGTTGATGGACTGGTTCAAAACAAGGCTTGATACATAAATTTTTTTATTTTCGTTTTTGTGATTCAGAAATATGTCATACATTGCATCAATTTTTACAATTTGTTAACAATCAATCATCCTGCAAGACATAGTATGAGCAATGTTTTACGCTGTATTATTACACCACTTTTGATTTTTGTGGTAGGATATATGTTCGGGCAGCATCATATCAAAGGATTAGTGGTAGATAGTGGTACAGGAGAGCCACTAATTGGTGCCAATGTCATCGTAAAAGATGACCCATCACGAGGTACAGTTACTGATTTTGATGGTGCTTTTGATCTTAAAATAGACAAGCTGCCTGTCATGCTCAATGTATCTTATATCGGATATACTGCGCTCGATTATGAAATCACAAGTGAGACACAAAAAATCAAAATATTACTTTCTGAAGAGTCAGTGACCATCGATTTGGGTGTAGAAATCAAGGGTCAAAGAGTATCTGATAAGCAAAAAGCAGCACCGCTTACCATTGAATCATTGGATGCCATTGCCATCAAGCAAACGGCATCAACTGACTTTTACAATGGTTTAGGATCACTCAAAGGCGTTGACCTTACTACAGCGAGTTTAGGATTTACTGTTATTAATACACGCGGGTTTAATAGTACTAGTCCTGTGCGATCATTGCAGACCATAGATGGTGTTGATAACCAATCGCCTGGACTTAATTTCTCATTGGGTAATTTTCTGGGTGCATCAGAGTTGGATATACAAAAAGTAGATTTGGTCGTAGGTGCAAGTTCTGCATTTTATGGTCCAAATGCTTTCAATGGCGTGATAGCTATGGAGACCAAAAATCCATTTTTTAGCAAGGGCTTAGCTGCGAGTGTCAAGGTGGGAGAGCGTACATTGTTTGAGACTGGCTTTCGTTATGCTGATGCCATCAAAAATAAGTCTGGTAAGGATTTTATTGGGTACAAGCTCAATTTTTCATACCTGAAAGCCTATGACTGGGTAGCGGACAATTATGATCCAGTTACGGATTCAGAAGGAAACCAAGTGTTTAGCAAGCCTTCAGATAATCCAGGTGGATGGGATGCCGTCAATATCTATGGTGATCAATACAGCGGATCGTATAGTTCACTTTACGACTCTAGAGCTGGATTAAATAAATTTTTTCGTAAGGGTTATAAAGAGGTGGATTTGGTTGATTATAATACTAAAAATATCAAAGCAGGTGCTGCGATCCACTTCAGAACAAAACCTTCTAAAGATTTTGAATCACCAGAGATCATCATTGCTTCAAATTTTGGATATGGCACCACGGTTTATCAAGGTGATAACAGATTTAGTTTAAGAGGTATCCAGTTTTATCAACAGAAAATAGAATTTAGGAAAAAGGACAAATTCTTTATCAGGGCTTACGCTACTAATGAAAATGCAGGGGATTCATTTGACCCATATTTTACCGCTTTGAAAATGCTACAAGCTTCTAAATCAAATGAAGAATGGAAAGCAGATTATGAATATTGGTGGGTAAGGAACAATCTTGGTGCAGTATTCAAAAAAATGAAGGCTGCAGGCTACGGTGTTGATGGTATAACTCAGGGTCAATTGATAGATTGGCAAAATACAAATGTTGATTCTTTGCAAAATTGGCATAATTTGGCTTCAGTTTATGCCAATCAAGCACAATCTACCAATGAAAATGGGCATAATTATTTTGAGCCAGGTACTGCACGTTTTGATTCTTTATTTAATTCAATTGTAACAAAGAAAAACAATACTAAAGAAAATGGTACTAGATTTTTTGATAAATCTGCTTTATATCATGTGCATGGTGAATATAAATTCAATCCATCATTCTTAAAAGAATGGGTAGTCGGTGCTAACTTTAGGATGTATCAACCAAATACTGATGGTACAATTTTTAGTGATACTATATCCTCTATCACAAATAAAGAATTCGGAGTTTACACAGGTGGATCCAAAGAATTTGGCGATTTTACAGCTTCAATAGCAGCGAGAATGGATAAAAACCAAAACTTTAATTATCTGTTTAGTCCAGCGGGCTCCATTGTTTGGAAAACAACAGAGAATAATTATTTGAGATTGTCATTTTCTTCGGCGATAAGAAACCCAACACTTTCAGATCAGTATCTCCATTTAAAAGTTGGTCCAGCATTACTTTTGGGTAATATAAAAGGATTTAATGATTTAGTAAGTTTTGATTCATTCACGGATTGGATTGAAAATCCAAATGAAGGCTTGAAAAAAATATCAGTAGGCCCAATTAAACCAGAGAAAGTTAAAACTTTTGAAGTGGGTTATAGAACCACATTGTTCGAAAGACTTTTTGTAGATGCAAGTTATTTTTATAATATTTACAATGACTTTATTGGTTATCAAATAGGTTTGTTAGTGCCTGTAGATACTATTTCGCAAAATCCAATATTAGTGACTCCAAGATTTGGTGGTATTGAAGTATTGAGAGTATCAGCCAATTCAAAGGAAGTAGTAAACTCTCAAGGATTTGCTTTAGGGCTAAACTACTATTTTGGAAGATATTACTCGTTAAACGGTAACTATAGCTACAACAATTTGATCACTAAATCTAAAGATGATATAGTTCCTGCTTTCAATACTCCCAAAAACAAGTTTAATTTAGGTATTGCAGGTCGTGATATTCCAATTGGATGGCAAAAGAACACATTAGGCTTTAATGTTAACTATAAATGGATACAAGGTTTTAAATTTACAGGTTCGCCTCAGTTTACAGGAGACATACCTACTTATGATTTGGTTGATTGCCAGTTAAATTTGACAATGCCAAAATATAATGCTGTATTAAAAGTAGGCGCATCTAATACCTTGAATAATAAGCAATTTCAGACTTATGGCGGCCCACGTATTGGCAGGATGGCTTACATTAGTGTAGTGTATGATTTTAAAAAGAAAATTTGATATTTAATAATTATTAATTCACTTAATTAAATTTTGATCGGTATGCAAAAATTTATTTACACGATTTTATTTTGTTCACTTTTATTCAGCACCATCTCATATTCCCAAGAGAGATATCTTAACCAAGTATTTGCTGAAGTAGAAGTAAGTAGTCCAGTACCTGTAGCCAGCAATTATACTATTATGCCATGGCTATTTGCTGCCCTTCAGCAAAAACAAGGTCACACTGCTGTTCAACCACTGGTTGCGCAGTTTTATACTCCAAAAGGAGACACAGCTACCAATCGACCACTTATTATTTATCTCCATACAGGCAATTTTATGCCTTATGAAATCAATGGTGCTTGTGGTGGTACCATGAGAGATTCTAGTAATGTAGAGATTGCTTCAAGATTAGCAAAAATGGGTTATGTAGTGGCTGTGGTCAATTACAGACAAGGATGGAATCCTTTACATTCAGTAGAGTTGGTAAGAAGATATTTCTTAATTAATGCAGCCTACAGAGGCGTGCAAGACGTAAACACTTACATTCGTTATTTCAAAATGAGTGTTGACAAGTTGAATAATGTTCATGGTATAGATCCTGATAAAATTACAGTTTGGGGTCAAGGTACAGGAGGATATCTATCTTTGGCAACATCGTACTTGAAATCTTATCCAGAAATATTCAATACAGCTGATCCGTTTAAATTTATTTTGCCTACAGCAGCAGGAAATGTTCCTATGGTTTTGGAACCATACAATAACAATATTGGTTGTACCAATGCAATCACTACCGTCGATGCAACATATAATGCCCTTTCAACATTGCCAATTGGAGATACCTTGTCAAAACCCAATCACGTAGGTTATGATTCCAATTTTGCCTTAGCAGTCAACATGGGTGGAGCATTGGGTGATTCTACTTGGATGAATCAAGGTGAAGTGCCTCTTATTTCATATCATGTGGTTTCTGATGCTTATGCACCTTGCGAAACAGATGTCCTCAACGTACCTACTTTGACAGGTCCACAACCTGTTGTGGAAGTGAGCGGATCTTGCGACATGCAAGCGAAAGCAGCAAGATATGGAAATAATGATTATTTTAATGATATATATCCATCAATGGATCCTTATGGAAATTTGAGTAAATCTTCACTCCATGGATTTTTCCCATTTTATGGTACACCAAATGATAGTGGCTCTCCATGGGAATGGTCATTTGCAGATAAACCAAAGCCTACAACTGACCCTAACACAAGTGGTTGTAACACCAATGCTTCTACAGCTAAAATGTATATTGATACTATTGTTGGATTTTTTGCACCTAGAGCTTGTATTGCGCTAAATTTACCTTGTAAATCATCTGTTACATCATCAAAAGATGTTAATGATGCTCAAGTTGATTTGAGAATTGCGCCAAATCCTGCTACCACAGAGTTCCAAATTTCAACATCAAGCGAGGCTCCTATCCAATCTTATGCCATCTATGACATCAGTGGTAGAATGGTTAGAAATGTCAATAGCGTCAATACCAACCAAATCACAGTAAAACGTGAATCACTGCAAAATGGACTGTATATCATCCGTATGCAATTTGATCAAGGTATCATCAGCAAGAAGATCCTGTTTGAATAATCAGATTTTTGAATCACTTATATTTTTGTAAATAAAAAAGCCCGTGAAGTGGATCTCCATGGGCTTTTTTATTGATAATCCGCAAGATTAGTGCGAAGACTTTGCTTCTACTATCCATCCGAATTTATCTTCAACAGTCCTATTCCTTATTCCATTGATGGTGGCATAAGCCCATTTGCTCAATTGACGCTTGTCCATATCCAGCTCGATGACATCGTCATTGTATTTTAAGTGTGATACAGGAGCTATCACTGCAGCTGTTCCAGTACCAAATATCTCTTCAAGACTGCCATCTTTGCCTGCTGTCAAAACTTCATCGATGGTGATGGGTCTTTCAGTCACTTTATATCCTTTGTCCTTGAAAAGTTCAATCATACTTTTACGAGTGATGCCATCCAAGATAGCACCATCAAGGTTGGGAGTCAACACTTCACCATTGATCACAAAAAAGATATTCATCGTACCTACTTCTTGGATGTATTTTTTATGAACACCATCGAGCCACATCACTTGATCGTAACCATTCTTTTTTGCCATGGTAGCTGGGTATAATGATGCCGCATAATTGCCACATGTTTTTGCTTCTCCTACACCACCTACTACTGCTCGTACAAACTTATCTTGGGCAAAAAGTTTGACGGGATTGGTATAGTATGGTCCTACTGGCATGACGAATATGATAAATTTATAAGTATCAGATGCTTTCACGCCAATCGTCTCATCCGTGGCATACATAAATGGTCTGATGTAAAGTGCTGATCCAGCTTGTGGTGGTATCCAAGCTTTTTCCATATCAACCAATGTATTGACCGCTTGCAAAAATAAATCTTCTGGGATCTCAGGCATACACATACGCACGGCCGATTTGTTCATTCTTACGGCATGTAGCTCTGGTCTGAATAGCAAAGCATGACCAGCTTCATCACGAGTAGCCTTCATACCTTCAAAAATAGATTGACCATAGTGCCAAGCCATATTGCCTGGATGTGTCAAAATAGGTGCTACTGGCCTGATTTCTAGATTTGTCCATTGTCCATTGATATAATCGGCTACAAACATGTGGTCAGAATATGTCTTGCCGAAAGGTAAATTGTTGAAATCTACTTTTGAAATTGCTGATTCTTGGACTTTGTTGGCTAGGAATTGATAACTCATTGGTAGGTGTGTTAAATTGTTAAACAAAATGGTATAAAATTATTCAATGACAAATAGATGTTAATATGGTGTAAAATGACATCAAATTTGTCAGTAAACTGAAATCTCCTTATTTTGCACCTACAAAAGTATGACTTATTTTATAATATTTTATTTTGATAGGAATATTTTTGTTAATTTCAAACAATATTTTATATTTTTGTGTTTTTAGAAATTAAATTTTGATGAATTTGCCACTTGACCTTGTATTTGAGATTCCTGAAAGTCAAGATTATCCTGTTGTTGCTGGTAATGGTGTCAAGAAGCTTTGGATCATCACTCGATATGATACCTTTGGCGAAGACGAGAGGACGACTTTG
>JAXLUT010000036.1:0-15837 GCA_046329385.1 Saprospiraceae bacterium
AAAATAATGATTGTCAGCGCGAAAGTGATTATAGTGTCGAGCCAGGTAGTGGCAGCACCATCATGGGTTATGCAGGTATTTGTAGCCCTGATGTACAAAGCAATAGCGATGCATACTTTCATGGCATCAATTTGGGTGAAATTGCATCGTTTGTGGTGTCTGGTACAGGCAATTCATGCGCTCAAAAAATTAGTGTGGAAAATAATGCACCTACTGTCAATGTAGCAAAAAATAGTTATACCATCCCTATATCTACGGCCTTTGTTCTGACAGCAAACGGGTCAGATATTGATGGAGATACGTTGACTTATTGTTGGGAACAGATAGATCCTGAGTTTGCAACGATGCCACCAGTATCAAGCAGTACCAAAGGCCCTGCATTTAGGTCTATCAACCCTAAAACTTCCCCATCAAGGTATTTCCCAGATTTAGGAAGGAAATACGGCAATTGGGAAGTATTGCCTTCAGTATCAAGGATCATGGATTTTATGTGTACTGTGCGTGACAATCATAAAGGCAAGGGTTGTACTGATGAAGTCAATGTGCGCGTTACAACGAGTGTATTGGCAGGGCCATTTACAGTCACAGTCCCAAATATTACATCAGTGTCATGGTTGATTGGTTCGACCCAAACTATAACTTGGGATTTGGCCAAAACTGATGCTGCACCGATTAATTGTAAAAACGTAAATATTTACCTCTCAGTTGATGGCGGCTTGACTTATCCTCATGTTTTGGCTGAAAATGTACCGAATACCGGCAGCTACACAGTGTTGGTTCCAAATCAAGTTACTACCAAAGCAAGGGTTATGGTCATGGCTGCTGATAATATATTTTATGACGTTTCCAATGCAAATTTTAAGATTTATACATCTTTTAATATGTCGCTTTCTCCAAGTACAGCAGATATTTGTACTCAGCAAGAATTTAGTACTTTATTGAATTTTACTCAAAATCAATCGTTGAATGTTCCTATTGAATTAAATGTGATCAATCCTATCTCTGGCGTCAATTATGATTTTACGCTCAGTTCAATACAAAGCCTTCCTGCCGAATCAAGTCTTATCATCACTGGGCTCGATAAACTGCCATTAGGTTGGAATTTTGTAGAAATTCAGGCAGTTTCTGGTCAGGAAAAACAGACTATCACTTTGAGTCTTTTCGTAGGGTTTAAAGATAATCCCAAGATTAATTTGATTCAACCACCTTTAAATGCTACAAAGGTCGATAATGAAAATGTATTATTCAACTGGCAAAAAGTACAAGGTGCCAAAAATTATACATTAGAATTAAGTACATCTCCTGCGTTTAATCCATTGGCTATTAGTGTTTTAGTGCAAGATACATTCGCAACTAAGACATTGCTCGAAAATCAAGTATATTATTGGAGAGTGAAGCCTACATCTCCATGTACATCTATTTCTAGCACAATTTCGTCATCATTCAAGACTGACGGAGTGGCTACTGGAAGTGTGCAGGTATTGACCAATGTGCCTCTGGTCGTAGGCAATGGCCAATTGGGCATAATTGATACTACAAAATTGCATATCCAAGCTAATGATAAACAAGCGGTCGTTTTTACAGTGGTCAGCAAATCAAGCAATGGTCTTTTGATGGCAAAGGGAAATGCGCTCAATGTAGGTTCTACATTTTCATTGACGGATATAGCGTCCAATTTAGTGACTTATCAACATGGAGGCAATAGCGCTACTGCTGACAGTTTTATTGTCAATATTTTGGATGATAAAAATAAATGGTTGCCAAATGTAAAATTTGATATAGTCATAGATCAAGGTGAATTAATGGTCGTTGCATCTAATCTTTCTGTTATCAAATGTTTTGGAAGCGAAACTGGGAAAATCGTAGTTGAAGGATTTAATGGTACGCCTCCATATCAGTATTCCTTGGATGGTCAAAACTTTACTTCCAATAATGTTTTTAATAATTTAGGAGCAGGTACATTTACCATTCAGATAAAGGATATGGATAATAATATTTCTATATCAAATGAGGTGAAAATTGCATGGCCACAGGCATTAACGCTTGATTACAGTATAGATAAATATTTGGTCAGTCTTGCTGGAAATGGGGGCACTGGTGAGTTACTTTATAGCGTCAATGCACTAGATTTTAGTACGATGACCGAATACAATTTGTATGATCAGGGTGCATACACTCTGAAAGTAAAAGATGAGAATGGTTGTATTACCACCGGTGTATTTACACAGAATATACCACCATTGGAAGTCTATGCCAATATAACCAATGATGTGATTTGCGCCAACCAAAATGCGACAATCGTTGTGGATGCTCAAGGTGGCTTTTCGCCCTATGAATACAGCTCGGATGGCCAAAATTTTTGTTACAAGCAATTCGTTTAAAAACAATGACAGTTATGTATTTTGGGTCAAGATGCTGGAGGCAAGTCCAAGATGACCGATACCATATTTACTAAAAACTCCAATAGGCATCCAAGTACTCTTTGAAAATGATAGGTTTAAGTGAGTTTTGGCAACATGGTACAGGGCCATCTGCAATACAGCAGAAACAATGTGAGAATATGGTAACAACGATGTTTGAGTTTTGGACAACGGCTCATACAAAATATATGTTAGGGATTCATTAGGGTGTACAAAGTTATTCAATCTGATTTTTAAACATTTTACTCAAAAATGTTACGGCCACCACAGTTAGAAACGCAACATGCCATAAAGATGATGGGTATTTTAAGAATAATACCAACTGGAGGAGAGGCTACTTGCCACTTATAAACACGGACAGTGTTTTATTTACTAATGTCAGCGAATACTACGATTTAAAAGCAGGTACCTATAGTATTTGGGTCAAAGATGCTAATAATGACACACTCATCCAATAAAGCTGTTATTTGGTAGAGTGTTTGCTCCATCATTTATAACAACAACTAGCGAAAACAATATTGAAATTTTAGTAACTGAGGGCTGCCACGTTCCAATACAATATAGATGGAGGCCTTACTTTTGTTATACATCCAAATTTTATAACTTTATATTGGTATTTATAAAAGTGGTGGTAAAGATATTACTGGATGCAGGCAGAAAAAACATTAGAAATAAAATCTGCTGTGGCCAACGAAGTCATCATACCCATTGTGACCATACCAAACCCAACCAATGGTCAAGTTTCATTTAGTGGTCTGCCCAATGACTTGGTAGTTGACATGGAGATTTATAACCAACAGAGTCAAATGGTTCATTCACTCTCCAAGATTAACTTGCGCCATCAGCACATTGATCTAAGTACATCACCCAATGGTTTGTATTTGATAAAAATAAGGTCCCAAGACAAATTATATATAGGGAAAATCGTAAAAATAGATAGGTAATCAATCATTCTTCCATTGCAAACATATTGACCAATGTTTGTAATTTTGCATAAGTTGTAGTTTTTTAAAGGTTTAATTAAAATTGAAATGCCATTAGACAAAACAGATATCGCCAAAAGGATAGCCAAAGAGGTGAAAAACGGGTACTATGTAAATTTGGGAATCGGGATTCCTACTTTAGTTGCTAATTACGTGCCAAAAGGTATCAATGTTGAGTTTCAAAGTGAAAATGGTGTCTTAGGTATGGGAGCATTTCCTTATGAAGGAGAGGAAGATGCTGATGTAATCAATGCAGGAAAACAAACTATAACTACCTTGCCAGGTGCTAGTTTTTTTGATTCGGCCATGAGCTTTTCGATGATACGTGGCAAGCATGTTGATTTGACCATCCTTGGCGCTATGGAAGTTTCGGAAAATGGTGACATTGCCAACTGGAAAATCCCAGGAAAAATGGTAAAAGGCATGGGAGGAGCAATGGACTTGGTCGCTTCTGCTGACAATATCATCGTGGCTATGATGCATGTTAACAAGGCTGGAGAATCTAAATTATTGAAAAAATGTAGCCTGCCATTGACAGGTGTAGCTTGCGTCAAAAAGATTGTAACCGAGTTGGCTGTATTGGAAGTAACCAAAAATGGATTCAAACTTTTGGAGCGGGCACCAGGAGTGAGTATAGAGTACATTCAGTCAGTTACTGAAGGCAATCTCATAGTCGAAGGTGATATACCAGAGATGGAGATTTGATTATATCTGCTCCACTATTTTGTAATTATTGCGCTCTACAGCACTTCTACTGATGAGTTCACCCAAAAATCCTGCTATAAACAGTTGTACTCCTACTATGACCATCAATATGCCCAAATAAAAGGCTGGCCTATTGGCAATACCTATAGCGTCAAATATCAATTTGTCAAAACTTAACCAAGCCAATATTGCTAATCCACCGAAAAAGATAAAGGTACCAATTACACCAAAAAAATGCATTGGTCTCTTGCCAAATTTCCCCATAAACATGATGGAAAATAGGTCTAAAGGTCCATAGATAAATCTTGAGAGTCCAAACTTGGTGATTCCGTATTTTCTTGCTTGATGCTGCACCACTTTTTCACCTATCCGATTGAATCCTGCCCATTTAGCAATCACTGGTATATATCGATGCATCTCTCCATATACTTCAATATTTTTGACCACATCATGCTTGTATGCTTTCAGGCCGCAATTCATGTCATGCAAGTGTACTCCAGACATGCGGCTGGTGACGAAATTGTACAGTTTGGTTGGGATAGTTTTGGACAATGGATCGTATCTCTTTTTTTTCCACCCAGATACTAAATCATACCCTTGATCCTTTATCATCTTGTACAACTCGGGTATTTCGTCTGGGCTATCTTGAAGGTCTGCATCCATTGTGATCACAACATCGCCTTGGGTATGTTCAAAACCGACATTGAGGCCAGCTGATTTACCATAATTTCGCCTAAATTTTATACCACGAACTACGGGGTTTTTTGTCTTCAAGTTTTCTATCACTTGCCAAGATCTATCATTACTACCATCATCTACAAATATAATTTCGTAAGTAAAATCGTTTTCTGTCATAACTCTTTGTATCCAGTCATGTAGCTCTGGTAGAGATTCATCCTCGTTGTACAATGGAATGACTAAAGAGATATCCAATTTTGAAAATTTATTCATTGATTAATGGCGGATTTCTTTTCATGATCAAACTAATCACTAAAGCGTAAATTACACCAGGAAAAAAAAATGATAATGGCAGTTGGTAGGCAAGCGACTTGATGCCATTGACATCAGATTCTTGTATCTGGTCTATCATTTGTTCTTTTACTTCCTCACCAAATGAAAATATAGATGATACTTGCTCTATTGATTCCAATTGCAATTGCTTCAACATATCTTTCAAGCTTGGATCTATGTAATTCATTAAAATGAAAATAAAAATAGCCACCAACGAACTGGCCAAAATAAATGTAAGCCATGACGCTTTGAATGCGTCGTTAAATGAAATAAAGCCATTGCCATCATTTCTGGTTGCTCCTACTGCTCTTGTCATAAAATAAATAACAACAAAAAACTCAATGAAAGAACCAAATTGAAGCAGTGTGTTTTTAGAAAGTATGTATAAAAATATCAAAATTGCTATGGTTATTCCACCAGCCATAAACCCAAATCTTACTGGATGATTGCTCATTAAATTATTAATTTTGGTGTAAAGTTAAACCTATTATCCCATTTTATGAAAATAAATATTCTGATGTCTATTTTATCTTAATCCGTCAGCAGGATAATGGGTAAGTACAATTCATCCTTCCACAAAGATGGGGACGGGCCGATCTTTGTAGTAGAAGTAAAAGGATAATGTCAATGATAAAATCAAGTAAGAAAGAACCATGCGCGCTCCAAATGGTAATTGTTCATCAATACCAAGCCAATTGTTTGATGATAAAATGTACATTCCTAAACAGAATTTTACTATTTCTGCCAATATACCATATATACTTCCATCTATCAAGCTGGTGTAAGCAAAAATTGTAACAAATAAAAATATCCCATATATAAGTATCATATTGTAAGGGATATATGCTATGTTGTTGAATAAGTACATCATCAAAAGTAAAGTCACTATTAGCTGTATTACTGTCCAGATACTGAATGAGATGCTGGCTTTTGTTTCATATTTGGGTCGACTGTAAACATCTTGAGTGTAGTCAATCGGGTATTTTGATATGACGTCGTTTGGCCTCCATCCTGTAGGCATAAACCAAATACGCAGCTTGTCAAACCAAGAATGAGTATGCCATGCATCCTTGAACAATAACCAAAGATGCTGGTAGTTGATGATCCATGGATTCCAGGTATGAACAGCTCGACTTACTCCATATACAGCAGGCATTTCTTTCAGCTCTAGCTGAAATGTACCAAATATTTTGTCCCAGATGATGAATATTTGACTATAATTTTTATCCATATAGGTGGGATTTATAGCATGATGCACTCTGTGGTGTGATGGTGTGACTATGATGTATTCGAGCCAACCCATACGATCTATCAGCCTTGTGTGGTACCAAAACTGGGCAAAGAGCTGGATGGGAGCCACTACTGCCACTACTGACGCTGGAATACCTAAGATGGCCATTGGTATGAAGGTAAAAGTAAAAATGGCAAAGATTTCTGAAACGGACTGCCTCAAAGCACAAGACAAGTTGAACTCTTCGCTGCTGTGATGTATGATATGTCTATTCCAAAAGACATTTATTTCGTGGCTCCAACGGTGTACCCAATATCCTGAAAAATCTATTCCTATAAATGCGATTACGTATAGCAGTATCGTTGATTTGAAATGAAAAATAGCTAAATGATCTACCAACCATCCATAACTTATAATAACAATAGTGAGACCCAAAACATCTTTGATGACGTTTGTTATGCCAGAGCTAAGGCTTGATACACTGTCAAATAGTCTATTAACTTTTTGATGCTTCATTTGCGCACCGATTTGCTCGATAGCGATTAATATCAAAAAAAATGGTATGGCATAATTCAATATTTTGGCGTACTCTTGCATATCAAATCTTTATTACAACTAACTAATCAAAGTGAAATTGCATCAAATCAACATATTACCACAAAAATATCGGATTTTATTTTTAAAGTGGCATTATTCATGAAAAAAAAATACTCTAAAAATTGAATTGTAAGGAGTATATCCTCGTTAAAATCAATAAAATAACGTGACTAACCTACATTTTATTCCACCATTAGCTTGCCTTCAATCATGATAAGATGTCTGTGGCATAATTGTTGGATCAAAGCAGTGTCATGGGAGATGAAAATGCCTGCAAATTTCCATTTTTCTTGCAGACTAATCATTAAATTGATTAATTCAAATTGTGTACTTCTATCCAATGCTGACAGAGATTCATCCATGATAATTATTTCTGGTTGCAAGAATAGATGTCTCATCAATGATGCTCTTTGTACCTGACCACCAGACAGTTGTGAAGGATATTTGTAGTAAACGTTGTCATCCAACTTGAAATCTTTTAGAAAAGATTTTATCTTTGTCATACTTTGTAAGGTGGTAGCGCTTTTATCTTTCGATTGGATCACTTCAAGCCATTGGGATCCAATAGTCATGGCTGGATTCATTGACGAAAGGGCATCTTGCTGAATGAATTGGATTTTCTGTCGCAATAATTTATCCTTTTCAAATTTCGTTACATCCAATTTGTCGTGCCCATAGTAAACATCTCCATCATCTGAATCTATTAAGCCAGCAATGATCTTGGCAAAAGTTGATTTTCCGCTTCCAGAAATACCCGAAATTCCTACCATTTCGCCTGATCTCAGGGTTAGGTTTACATCATTTAATATAGGATAGCTGGTATTCTTTTTCAAACCAAAGAATGTTGATTTGCCATAAGATTTGTTGATGTGCACGACCTGAAGACTGACCTTGCTTTCATTTTGCTTGGCTTGTCGACTGCTACCTATTGGCGAAGAGAAAAAATAATCTTTGGCTGTTTGTGACAGAGAGTTTGATGTGATTTGTTGTGTGTAGATATGGTCTATTTTTCGCCCATTTTTTAGCAAGATGATTTGATCACAATGTTTCAATAAGGCATCCAAATCGTGGCTTATCAAGAGGATAGTGATTTTGTGCTTGTGTCTCAACTCCAGTAATAATTGCATGATTTCTGCCGCTGATTGTGCATCCAAAGATGCTGTCAACTCATCTGCTATGATAACTGATGATGGGTAAGCCACAGCCATAGCAATGACGATGCGTTGTAGCTGGCCACCCGACAAAGTGTGAGGAAAGGATGATAATATTCTATCGGTATCGCTTAGACCTACCTCGTGGAGCAACTCGTGCATCTTCACTTGCAACTCTTTTCCTTTCAACTCAGGGGAATGAATTTTTATGGATTCTATGATATGCCACCCAATTTTTTTGACTGGATTGAAGGACGACAATGGTTGTTGCATGATCAATGAAAGAACTTTACCTCTTAATTGAAGCCATTTTTTCTCACTTTGCACCAGTAAGTTTTCGCTTTTATAAGATATTTCTCCTTCGATGCGCAGATTTGGATAAAAAGATGTCAATCCCATGATGGCCAAAGCTGTCATAGACTTGCCACTGCCAGATTCACCTGTGATACCTATGATCTGTTGATGCTGGATATTAAAGCTAAGTTCTTGGATGATGGGTATTTTTGCACCTAATGGCTCAAACCATACAGATACATTTCGTAATGAAAAAAGGGCAGAGGATGCTTCTTGGCTCTGATCTGACATCTAATTTTTACATAAGATTAATATGCTGATTGATCGTCAGCTTTACCGAACTCATCTTTTGATTTGCCAGTCTTGAGCTGCTTTTTCATTCCAGTCTTGAGCGATTCACCCACCACATTAGAAGCAGTAAAACTTGCCACCATGTTATTGAGCATTTCGCTACCTGCTTGAGGTGAATTTGGCAATAAGATAAGATTCGAATTAGTATCCGCACCAATGGCTTGGAGCGTGTCGTAGTGTTGTGTAACCACGATGAGGGCTGATGCTTCTTGAGAGTTGATGCCTACCTTATTGAGGATATCTACAGATTCTACCAACCCACGGGCTATCTCACGTCGCTGATCAGCTATGCCTTGTCCTTGCAGGCGCTTGCTTTCAGCTTCAGCTTTTGCCTTAGCTACGATTCTGATCCTACCAGCTTCAGCTTCGTATTCGGCTGCTGTTTTTTCGCGGTCAGCAGCATTGATTCTATTCATTGCATTTTTTACCTGTATATCAGGGTCAATGTCCGTGATCAGTGTATTGATGATGTCATAGCCATAAGTGGTCATGGCTTCATTAAGTTCACGTTTTACGGCGATGGCAATATCATCTTTTCTCTCAAAAACATCATCCAACTTTAATTTCGGAACTTCTGCCCTCACTACATCAAATACATAAGAGGTGATTTGGTCATGCGGGTATTCCAATTTATAAAAAGCGTCGTAAACTTTGTCTTGGATAACTTTAAATTGAACAGATACTTTCATTTTTACAAACACATTATCCTTGGTTTTGGTCTCAATGATGACATCCAATTGCTGAATCCTAAGGTTGATTTTGCCAGCAATCCTGTCTATGATCGGTATTTTAAAATGAAGCCCAGATTGACGTATGCTATTGTATCTGCCAAAGCGCTCTATAATAACGGCAGTTTGTTGTTTGACTGTAAAAAGTGCAGAAAAAACAAGGATGACAAGCAGTCCAATCGTAATTGGAAATAATGGTTCAAATGATTCCATAATGTTTTGTGATTTTATTTTTATAGTACAATGATTTGTTGCAAAGAAATGTTCCCTTTGAGACAAAAATAAGATCAATATACTATTATTTTCGATAAAAATTTCAATACAAGAATTAAAAGTATATAAATTTATGCTTCGAGCAATTTTTCTAAATGGTGATATTCAATACCAAAGGCCTTCATTATCTCATGTGCATGATGTAGAGCATCAGGATTTGGAGTAGATTTGATACCAGTGATCATCAGATTTTTGCTGGTATGTTCAGTGGAAATAAACTCAAATACTTGCGTTTTGTAACCGTAGCCTTCCATGATCAATGCCCTTAAACCATCAGTAAGTATTTCTGCTTGTCTTTCGGCCAAAATACCATGAGTTAAAATGGATGACAGTTTATTGGTACCTTTCATAGCAGCCCTGATTTGCTTGTGACAGCATGGAGATGCAACTATGTATTTTACGCCAGCCTTGATGCCTTTGGCTATGGCTATATCTGTGGCTATATCACAAGCATGCAAGGCTATGACCATTTCAGATCCAGCTACATTGACATCATTGATATCTTTGAGTTGGAAGGTCAAGCCCACAAACCCTTCTTTGATAGCTGTTTGATAGCATAAAGTGATAGTTTCCTGTTTTAAGTCATAACCTGTGATACGCACACGCATCTTCTTATTATTGATTAAATGGTCATACAAGGCAAATGTCAGATAACCTTTGCCGCAGGCCAAATCAGCTATGGTAATGATTTGGTCATTTGGAAAATCCTTAATAAGATGGTCTATCAACTCAATAAACTTATTGATTTGGCGGTACTTGTCTTGAGATTTATCAAGTATTTTTCCATCGATGCCAGCCAATCCTAATACTTGAAGCCATGACTGCTTGGCTGGTATAGCTCTGGTCTTTTGATGATCATGTGTTGTACTGATGACTTGTTGTGACTGCAATGGTCTTTGGTTGAAAAAAGCATTGCCTTTCTTGTTTTGTTGTAAAGTGTATTCGTCTGTTTCTGTAAACAAAACGGCATTAAAAAATAAATTGCCCAACATATTATCTATCACATCAGGCATTTGACCTGCTCCATAGTTTTTTACTTCATCTTTATTTTGGTACCGATGAGTAATGGAATATTGCATTTCGTTTTTTATCACTACAGATCTCAAATATGCGTTGATGATATGTTTGTTTTGGTGTCTTGCTTTTGAAAAAGTTATTTTGAATATGGCCGATTCTCTGACCAGGCGTTGGACAATTTCTATAAATTTATCTTTACTTTGGTGAGTTGATGGCATTTTTTGAATGATTTATCTGCAAAAATAATACTTAGTAACAGATATTGTTGTGGTATGGATACAAAACCTTTACTTTTGCGGGATCAGAATTTTGATTTCATGGAAAATACCCTATTTTCTTTTTCTGGGTTTGATGTATCATTAGTGGCTATCGTCATGTGTAGCTTAGTCATTATATTAGCTTTTTTTATCTTTTCTAAGCTGAGTAATTTTTCTTTCAAAAACGACGATGAGCGAGTAAATAAACTCCAAAAAAAGGGTTTTCAATTCAGGTTAGGTATCACATTGTTTTTCTTGACTATTTTATTGTGTCTAAGAATTCTTAATTTTGATGTCCAACTTTTTGATGTCAACAATTTCTCTATTACTATCAATCACATTGCTGAAATTTTGAGCTTATTTTCTTTAGCTCTCTTGGCAGACTGGATGATCAGTCACATGGTCATCCGCGATAAATTTCGCAATCGTGAAGAAGAAAAAAGCGATACTTCGATAGCTAATCATGCTAATGATACCAAAGCTACTACCTTGGTCAGGTACATTGTATTTATCTATCTTGGTCAGTTTTTATTAAGGCGACTTGATTTAGATTTCATACTATTTCAAAGAGAAATCAAAGGTGAATTATTTACGATCCACATCACAGATTTGTTGGCAGTATGGATTATTTTGATAGCTGCAAGAGTAGTGGTTTGGTTTATCACTCAAGTCACACTTTACAGGATGTATAAGTCCAAAGACATGGATGAGGGTAGCCAATACGCCATCAACCAACTGGTGAAGTATGTGGTTTATGTGATAGCTTTGCTTTTGGCATTGGATAGGGTAGTGTCTGATACCAGCATTATTTATGGTGGTGCCGCAGCTTTATTGGTTGGTATTGGATTAGGCTTGCAGCAGACCTTCAATGATTTTTTTTCTGGCTTGGTTTTGCTTTTCGAGAGGTCAGTCATGGTAGGTGATGTATTAGAGATAGAGGGGCAAGTAGGTCGTGTGATCAAAATTGGTCTGAGGGCATCTCGTATTGAGACGAGAAATAGTGTATCGATGTTGGTGCCAAATAGCAAATTGGTCAATCAAGCAGTGGTCAATTGGACCCATTTTGATAATATTGTCCGATTCTCAGTAGATGTCTCAGTAGCTTATGGGACTGACACAGAGTTAGTTAAAAGATTGCTATTGGAAGTGATACCTAATGTACCAGATATTTTGGATAAGCCTGTGTCATTTGTTAGGTTGAATGATTTTGGAGATAATGGCTTGAACTTTACTTTGTATTTTTTTACTAGTCAAATCATGGTGGCAGAAAACATTAAAAGTGATGTAAGATGGGAAATAGAAAAACTATTCAGAAAACATCAAATAGTGATACCATTCCCGCAAAGGGATATAAGGATGATTCCACCTTCAGCCTAAGGCAATGAAAATTTTCTTCGTTTCATTGGCCTCATTGGTTTTGGTGTTGACAGTCATCAACAAAGTTAGTATCAGGTATGGCTATAGACAAAAGAGACAATTTCCCACTTCAATTTTATTAATTACTCTATTAATATTACTCGGCATGTCAATCTACTTGGGGTATCAGTCCTATCATGTTGGTGGTCATCAATATTTCAATAATCTCATCATCACCTTGTCTGTGTTTGCTATTATGCTGGATGTATTTAGGAGACGGTTTTAGTTATACATTCGCATTGTGTTGTCTTTTGGATGGCTTTAATGCTACTTGGAAAATATTTATATCAATTATTGAAATTGAAACAAATTGCAATTTTATTAGCGCCATTTATGATTAAAAATCATGATTATTTTGGTACATTATTTGCATTAACTATACTTTGGTATGCATTAGTTTTGAGAATGTTTGCTTGTATATTATCAATATTTATAATAATTGAGCTAATTGAAAATTATACCAAAATTAAATATTGTGTTTTATGAATTATTATTTGTAAATTATTTTACATTTTAATATAATTTTAAAATTGATATTTAATATTGGTGCGAATATTGGTATTCATAATGATGGTAGTTGTAAAAAATTAACGATTTTATGTATTAAAATAGTTGTAATATATACTTCTTATTAAAATAGTAGGCATAATATATTACAAAATTAAATATGTAAAATTAGTTGATTTTAATCAAATAGGTATTATCAAGTTTTGATTAGATTTGCAAGATTTCAGGTTTTACATTATTTAGGTTTTAAATCTGTTAACATTATTTTATTAAATCCACATACACTATGAGGTTACATTTCTTTATCTTATCTTTTTGTGCACTTTTTATCTCATCTGTCCAAGCACAGTTTAGTGTTTCGCAGGTAGTGCCTATCCCAGCCATTTCAGTGTGTGCAGACACTGTCACTTTTCAGGTGAATGTATTGACTCAATCTCTTGTTGGATCTACTGGCAATTCTCTTACTTTAGATTTTGGACCTGGTGCTCACTATATTCCAGGTAGTATAACAGTAGTTTCTACCAACAATGGAGTTTCTATGACGATGCCTGCCATCACAGTGACAGAATCAACATCATGAATAGTAATATCCCTGTCTTTGCAGTCAGTGATCTTGTATTTGCCGATCAATTTGTAATTACATATCAGTTAGCATTAGATTGTAGTGTGATTGGTATGCCTGTAGGGCAAAATGTGGTTTTAGCTAGGATGGCAGGTTCTGCAGGGAATGTATCAAACACTTCAGATCCATACAATGCTGCCAACGGAGTCATCAATATTTTGCCCAATGGACTATAGGTGCCAATCAATCACCCAATTTGATTTTCGCCAATGGTGTGGTTGGTCAGAGTTATACAAGAACAATAAGACTCAGGAATGGTGGATCACAAGTGGATCAATTTATGTTTTATGATACTACTGGCATAGGCTTGACAGTTGCGCCTATAAGTGGCGGCACCTTGCTAAGTACAACAACAATAGGCACGAATGTGGTGAGGGTGTATAGATTTGATGATTTCACAGCAATAGGAGACCTTGATGATTTATTTGATACCAACGAGACGATCGAGGTGACACAAATGGTGACTATTTCTGCTTGTACAAATCTGACATCCAGATTTGGGGCCAATTTTGGATGTTATGGACAAACGAGTTGTGGTAATGCAACAGGTACGCGTAGGATAGGCGGAGCCTCTTTAAATCCTGCTGTGCAGCCCAATATTGTTACGTCCGTAAGGAGAGACCCAATTGTTTGTTTAGATGAATCAAGAACAGGTTTTATCATATTAAAAAATACTGGTACCGATGCTGCACGAAATGTAACTATTACTCTGTATCAGGATAATGGGGGCGCCACAGCTTCAAATGATGGAAGATATGGATTTATTGATACATCTACCATTTCGTACACTTTATACAATATGGGAGTACCATCAGTTGTAGATCCAGTTTTGACAGGTAATATCAATAACACAGTTGGAACGGCTGGATGTGGTTATTTAAAAACTAGGCAGATCATGCTGAGTATTCCAATAATACCAGCTGGAGACTCTGTTGTGATTGCTGCCGACTTTAAAGGTTGCTGTAATGAGCCATGTGCTAATAATAGGTACATAAGAGATGGTTTTGCTTTTTCAGGCAATTACGTCAATGGTTGTGGGGCATCACCGAGGAATCTACCAGCGCAAAATGTCTTGCCTCGAAATCACATGCAACAAGAGATCCTTTTGTCAGCGCCAACAGATGTAAACGATGGAGATGTTTTTGATATGACCCTAGATGTTACAAGATATTTTTATACAGCCCCAATTACGCCATATACTCACAGTATTGAATTAACTCTTCCTTTTGGGGTAATGTATTCTGGCAATCCAGCTGACATTCATTTTCTTAGAGCCAATGGCACTCCATTTTTAGTAACTCCTGGAATTACTTATGATGCACTGACAAATAAACTGACCTTTACCTTTACGAATACCAATCCAATGCAGGATAAAATGAAAATATACTTGACAAACTTGATGGCTGTCTGTGCAAAAGGTGGTGGAGGAAATTTTGCTGTTAATGGATATTTAAGGACAAATCCTATGTGTACCTGCAACCCACAAACCCTATGTATTGGTAAGAATATCCAATTGCATTGCCCAATTCCTTGCCCAAGAGGGGGAATGGTCAACAGAGGATTTAGGATTGTGAGAACCAATATCGGTTTGTTCGATAATAACAATGATGGATTTCCTGATGCTCCTCAAGGAGCTCAATCTCCATTTCTTAGGGATGATTATGCCATTCATTGTGATACTTTCGAAACTGAGTTTACTGGTTATGTGGCCATTGGACCTGATTCACCTGCTGGTGGTTTTACTTATGGATATGCTATCGATTCATCTCAAGTCGCTGCAAAATTGATGCCCTTAAGTGGTAGAGTAGTCATTTCAAGGCCTGGTGGACCTGTCTTTTCTTGTGATAACATACCTGTTGGTTCCACTGGTCTGTATCATTGGGCAAATTTTTCCATTAGCAATCTATCATCTTGTGGTTATGGCCCTACATTTACAGCTGGAGATACTGTGAGGGTTTATGTCACGTATGTCGTTAAAGATGCCAATAGATATGTGGGTGTATTTCAATATCCTTTAAAAACGAGGTATTATTTAAGCAATGTGAACTATCGTGATACACCTTTTTCAAGTCCAGCAAATCCATCAATTTACCAGTGTGATAATTATTCTAGTGAGTTTGGATTGGTAGGATTGTATGATGCCAGTAATAATACAAGGAACTTAACTCACCAAAGTTGCGATACTTTAGTCACTATTATGGATTATTTCTTAGGAGTTGGTCCTTCACAATATTATTCTGGCGGAAATTTCTTCAATAATGAATATAGACCGAT
>JAXLUT010000037.1:0-14884 GCA_046329385.1 Saprospiraceae bacterium
AATCACCGTATCGATATTGGTCATACCGTCTTCCATTGCTGCCAGCATGGTTGCCAATTTCATGGTAGATCCAGGCTCACTCAGCCTCGCTACTGCTTGATTGTACATCTCAAAATAGGAGCTATCTGATGCTTGAGTCAAATTGGAGATCGCTTTGATAGCGCCTGTGCCTACTTCCATCAAGATAGCTACTCCACCAGAAGCTTTATTTTTTTGCACTGCCTTGAGCAACTCATGGTGCACAATATCTTGCATATCAATATTGATGGTGGTATATATATCATCGCCTCGCTTGATTTCATTTTCTGAAGGGTCAAAAACGGGAACCCAAACATTGCCGTCTGGAGTACCTTCCCTACCCAATCGTTTCATCAATCGTTGGTCTGTATCTCCCTTCAAAAACTTATCAAAATAACCTTCGAGCCCTATTCTATCAGCGTTTTCACGATCAACTCCAATCGTACGTGAAGCTAAGTCTTGAAATGGCTTAAACCTCTTTCCATAACGATTGGCTATCAAACCACCTTTGAACTTACCAAGCCTTAAAATGGGTGCTTGCTTGAGTTTATTGTAAGCCTCAATATCCAAGCCTCTGCCTATATAAAAGTATCCATTTTTCTTTTTGCGGGCAGTTTTTAATGCTTTGAGCCACTCAGCTTTTGATTTGTGCGCTATAAATTCAGGATCAAAATTGCTCAAAAAAATAGCTAATGAATCTACTCCTTTATTGAAATCATCTTTGCTGATGACTTTCATATCCATCCGAACCTCAAAGAACTGTATAGAGGTAGATAGCAGAATGCTTTCTTCTGCATAAATATTACCTCTATCTGCATCGACGGCCTTCCATTTGACATTGACTTCGCCTTTCTGCCGCCATTTATCTCTTTCTAATACACTGATATTAAACACTTTAAACAGAATAGCAATGGATGCAATCACGAATGCAAACATGACTACGTAAGCCCGCCACAACATCTCTTTCTTTCTGTCCATCTTGCCTATTCAGCTACCATTTATTTTTTATTTTCAGCTACTATCTTGTACGGTGGTGTCGTAGAAGGCAGTAAGCCCGAACCTGCAACTTTGCTTTCAATTTGCGATTGTATGCTACCATGCATCACCTCTTGTTTGAGATTCATGGCTCTCCATTTTGTATCCCTCACTTCTTGTTTGAGCGACTCTATCTTACGTACAGCTTTTTCAGAAGCATGTGCATTGGAGATATAAATCACTCCCAACAACGCCAGATAGCATACAAACGGCAAATTGACAAAAATCCATTCGACCCATTTCAGTCTAAAAAGTGTAGCTTTCTTATCCTGGAAACTAGTCATGGCACTTTTATTTTAAAAAATTTCTAAATATTACTCAAAAAATTCTACTAACTTTTCAATCTCTCAATTTCAGTACTAACTTGCTGTTAGGTCTGATGACTTTTCTACGACTCTCAATTTGGCACTTCTAGATCTCACATTTACCTTTTGTTCAGTCGCTGTAGCCATGATCACTTTTTTGTGCACATGGATAAACGGGCGATAAATATTTCCAAAATCATCTTTCTCGACTTCACCAGTGAAATTGCCAGATTTGAAATAATTTTTCACTACCCGATCTTCAATGCTGTGAAAGGTAATGACCACAAATCTTCCTCCTGGTTTTAACAACTTGGCTCCTTCGACCAGCAAATCTTGCAAAGCTCCGATTTCGTCATTGACTTCCATCCTTAGCGCTTGATAAACTTGCGAATAGTACTTCAATTTATGACCCATCGCATGCAAATCCAAGACTCGATTGAGATCAAAAGTGGTGCGAATTTCAGACAATTTTCGAGCTTGAATCAATGCCGCTGCCAGTGTTTTGGCATTGCGCACTTCGCCATAATTACTCAAAATATTGACTAAAGCTGTCTCACTATATGATTGGAGCAACTTAGCAGCGGTAAGGTCAGATTCGGCATTCATGCGCATATCAAGCGGAGCATCAAACCTGTAAGAAAACCCTCTTTCAGGCATATCCAGTTGATATGATGAGACACCTAAATCTGCCAAGATTCCATCTACTGCTGTCACGCCTTCTAATCGGAGAAATCGCCGCAGATACCTAAAATTGGCATCAATGAGCGAAAATCTTTCATCATGCAGTGCATTGCCCCAGGCATCTTGATCCTGATCAAAAGCATACAAATGCCCTTTGGCATTGAGCTTACCTAAAATTGATTTTGAATGTCCTCCAGCACCAAATGTAGCATCTACATAAGTACCTTCGGGTCGGATTTTGAGATTGTCTATACTTTCGTCTAATAAAACAGATACATGGTACTCACTCATGGCTTGTCGTCACTTGCATGATCCAATGGTTTGATGCCACTGAACACAGATTCTGCAATGGAAGCAAAATCATCGGGCTCGGCTTGGAGCATTTCGTCATACTTCTCCTTAGACCAAATCTCAATTTGATTTTGATATGCAAACAAGACAACATCTTTGTCTATTCCTGCATACTCCATCAAGCTATTTGGCAATAAAATACGCTCTGCCCCATCCAACTCCAACTGCGTAGCGCCTCGATAAAAATACCTGATGGCCTGCCTCTGCTGAGTACTGTAAATGTTTAACTGATTGATTTCGTTCGTCTTTACTTCCCAAACGTCATTGGGATACAACATCAAGTGCTTTTCAAATCCACGGTTGATTGTAAACTTGAGATTTCCGTCGCCTCCAATCTGCTTAATGATCGCACTGGGCAATCTAAGCCTACTTTTGGCATCAAGTTTACACTCATATTCTCCGGTGAAATTATACTGTTTCACACTTTCTGTTGGTTGATAAGGCAAAGATAGCTTTCATTCCCACTTTCTCCCACTTTCTCCCACAAAAATATCAAAATATATATATTTTTTTTTTAATCTGTTGCATAATATAATCAAATATATGTCACACTACACACAAATTGATGATAAAGCATAGGAAAGCCTTATGAAATGTAAGAAATATTGCAAAAAAACAAAAGCAAAGTTGGAATTAAATATTATGCAAAATTATATATATATAATATAATAATCAAGAATATTTATTAAAAATTGTAAAATAATTAATAATATATATATATAATAGTAATGTGTTGATATTAAATACCTAATTACTATATAAATAATATTATACTATTCTATAATGTATGAGATAGAAAGAAAGTAAAAAAGATAGTGAAAATATAAGCTTACACGTCTCTTTTCATAAAACTATAATAAGCTATACCCAAAAAGAGACAACTATATAGTACAGCCATAACCATAGCATGTGAATAAGGCAAGAGAATATTGAAATCCCATTCTTTCTTTACAAAATAGTCAGGTAGTTTAAATAATGGAAATGGCATCAGATCTTCAATACTATTCATTGGCCAATAATTGCGGCTTGCATTTTTGATATAATATACATGAATCAACATAAATATGGGTTCGAGCATCATCAAATACATAAAATATAAAAGTAAACTCAATATCCCTTTTCTTACTATCAAAGCTATGAAAAAAGCAAAACTCAAATATCCCACACATAGTAAAAAATATCTCACGACGGCCATATTATTATCCAAGATCAATTCTATATCGAAACCATCTGTGTGCACCATGCCTATAACCACAGTCGAAACTGTATATAATAATGTTGCACTTAGAGCAAGAACAAATATAATCAACAACTTTGACTTAAAAAACTCTCGCTTAGTCATACCGATGATGATATTTTGACGCATGGTGCGATTGGATACTTCAGATGTGATCATATAGATGACCAAGAAACCAAGACAAAAAGGAATCATCCAATTGCCAATGTATCCTTGATAATCCCAGACAGTTGGAAATTCGTAAAATGTTTTGGAACTGGGCATTGGTGGAGGCACGTCTTTGAATGTCTCCTTGCCACCCAAGATAATAATGGGTGATACTATTACAAATATCAGTATTAAGGTGCGAAAAACTGCGTTGCCACCAAACTTTTTCCATTCTAAAAGAAGAAGGTCTTTCATTTATTTTCTTTATCGTGTGAATCCATCCAAAACAATGAAAGGTACAAGACTAAGCTTTCTCGAAGAGATAATATTGGTGAGTGTACCTTATAAATTTGTACAAAAATAGGCGGAATCTACACAAATTGTAATTTTAAACACCAAAATAAGACAAAGCCGTGCAAAAACCTGTTAAAATCACAGTCTCGATCGGTATAAAACAAAAAAACCTTCATGCAATGATACATAAAGGTCTTTGTTTTTGGAATGAGATATTATTACTTATTCAAATATGATGCCAAAAATGTCAATAGTTAATACTAAAAAATATCCATACCAAAGTGAGACAATCCTTAACAACTAGATACCCTTATAATAAGTGATTCGCCTATTTTAGATTAAATTGATTCTGTATAACATTGCTTCTAAGTAGATTGATAGTTGCCCAATCAATAGAACAAATTTCCAAACCATTTTTGAGTTGAAAATTTTTAATTCCTATTTTAGTGGTGTTACCCATTTTTCCCTCTTTAATTTCTGATTGATCTATTTGATACCCTAACATGTGTAAGTTTCTTTGTATTTCATTGATCAAAGTTATAGTGATTTCACTCTCACATAATACCTCATGCCATTGGGCATCATTTACATTCTTTCTTCTAGCATAACATTTTCCCGGTTCCGAATTTGACATTTCTGTTATAAATATTTGCTCTGACTGTATTGGATCTTCAGTAACCAATTTTGATGTACTACAACTGCACAATATTAAAGAAATTAGAGTAATAAACCTTCTTTTCAAATTCATAATATTAAATAAATAACAAATAACAAAATACTTCATATTTAGTTCCGTTTTTGGATGTAATATTGATCTCATTTTAATTTTCAGATTACTGGTAGCCAAAGTATGATGAGCCATACTATTTTCTAAGATTAGTCGTTGTTTTCTTATCTCCACTTTTTAAAATTAATTAAATTATGCTAAACAGCATATTTCAAATCACGGCTTGCTGTAGTTGAAGAGATTTCTTTGAGGTAATTATTATAGTCTTTTCGTGAAAATTCACTTCTATTTTGATCAAGGAAAAATTGTAATCTATATACTTCCAATAGCTTTTTGAGTGCATTACTGAGTAATTCATCCAATGATTTATCAATTATTTGAAGCATATACTCTATAAATTTTGTCGATTTACCTACATTGTCAGAATGCGATAATGCTTTATAATATTCGTTTTTATGCTTTGAAATCAAGGTTTCAAATGAAAGAAATTCAAAAAAAGCATTGTCTTGCATTTTTGCTTTGTAAATGGTTTGTACCACCAACCATTCAATGTGCTAAATAAAGCCGTAATTGTCCAAACTAATGATAATAGAATAAAAATCACAAAGTATTTAACGGTTCGCTCCATATTTTTAATTTTTTTTGAACTTTCATTTTACAAGGCCATCTAACATTGCCAGTAATTTGTTACTATACGCATAAATCCACTCTCACTTCGCTTTTTTCAAACTCAAGTTAATATATTTTATTAAGCGAACTATCATAAACAATCTTAATGTGAAACAAAAGTAAAGTATATGCTTGATTTGTACTATAGTTTTATACAATTATTTTCTTCTTCATGATCTCAAAATAAGCATGAATGGAGCAAATTGAATGTAAATGAAATTATATTTCGATTTGTGTGCTATTATCTATTGAATTAGGAATATAATTTGGTAGATGCCTAAAAATCTATTCCCTAATCTTTTGATTATCATCCCCTACAGCGCGCTCATCAATTTATTAAAGGGGCTTTCGATCTTTGATGTTACCGGGTGACAAGTCTTTTTCAAAACTCTAATTCAGTTCCACCTACCACCAGATGATAGGGTAATCAAAATAGCCCATAATCCATACAACAAAGCCACCACAATTGGAAAATATAATACGATCATTCCAAAAGTATTCATTTTACCTTTAATCGAATGCCAAGCTACCCATATTATTACTGAAAAAATCAAAAATCCGAGCCAATATCTTCCAGCTACACCAAAGGACTCAACGTAGCCTAATGACCTATTTGCAAAGTAGATGTACGTATGCATGATGGCAAAATAAAGCAAGTATAAACCGATCAAAACATAGAAACCAAATACAATCTGATGAAAGGACTTCATGTTAATGGAATATAGGACGATAAAGGTGAAAATAATTTTACAAATATGACAGCAATTGATTAAAAAAGTAGAAAAAATTGACATATTCTTAGGCAAAAGTAGATATTTACAATCATAAATGCTCGAATAGCTCATTGGACTCATTTATCATCTATCAAATGATAACAAGATATTAACAAGATATATCATACATCCTTAATATTTTTGCCTTCCATTTTGTTAAGAATTTAAGCAGTACGATATGATCAAGAGTGAACTTTACATATACAACAGTCTCACCCGCCAAAAAGAATTGTTCCAACCCTTACACGAAGGTCATATTGGTATGTATGTGTGCGGACCTACTGTGTATAATGATGTACACCTTGGCAATTGTCGTACTTTCATGAGTTTTGACATGATATATAGATATCTCATGTACTTGGGCTACAAGGTCAGATATGTGCGCAATGTGACCGATGTCGGGCATCTATTGGATGATGGCGAAGACAGGATGTCAAAGGGAGCACGATTGGACAATTTGGAGCCGATGGAAGTAGCGCAAAAATATACCAACAATTTTCATCAAATCATGGCTTTGTTCAATACATTGCCGCCCAGTATCGAGCCACGTGCCACTGGCCACATCATTGAGCAAATCGAAATGGTCGATACTATTTTGAATAATGGATATGGATACGAAAAAAATGGCTCTGTTTACTTTGATACTATCAAATTTGCAGAGCAAACTGGTCAATACGGCAAGCTTTCAGGACGCATCTTGGACGAACTCATAGCAGAGAGTCGTGACAACCTGAAAAATCAAGAGGAAAAAAAGCATCCTTCTGACTTCGCTATTTGGATGAAGGCATCAGACGAGCATATCATGAAGTGGAATTCTCCTTGGTCGGTTGGTTTTCCAGGTTGGCATTTGGAGTGTAGCGCTATGAGTACCAAGTACTTAGGCAAGAACTTTGACATACATGGTGGCGGCAATGATTTGAAATTCCCTCATCATGAAAACGAAATAGCACAAAATGTAGGTGCCTGCAATTGTCAACCAGCAAGGTACTGGATGCATACCAATATGCTGCTGATGAATGGCAAAAAAATGTCAAAAAGCGACGGAAATACCATATCTCCTTATGAGCTTTTCACAGGTGATAGTATCCACGTCACCAAAGGCTACTCGCCAATGGTGGTGAGATTTTTTATGCTACAATCACATTACAGATCTACCAATGATTTGACAGACGAAGGCCTGCAAGCAGCAGAAAAAGGATTCAGGAGGATTATGGATGCGTACAAAACCATTTTGTCACTTCAAACTGATAATTCAGAAATTGGGCCACTTGACCTGAAGGTTGATTTTATCATCAATGGTATCTTTGAAGATATGAGTGATGACTTCAATACTCCAAAAGCATTGGCCAAATTGTATGAACTGGTCACGATCATCAATAGTTTGAAAGATGGCCAAATAAATATCAGTGAAATTGCCATCGATACCGTTCAAAAAATAAAAACTCAACTTAAGGCAATAATATTTGATATTTTTGGTTTAAGAGATGAGTCTGAAACCAATGCTGGGCCTGTAGATGGTTTGATGCAATTGATTTTAGATTTGCGTCAAATAGCCAGAACCAACAAAGATTGGCCTACTTCAGACAAAATCAGAAATTCCCTCAATGAGTTGCACATCCAGATCATGGATGGAAAAGATGGTTCTTCATGGGGCTATAAATAAGCCAACCAAGCAGCACCTTAGACAAACAGTATATTAATCCATTAAAATAAATATTTAAAAATGAAGAATTTTTTTATACTTTTACTATTTTTGATAGCCCTTCAGGTGCAATCACAAACCGTAAGCACCAAAAATTGGACCTTGATTCATGAACGCACAGCATCATGGTGTCCATATTGTGGCACTTGGGGCTGGGATATGAAAGATAGGATTTTGACAGAATTTGCCGATGAAGAAGTGATCTTTATGGCTGTGCATCATAGTGGTGATCTGACCAATCCTGTAGCTCAACAATTTGGTGATAATTTTGGTGGATTTGGCCAGCCAATATTTTTTGTAGATGGTGTCAACATCAATGCTAGCTCTAATAATATTGGCACTAAAATAGAAGAAACTCAGTTTGAACTTGACTTCAAAAGGGATCAATCTGTTTTTGCTGGAGTGGGTCTGAAAGCCGTTTTGGACGAAACCACTCAAACACTTGTAGCCGACACTAAGATTGAATTTTTTACAGATGCAGAAGGAGGAGATTACTATTTAGGTCTTTATACCTTAGAAGATATTCAAAATGTACAAGCTAGCCGTACAGGCATTCAGACACATAAAAATGTATTGAAAAATTCAATTTTACCAAATGTGTTCAATAATCCATTACACAATGGTGCAGTCACTGTTGGTACAAAATTTTCGAGGACAGACACCCTTAAAAATGTGACTGTATCAGCAGACAAACTCAAAGTTGTAGGCATCATTTGGACCAAGGTAAATGGTAAATATCTCTTTTTCAATGCCAATATTGTACCTGTCACTGGTATCAAATCTGCAACTAATGATATCAATAATGCCATTGACTTTAGTGCTTATCAATCAGAAAGTGGCAATATCATTGTCAATTTTGATCCAAATACTTCGCTTTCTGGCAATGTCATCGTGACAGATTTAACTGGCAATACAATCACAAGTACCAATACCAATACAGCGGTGAATGGCAGATTGACTTTAAATGGCAACTTTGTCAGTGGAATACACATCATCACTTATAATGCTGGCAAACAAGTAGTTTCAAAAAAAATAACGCTATTGTGATCAATAAATAGTCATTAGATAGATTAATCTATTTCATCCAAAATATAAAATCCTGTCAAACCACTTGATGGGATTTTTTTTTACACTTATTACTGAACTTTAAAATCGATCGTGACAGTACCACATTGGCTATCAGCATCACTATTAGAAAATCTATACTTCATTGCAGTCTTTTTGGCTAAGTCTATCAAATAGCTATCTGATGTGGTGGATCCTTTTTGGGTAAAGTCAGCACTCACCACCTTACCACTTGAGTTGACGCAGATAGCTAAAGACACTTTCCCAGTTTTTTGCGAATTGTCAGTAAATGTAGGCGCATACTGCACGCCTCGACCAGCCAAGCCTCCGCCTACTCTACCTGTACCTTTTGAGATACCGTCGAGGGCCTTACCATCAGGATCTCCAGCATTGGTGCCTTGATTGCCAGATGTATTGTTATTACCCTTGCCCTTGCCCAAAAGGTCTGAATATTTCTTCTTTTGATTGGCTGCTGCGGCAGCTTTTTCGGCGGCTTCCTTTTCAGCTCTTGCTTTTTCGGCAGCCAATCTATCTCGCTCTGCTTTTGCCTTGGCATCTGCTTCAGCTTGCGCTTTAGCTTTGGCATCGCTTTCATTTTTTATTGTATTAGGTTTGTTTTTTTCAGGCTTCTTATCTGGTACTTTTATGGGTGCTTCTTCGGTCTTTGTCTTCGATGTGATATTATCTATTTCATTAGATGGTGCTGGAGCTGGTGCACTAACATTTTCGACTTCTTCCATTGGTAAATCATCAGACCCAGCATCTGGATCACCAAATGCGACTAAAATGCCTTCTGTTTGTATGATCTCTGGTTGTACCAAAAACGGTGTCAACAAAATTAACAAAAGTAGGCTGTGTATGACCACGCTGATGACCATGCCCTTCTTTTTATTTTGTTCTTCTTGGCGCAAATCCACTATAATCTAAGATTGAATGTAAAAATTATCTTAGCATGCACAATGCTAAGAATGAATGTTGTGTAAGAATTGGGAAATGTTGTGTAAAATACTTGCCTCTGTTACTTAGGCTCCACTAATACTGCTCTCACTTCAAGTTTGTATGCTAAGTTTAGTACAGCTACCACAGTCTCATTGCTGGCTTTGCCAGCAGGAGCTACCGCTATTGCAGCTTTCACTCCATCGACTCTTTTGAGTGCTTCCATCTGTCTTTGGATACCATCCAAGCTGATTGGCGCACCATTGAGTGTATAAGCACCAGATTCATCAATGGCTACCACCTTATTTTTAGATTTTGGCGGTGGCGGAGATGTCTTCTTGCCTGGCAATTGCAAATCCAAAGCATTAGGTGTGACGATAGATGATGTCAACATAAAAAATATCAAGAGCAAGAAGATAATGTCAGTCAAAGATGACATATTAAAATTTGCGCTTACTTTACTTCTCTTTTTTACAGCCATAACTTTTGGTTTTTAATGGGTGGATGGTTGTGTGGCCAATATCGCCTTGATCTTCAATCCACTCGCTATCTCCATTGCCTTATGGACATTTTCCCATGGCACTCCAACTTCAGAAATGATATTCAAGGTAGCATGTTCTTTATTGTCAGTCTGTCTTACCGCCAAGGCAATATCCTTCTCCATTGTCTCCAAACTACTGTCCTTACCTGCCACTTTTACCTTTCCATCAATGGTCATCATCAATGGAAGATTTGATGGAGCTACAGTAGTGCTGTCAGATTCTGGCAATGGAATCGAAATCTGCACCGTTTTAGATGTAAGCATAAAGAAGATAAGCAGCAAAAAGATAATGTCCGTCAACGACGACATATTGAATTCTGCGCTTACTTTACTTCTTTTTTTAACTGCCATGATATTTTCTAATTTACTTATTAATTGCCAGGCTCTTGGAGCAAGTCCATAAAGTCAACTGTCACTTTTTCCATTTGGAAGATGACACCTTCTACTTTGGAGACCAAATAGTTATACCCAACGAATGCAAAGATACCCACTACTAGTCCAAAAGCTGTCGTTATCAAGGCTTGATAAATACCACCTGCCAATACTGAAGGAGTTACATTCTGCTGGCTAGCCATTTGGTAAAAGGCCAAAATCATACCAGTCACAGTACCAAGGAATCCATTCATCGGAGCTGCACCTGATATAGAAGCCAAAGTGGATAGGTTTTTCTCCAATTTGAAGACTTCAAGATTACCTACATTTTCGATGGCTGCATCAATGTCTTTGAGTGGCTTGCCGATTCTCATCAAACCTTTCTCAATCATACGAGCTGAAGGAGTATCTGTGGTCTACAAAGTGCTTTTGCGCCTTCAATATTGCCAGATGCTACGGCGCCTTCTGATATTATTGATAAAATTTTCATCCAACTTGCCAGCTTGTTTAATGGTAAGGTATCTTTCTATAAAAATATACAATGCGATGATAGAAAGGATCAACGTGATGGTCACATTAGCGATACCCATGATGCCACCCGAAGCAATGATGTCTATAATATTTTGAGATGGTGCAGCAGTAGTTGCTGCATCGGTGGCTACGTCTGTGGCTTGGAATAAGAAGAATGAAAGATTTAACATGATTTTATTTTGTGATGATTTTAGCTTAAAATTTTTGTTTAGGTCAATGTTGAATCAATAAATATCACTAAAATATACAAAAATGACCTCGAATAAAAATTAAAATTTGCTGTTCGTATAAAACGAAGCCTATCAAATAATATTATATTACAGCACAAAATTAATAGAAAATATTATATTAAAGATTTTTTATATTCATTTTTTAAAAATACATGATGAAATTTTGGAAATTGAGATTTGCAATCAAGAAAACGTTAAAAATAATCATTTTACCAATCCAAATTTTCCATAAGTATTTTCAATTAAATACTTGGTCGCAAAAAATATAGCAATATAAGCAAAAAATCTTCAACATATTGTAATTTTGTCCATTATCAAAACAATAATATCATGAATCCAACCCTAAAAAGTATCATTGCAGTAGCTGTAGGAATCATCATTGGTAGTCTGGTAAATTATGGAATTTTGTCGATCGGTATGTCCTTGATCCCACCACCAGATGGAATTGACACCAGTACGCCAGAAGGTCTAAAAGCGGCGCTTCCATTGTTTGAATTTAAGCACTTCATGACACCATTTTTGGCACATGCTTTAGGTACATTGGTTGGTGCATTGGTAGCGGCTTGGATTTCGTCAACACAAAAATTGAGATCAGCATTGATAGTTGGCTTCTTCTTTTTATTAGGTGGTATATCTATGGTGGTGATGCTCCCAGCACCGCTCTGGTTCAATTGCATGGATTTGATTTTGGCTTATATCCCGATGGCTTATTTGGGTTATAGATTAGGTGAAAAAATTTAAAAAATGCATTTGACTTATTTTAATAAATTTGATTTGGTTCATTCACCTTAAGATATTTTAAGATTTCAGGGCTACGCCCCTAATTTCTTGTTTTATGTATTGTATTATTAAGATTTTAGAGCTAAAGCTCTTTGCTATAATCGAAAACTCAATTAAACTGGCGATGTTTTAGAAAAAGTAATTGTGTGTGACAAAGCAGGATTAGTGTGCTATCATCAATTTTTCTGCATCAACCATCTTCCCATCTACCAAAAACTGTACGTAATACATACCCGTTGATAAACCAATGGTAGAAATGGCGTTTTCTCTTCCTAAAACCACTGGGCTTACATCTTTGACAATTTTTCCATGAATGTCGCGGATAAGATACTGGTTGACAAGTTGGCTTGTTTCATTATCCAAATGAAAAGTTACAAAATCATGGGCTGGATTGGGAATGAGTTGGATTTGTCGTTGAATATTTTCAAGTTCATGATTATTAGATATGATCCCTAAGTCGCTTGCATCAAAAAGAACCCAAAGTGACCAGTTTGGCTTAATTTGCAATGGTAGATTGTTGTTTTTTTGATTCAAATGAATCAAAAAATTTTTATTTAGTGTAAATGAGCATTCAAATAAACTAATACTTTGATTTTCTGATTGTGCAGATATTGATTTTACTAATGCCAAGTCCTTTGAATTTGTATTGGTATAAAAGTTTAAGTTATGTTGACCATTGATGAATTGAAGACCGCTCACAGCTATTTGATCGATAGAAATAAATGATGCTCTGATGCCAGCATCATTTTTACTAAATTCAATACCCGATATTTTAAATTTATTGATTATATTACATTGATAATCAAGCAGTACATAAAATACATCATTCAACATTGGATCAGAAGAATGGGCTTCTCTAACCCTTATCATAAAATACTTATCTCCTGTCCATTCAAGTCGATATTCAGCTGGTTCTGTATGAAGTTTGGCCGAAATCTCCAAAGGATTAAATATGGGTAATAAATCTGGAGTTGTCACAGCAATATTACAATAGGTCTCAAGTTTGCCTGAAACTAAATCAGATTTAAAACCAGAACAAAATATTAAATTTCGATCTGAATCAATCTTCTTTACAGCTACTTCAAAACTTTGAAAAGGAACAGGTATTTGAAAAAAATTTGAATCCGACACATGTCCATTATGATTAAGAGTTAGCTGCTTGAAAGATGTATTAATGGCTGTTGCACTCTGTACTATATATGAAATGGTAGTGTCTGTAAGTGGAAACTGGTAGGATGCCACAATTGGAAAAAATGGATTATAAGGTACTAATAAGGATCTATTTAACGGGTCTAAATGATTACTTTCGAACGAATCAATCAATATACCTGAGTTGAGTGATAAGGTTTTTGATCCTAGATAACATTTTGAATAAATGCTTGAAACCGAAGCTTTGTCTTCATGATAAATGGGAATTATTAATTTGTCATTCTTTAAAAAGGCATTTTTTGAAGATTCTCTTGTACCAATCTCACTATGATATCTGGAAAATTGCCATTTCGGCATTCCGGTACTATAATCAATTCTTTCTACAAAGATGCCTTGGAGAAATTGATTGTTCCATATATTTTGAACCAAGATTATGTCATTATCTTTATACAAAAATTCTTTTATAGGGTAATATCCTTGCTGACTATCATTAAGTCCTGGCACAAAAGAATAATGACTCCAGATAGGCACGTAATTATCCAATTGCAAAGGAGTTAAATATTGACATGACGCATTGATTGATAGTAATGTTGAAAGCATCAATAAGATTACATATTTCATATATTTCAATTTTTTATTGTGAGCAATTAAAACGAGATGCTCATATTGAGCATCCCATTCTAGATTATATTGTTATTGTTATAGTGGGCCACATTTTACGCCACAAAATTCACTGAGAGGTATTCCACCTTTCGGACAAAATACAGTAGAAAATTCACAAGAAGGGCCAACTGTTTCAAAAGTAGGTCCTTGATATTGGACAGCTCCTGTTATACCAAGACAATACTCAGTTTTTCTCTTACAGCATTGGATACCACAATAAGATTTAGTAGATTTCCAGTATGGCCATCCATCTGTGGGTACTAAACATCTAGAGTAACATAAGTTTGTGTTAAAGCTAGATGATGCTGACCAACCGTGTTCACACCCAAAAAACCCAGCTTGAGTTAAAATACTAACAACTAACAATTCTTCCTCAATTCTAGATGCCTCATATTCCCACTTATCCTGTTGGATTGCTTTGTCAATATTACTCAAGTTATTATACCAAGTAAGAAAGGCTGGACAGTTTCCAGGCCAGGCTTCAAAGCTTTCAAATGTAAATGAAATTGGGCTTTCGAATGGTGCTGGATTAGGATTGTAACATACGGTCAACAAATATGTCAGTTTCATGTCATTGCATGCTGGTCTAGAGCCAGATGCAGGAAGTGAAATAGTGTGTGTAGCTGACGTCGTAGAGCATGTAGTTCCTGGCGCTGGTGTTGCAGGTGGACAATTTGT
>JAXLUT010000038.1:0-14873 GCA_046329385.1 Saprospiraceae bacterium
TCTTTGTGATTGGAGACCAGAGATATAGGGTCTTGAAGGCGTGAAATATGAGTATAGAAAGAAATACAAACCAGTATAAAGTCAAACTATTTTGAATTTATTTCTAGTGGCATTAATGGTAACATTGTAAAAGTTGTCAAGTACACACCAGTAAAATTTGATGTTAATATCTATAACCTTGGATTTGGTGTCAAAAATACCGAAACAGGTGATTTAGATGATACAGTAGTCACTAATAATGGAGATACCGATAAAGTACTTTCGACAGTCGCATTTACGATTTATGAATTTTTTGAAGAATTTCCTGATGCCATTGTATATTTAAGTGGAGTAACCTCAAGTAGAACAAGGCTTTATCAAATCAATATTTCAAAATTCTTTGACTATATTTCCAAGGATTTCGAAGTACTCGGGGAACAAGAAGAAGGTTTTGAACGTTTTAGAAAGAACATTAATTATTTAGGATTTGCAATAAAACAGAAGTAAATATGGCAACGAAATTTGTAAATAAGAAATTTGAAGGCAATGCAGTTTACAATCCAGCACTTGATAAATTTGAAAATATTGACGTATTTCCTGCAAAAACAGCGATGGTAGAAGAAAGACTAAAAGGCAGAGATATCAAAGCCGAAATAGATGAAGCTTTGAGAAAAGAGAGAATCACGAAGCCATAATTTATCAAGCTTTAGCATGAACACAGTATTGAACGACATTTTTACTATCGCCAAATACGTCGTCAATACTAACCGTTACTGGTCATAAATAAGAGTAAAAATGAAACTATCAATATTATCTCTAGCATGTTCATTGATCATACTCACATCTTGTAAAAGTCAAATATTGGGTTTTTATGTAGGTGAAATTGATTCAGGCGTAAAACATCTTTCAAATTCAACTATCGAGTTAAGAGATAACAATCTATTTGAATTAACAAATTCATTGACTTCATTAGAATCAACAATACCTTCTACCCAAATCACTGAAATTGAAGGAAAATTTAATATTGAGAACGATCATCTTATTCTGTTTCCTGTATCGAAGAAAGTGAACTGGTTAACATATGCTAAAAATCCAGACACATTAAATTTTAACCCTTATGGATCAAGGAAATCAGCAATGGTTGTTGTAGACACTAGTTTTGGTCAAATTCAAACAATCAAAGAGCCCAAGCCAATTAAATTTAACTTAACAAGTAAACAAAACTCAAAATACATCTGGAATGATGAAAGCTGTTTTGTTAAATATTTAAATTCAGAATCTTCTAACGATTTGACGAATTATTGTTCTGAATTGACCATTAATAGTCAGCAAAAGATGCAATCAAATGAGCTAAATGGTAAGATATTTTATTGGGAAGATAGTGAAAATACGTTTGTATTGTGCCTAAAAAATCTGTGATACAGAATTTATAAATGATACTGTATATATTATAGATTTCCCCTTTAGATCCAGCCGGGACATTAATGTTCCACTATGGATTATTTTATTTGGATGAAAATAATGGGATAATTAATTGTGAAATTTTAAAAAGTGTAAGTTTTTCAATGAATATTGGACAAACAAAAGGATACTCCAAGGGTTGCAAAACTGAACTTAAATTACAGCTTACTAAAAACAAAGAGCTTTTGAGAAGTCATATGAAGGACACTCGAAAGATAAACGAGAATGGTGAATGGGAACAGTCGGGCAGTAAAGTTCTGAAATATATAAAACACAATCCAGATGATTATGCACTTAATTACAAGTGGACAATGACTTTGAAAGGTTATGAAAATATTGACAAATTACATAAGTGCAAATGAGTATACGACCAGTAACAATGTACACCATGACCATACTCCCTATCGGTCGTAAAGCAGGTGTACTCACCGTTATGCAGCAGCTTAAAGGACGACACAACAGACAATGAGTGAAGACAATTTATATATACTTTTTTGCTATCTGATTTTCATACTTACACTTATTGTATTGACAAATAGAAGTAAGAGTAGAAAAAGGACGCTTTTAGTAAATCTAATAATAGCAGGACTATACAGCGGACTTTTCCTTTATAATTTGACCTACAATAGTTCGGGTGGTTCAGGCCTTGTTTGGCTTGTGTATTTAATGTTTTTCATCGGACTACATTGGTTAATAAATCTAATCGGAATTATTTTGACATTTATAAAAAGGACGAGTAATGAATAAATGGAAAATTGCATTTTGGGTTTGTTTCACAATTTTACTTATAGTGACAGCAGTCGGTGTTTATTCAATCATTGACCAAGCGGTTACATTGACATATCAAAAGGAAGGTTACACAGACACCGAGAAAGACCTTGATGATTTAATTGAAATAATTAAAAAGACCGACCTGACCAAAACGCAAAATCAAAACGAACTTAAAGACCACAGACTTTATGAGTATATGGACTTCAAAAAAGACACCATTTCACTTGACAGAGTTTTGCTAATATTCAACAACAACAAATTAAAAAGCGTGACGAAACAATGGTAAGATAAGAAAGCCGACCGCATAACGGGGTGAAGTTCTCGGAAGACAGTTTGATTTTCAATGAAAGTTATTATCTTCGAAAGAAGTTTTGCGCTAAATCGCCCGCCCTTTGGGTAGCTGCATCACGTTATGATCGACCAAAAAGAGTAAATTATTCGTTCTTTGAAAATAAATTTGTATCCTAAATAAGAAACTATTATCTTCGCCCAAACGTTTAAGATTTGGAACTTTTTGAGATAGAGTTTTTACCAGAAGCTTTGGAATATCTAAATGAAATTCCGATTAAAGCCAAGGACAAAATCCTTTTCAACATGGCAATGGCAAAATCTAGGAAAGACCCTAAATTATTCAAACAATTGGTTGATGGAATATGGTACTTTAGGACTCAACATTTTGGCATTCATTACAGGATATTTGCATTTTGGGACAAGACAAATAAAATTAATACCCTGGTAATTGCAACGCATGGTATCATTAAGAAAAGCGACAGACCTGAAAAATCAGAAATTTTAAAAGCCAAAGCAATAAAAAATAAATATTTTGAATCTAAACAGAAGTAATATGCAAACGACAAGTTTTAATGAAGTCTTAGACATGCACATAGGCAAACGTGGAACAAAAAAACGTGAAAAATTTGAACAAGAGTTACGAATAGAACTTTTAGGTGACGCTATAAAAAAGGCCAGGAAAGCCAAACGTCTAACACAAGAACAGCTTGGTGAACTTGTGGGAGTCCAAAAGTCTCAAATTGCAAAAATCGAAAACTCAACAACTGACGCACGATTTTCAACGGTTTTAAGGGTTTTTGAAGCATTGAAAGCTAAGGTTAACTTTACAGTAGAACTTGAAGATCATAAATTAATGATTAGTGAATAAAATAGAATGGCCAAATCATAACAAAGTACTGAACGGATATGCCTCCTAACGTCGGCACATCGTCAGTACAAACCGTTAGTCAGAAGCTTAAAACGACCACAGGTTAAACAACTGACCTTGACAAGTTGAATAAAACAATAAATAACGAAAATAAAATGGCGACAATCAGACTAAAACGGACAAGTGAATACAACAACAGAATGAGAGATTACAAAATCTTCATTGACGGAAAACAAGTCGGAACCATTGCGAATGGAGAAACCAAAGATTTTCCTACGACAGTTGGACAACATATTGTAACAGCAAAAGTTGATTGGTGTAGTAGCCCAGAACTTTCAATTGAGCTTAAAGAAAGTCAAACAAGTAGCTTGAAAGTTGGTGGTTTTAAATACGGACAAATACTTATGCCAATAGGAATTGGACTAATTGTTTTGCATTTTATCCTATCAAAGTTTGCCGACTTTGACTATATAATGTTTTTAGTCGCACCTTTATTTCTTTTGCTTGTTTACTATTTGACAATCGGACGTAAAAAATATTTGACATTAGAAGAAGTAAATGAGAACTAAGAGAATGCCGACCCGCTAACATTAAGCCGTATATACTAAAGCCCTAAACGAAAGTCAAGGCGAAGCACACCAATGCTAATAGGGCTTTTGAATATACCGTGTTCGGTGTTCAGCGACACTGGAGGCAACGAGCGAATGTCTATAGATAGCACCATCGTTTGCAAGCAACATTCGTCATTCATCGTTCACAGTTCGAATTATTCGTTATTCATCATTCATCGTTTGCATCATTCGTTATTCATCATTCATCGTTTGCAGCATTCAAATATTGAATTTTAATCATTTTTTATTTTGTAGAAAATAAAAGTTCGCTTACATTGGCAGGTAAATTGTGTTAACAGTAAATCTGTATTTTGATGAAGGTAATTTATGTCAGTGTAGAGTGTTTCCTGTAGCAAAAGTAGGCGGATTGGCAGATGTAGTTGGTTCCTTGCCAAAGTATCTCAAGAAGATTGGGGTAGAAACCAGCGTCGTCATTCCCGCTTATGATATGCCTTGGTTTGAAGGTAAGTTGTATAAAATAGTACATCAGGGGAGTTTTTATCTTGGGCCCGAGCACTTATATTTCGAGGTCAGATATTTTATTGATGATGTATTAGGTTTTCCTTTTTATACGATTCATATTCCATCAAAATTTGATAGGTATGGAGTGTATGCAGGTAAAAATGGCAATTATTTTGGAGACGAAATAGAACGTAACATAGCATTTCAGAGAGCATTTTTGACATGGTTGCGTGATGGTAAAGTTGATTTTGACATTGTACATTGTCACGATCACCATACAGGATTGATACCTTTTATGATGAAGTATGCTTATGAATTTTCGTCATTGTCTGCAATGCCTACAGTGTTTACAATCCACAATGAGCGGTATCAAGGAGCATTCTCTTGGAAAAACAAACACCTTTTGCCACAGTTTGATGAATGGAAAAGTGGACTATTGGAGTGGGCGAGTACTATCAATCCATTGGCATCAGCAGTGCGTTGTTCGTACAAGGTGACAACAGTATCTCCCAATTATATGAACGAATTGATGCACGATGCTGCTGGATTGGAACAACTGTTTAGGTCGGAATGGATGAAATGTACGGGCATACTCAATGGTATAGACAATGAGGTATGGGATCCAGCTACTGACCCTATGATCGAGCACTTATTGAAAGAAGATGTAGTAGAGTTTAAAGCCGAAAATAAAAAAGTCATTTGCAGTCTGTCAGGGCTAAATCCTGATCTTCCACTATTTGGCTTCATTGGAAGATTAGTTTTGGAAAAAGGCGCTGAGTTCATCGCTGGTTTGATAGATACCTGGCTTTCGCAAAATAAAAATGTCAATTTTATTGTTCTTGGTACTGGAGATAAGAGCATTGAAAGTGCGCTCGAAACTGTTGCCAAAAGGCATCCAAATCATGTAGCGTGTATGTTGGCTTATAATGAGGCCATGTCACACAAAATATATGCTGGAGCTGATTTCTTACTCATGCCATCAAGGGTAGAGCCTTGTGGTTTGAACCAAATGTTTGCGATGAGATACGGCACGCTTCCTATAGTACGCAGTACTGGTGGCTTGAAGGACAGTGTCAAAGATATCTCCGAACCTGGTGGTATAGGTTTTAGATTTGACCAAATGAATTTTGATCAGATGATGCATGCTATTTGGAGAGCACAAGATATGTATTGGCATAAAGACTTTTTGCACAATTGTGTCAAACAAGCTATGTCACTTAACTATTCGTGGGATGCATCAGCACAAAAGTACAAAGATATATATGAAGCTGTGATCTGAGGATAGTCTAATAAATAGCTAGATTGAGTGACTGCTTTTGGTATTAATGGGCACCCAGCATGATTATCAATAATTTTGTCTTCATTAGGAAATAAAAGCATTTAGATAGTCAATAAGTAAACGCTTACTGGCTTCTTTGCCAAAAATCTTTTTGAATCCGAAATCTGTAAATAGGTTTATATATTTTGCTTTGCTCACGTTTTTTTTCTTTTGTTTTGTGCTTCCCGATTGCTTGATCCTTGGCTGCTTGCCATGAAATGTCTATGATGCAAATTTACAAGTATTACTTAGATGAAATTTATTTTCTATACAAATGATACTTTTTAAATTGAGATACTGTCCATGTCGTACGATTCGGGTAGTCGATCTATTTTTACTCATTATAGCAGCTTTTTACAGCAAAAAAAAAGAGGTGTCACCTTTTATGCCACCTCTTTAAAATCAAAACAATTAGATCAACAATCTATACTTCTTACTCTATTTTTTTTTAATCACAATGACTCAGCAAATACAAGATAATATCGGTACTCGTGATGATGCCTACCAACTTACCATCTTTCAGTACGGGCAGGGCATGGTACGAACTCAAGCTCAATAATTCGGCTGCTTCTTTAATGCTATCATCATGATCTACTGTCCGTACGTTTTTGGTCATTAATTGTTCAACTGTTAGGCTTTCTACCAATTTTTTTTGTAAATCTTGATGGTCAGCTTTGCCAGAAACTTTAAATCTGTCAATGTCATTTTTGCTGATGATACCAGCCAACTCTCCATTTTGGGTAACGATGACATGTCGAAAACTGTTTTTGGTCATAAGGTCTATGATATCATTGAGATGATGATTTGGACTGACAGACACGACTTCTTTTGACATGATCGACGCAACCAAATGAGTGCCTAACTGATTCATTTTTATTTTGTTAGGTCAAAGGTAGTATAATTATAAGCTTTGATGTTATGACTTCAATCACATCGTAGTATAATTGATGTCATCATTGGGGCATATTGCGCAATTTTTCTACTTTCAAAAGTTCTATTTTATTATCGTCGATGGAGATAAGCCCTTCGCTTTTAAAATCTGACAGTGTCCGTATTGTCGTTTCTTTGGCGGTACCGGCTAGGCTCGCTATATCGTCTCTCAATACGGAGATTTTGGTAGCGTGTTTACTTTCGCTAAATTTCAGCAAAGCATTGGCTACTCTTTTCCTGACCGAGCTGTAGGCCATTTCTATCAATTGTCTTTCGATTTCTTCTGATTGGTTGGCCAACATTTTGATAAATTTTGCTGAAAATTCTCTATTATTAAACAACAAAAACATAAAGTCTTCGATTGGTATCATACTGAGCTCAGCATCATCTATGACAGCTACATTATCATGGTATTGTTCTCCTTTCAATAGTGGGATAAAGCCAAAAAAATCACCTTTTGAGTATATATTGGTCGTAAATTCTTTTCCAAAATCATTGATTTGATATGACTTTACACTTCCTGAAACTACAAAATATAGCCATTTTGGGTATTGACCTACTTCATATACTAGGTCTTTTTTATGGTACTTTCTGATTTCGCGATTTTCTGATAGCTTATTAAATTCTTTTTGAGCTTTGGCTTCGTCAATAAATTTTTGGAGGCCATGCCCAGTTTTGTCAAATGAATTTTTAATGCGTGCGCTTTTTTTCAATCTTACTTCGATCGTATCTAATAGTTGTACATCATCATAAGGCTTGGTAATATAGTCATCTGCTCCAAGTCCCATGCCGCGTCTAAAGTCTTCTTTTTCGGTTTTTGCTGTCAAAAAAATAAATGGAATATCCATCGTCGCAGGGTGATTGGACAAGATGCGTAAGACACCAAATCCATCCAATTCAGGCATCATGATGTCACATAGGATGAGGTCAGGAGTTTCTTCGAGTGCCTTGGTGGTGCCTGTTTTGCCATTTTCAGCTGTCACTACATGATAGCCAGATAGCTGCAACAATTCCTCAATGTTTTCTCTTACATCGTTGTTATCTTCAATTACTAAGATTTTTGCTTCCATTTTGATATTATGTTGGTCTTAATTTTGTGGTTGGTGGTGTATAGGTATGACTACTTTGAATGTAGTGCCATGATACAATTTACTCTCAAAAGTAATATCTCCATGCAATATTTCAATATATTTTTTTACAATATTAAGACCTAAGCCTGTTCCTTCAATATTAGTAACATTGCTGGCTCTAAAAAAACGCTCAAACATGTGTTTTTGGTCTTCTTCTGGTATGCCAATGCCATTGTCTTTGACAGTAAACTCTAACTGATCATTGGTGACTACTAGTGTACAATGGATTTTACCATCATCTTTGGTATATTTGATGGCATTTGATATCAGATTGATAAAAGTATTTTTGAGTATTTTCCTTTCGGTATATATCATGCCAATATCTGGCTCATGTTTGCATTCTATATGTTGATCTTTTTTGAGCAATGAGTGCAATTCTTCTACTACTTCAATGCATAGTTCAGATGGATCAAATGTTTCAAAGTTAGTATTGATGTGACCTTCTTCTAGCTTATTCATTGAGAGAAAATCATTTAGGATACCGGTCAGATGTGTGACAGATGACTTGACCCGATTGATGTGTTTTTCGCGATTGGCCTGTTGGTCATGCTCGGTGTATCTACTGATCAAGGATGCAGAAGATGTGATAGTGGCTAATGGTGTTCTAAATTCGTGCGACGCCATTGATACAAATCTGGATTTTAACTCACCTAACTCTTTCTCTTTTTTTAAACTATTTTCCAATTCCAATTCACGGTCTTTCAATTGCTGCTGTATTTTCATCTTGATGGAAATCTCATCTTCCAGTTGCTTATTGAGTGCCAACAATTGATTGACTACATTTTCGAGTTCATAAGTGCGTTCAACCACTTTTTTTCTAAATCTTCGTTCAATGATTTTAAATCCTTTTCAGCATTTTTAATTTCTGAAAGATCGTACAAAACCCGTAAAGATGATGTTATCCTGTAGTTTACACTCGATGACGGCCAACCAAAATGGAAATAAGTCACCCGATTTTTTCTTACCAATCACTTCTCTGCCTATGCCTATTATTTTTGGTATTTTGGATTGATGATAATTGTCTATATATTGGTCATGGTGTTTGGCATCATGGGCTTGCATCAGAATATTGACATTTTTGTGGAGCAATTCATCCATCGTATATTCAAACAGTGAGCAGGTAGATTGATTGACCTCTAAGATGATACCCTTGTCGTTGATGATGATAATACCATCCAATGCTGCATCAAAAATGGCCTGAAGACGTTTGACAGTATCCACATGATTATTCATAAATGTATTTATTTGTACTCAATGACAAACCAAATTTCCGACGATATCTATTAAAAGCTACTATATTAATGTCATGATCGGATATGATCTAAATCATTATTTTTAAAAATTTTAAAGTGCAACTTTGGCACAAATTTAAACAATATTATTTATGAATCTTTTCGACCCTATTTCTGCAATTATGACTCCAAACCCGATTTGTATCGGTATCAACGATCCTTTGGCTATCGCTGATAAACTCTTTAAAGAAAACAGAATCCACCATTTGCCAGTCATAGCTGAAGGCAAGCTGGTAGGCATGATCAGTAAATCTGATTTTTCTTTTTTCCGCAGGGGATTTTCTGCTGATCACATTGACAAGGTAGGGGATGAAGTCAGGCTAAATAATTATACATCAAAAGATATCATGACAGTAGGCTTGGCCAAGCTCGATCCAGATGATAAAATCAATGTCGCTTTGGAAGTTTTCAAAGAAAATCTGTTTCATGCATTGCCAGTGGTCAAAGATGGTAGGATTGTAGGTATTGTGACCACATTGGATATCATCAAAAATCTCGCTAAAGACGAAGGAGCTACTTCAAGTTATTGATAAATCAAAGATATTTTAGGTAATTAACTATTTGATTTGTAAATGATTGTATGATGTTGGATATTAAAATTTATGGCACAGGTACACCTGGGTAACAACTGGCAAAATTAAAACTCGAAGACTTCCTCCATACAGCAGGAATGGATTTTGAATTGCATGAGGTGACCAAAATACCTGACATCATCCATGACAACATTTCTTCTGTTCCAGCTGTTAGAGTAAATGGTGACTTTCTATATGAGATGAAACCAAATGGCCACTATAATCAATCATTGAGAGAGGCCATTCAGGGTATTTTAAAAATGGACAATTACGGTAAAATGTTAAAGATAGTAGTACCAACAGATTTCTCTGAAGCATCGATGAATGCTTATAATTTTGGACATCACCTCGCCAAGGAGATGAATGGTGTGATTAAACTGGCTCATATTTACTATCCCACTTCCGCTGATGTCAACCAAGTTGTAGTGATGTCTGATGGTGCAGAATTGGTTCATCAAGAGCGATTGACCAAGTTGGTTGATTCGCTCAATCAAGACTGGATAGGTAGCTTTGTATCTGAACCAATGGTAGAAGGCGTCTTTAAAATAGGTTTTCCAAAACTCGAATTGATTGAATTGTCCAAACAAGAAAACACCATCATAGTCATGGGAACTACAGGTACTGGTGATGCTTTCAAAAAAGTGTTTGGGTCTCTTTCTTTGGATCTGATTGATGATTTATTGTCCATTGTTTTTAGTGCCGCAAGTGCTACTTTTCCATCTACTATGGAGATTGTTTATTTGTCTGAAGACCTAAAAAATGATTCATTACACCTACTGTACGTAGGCAAATTGTGTATCAATATAGGTGCTAATCTTACATTGGTACATTTCAGAAATTCTGATGAGGAATTTGATGTGGCAGATACAATACAGTTGCTTCAAAACTATTATCCTGACTTGAAATATCACATTGACATACAGGATACCAATGATGTGTTTGAAAGTGTTAAAACTTTGGTCACTTCATCCAACGAAAAATTGGTCATATTGTCCACCAAACATCGAAATATTTTCCAAAATTTGTTTCACAAAAGTATGACGGAATTTGCTGTTTTAAATAGTATTTGTCCTATCCTTGTTTTATCAGATAGATCAATAGAGTAGATTTTGTTTTCTGAGTATTTGAAAGTGTATTGGCAAACAAAATGGCTAAAAAAAGTATAGGTGGCAGTAAGAGAAGATATTTCGTCCAGACGAGCAGTTTTTGGCTGGTCCCAATAGCCGAGGCAATGGGTGTCGCTTCTATTTGAAAGTAGGGTATCAGTTTTTTAGAGCCTTCAGAAAGTTGCATTTTGTGAAAAGGTCCATGTGTGACGGTATTTGGCTCTGCAAGGTTTGATGAAGACAACAAATATTACAAACAAGCACGCGCACAGGGCAGACGTTGAGCAAAATGGGTTTTGCTGTCATGACTGGTGGTGGAAGTGAGCATCATGGAGGCTGCCAATAGAGGTGCTTATGAAGCAAAAGGGCAATCCATAGGGTGCACCATCAAATTGCCAAAGAGCAGACATCAAATCCATATATGACTAAGGTTGTTGATTTTGATTTTCTTCGTAAGGAAAGCTATTCTTACCAAGTATTCTTACGCTTTTGTTGTGATCTTAAAGGTGGCACATTGGATGAATTGTTTGAAACACTTACTTTGATCAAACTAAAGACCTTGCATAATTTTTCTGTTGTAATCATGGGCAAAATTATTATCCAAGATCTCTACGAAATGGTAGAAAGGATGATACAGGGAAAAACAATTTCGCCCAAGCGATAAGGACTTGATTTTGTTTACCGACGACTTGAATCAAGCGTGCCAACATATAGCTACTTACATCACAAAGAACTACAAATAAGCTATAAACCAAGTGGATTTTGGGAGAGGTTGAGGATTTGTTGCTGATTATTGGCCTTGGTATTCATTCTTTTAACCATAAAAAATATATAGGAGTAGCTGAGTATTAAGAATACTAATGCAAATTTGCTGCTATCCAAATCGCTATACACTGCTCCCACCCAAAAAAGTAAGGATAAAAAATCAAAAATGGCTGGCAAATATGGAAAAATGGCGCCCTATATTTCATCGAAAGCGAAGGATCAGCATATCTCAGTTTGATCAAGCTGCAAATCCAACTGCATAGCTCAAAACGAAGAAAAGTAGCAATGTCAGAAAGTTTTCCGCAGGTATCTTTTCCGCTGGTATCAGTAATATAGATAGCATTGCTGTGAGTGGCATGGCGATTGACGGAGTACCTGCTTGATTGACCTTTGCACCAGCTTTCAAAAACAAATGATCTCTACTCATCGAAAATATGACTCTTGGTGCAAACATGATCTGTGCATTGACTATGCCGAGAATCGAAATCATCAGAAAAAGTGTTATGATCTTGGAGTATCCATCACCAAAAATATAGCTGATAGTATCGGCAGCTGCTAGTTTAGAACTTGTCAATATCTCTTTGGGTAGGGCATACAGTATAGCTGCATTGACCAGCATATATATCATGATGATCATGAGTACACCCAAAATCATAGATTTGGGAAGTGTCTTGACTGGGTCAGTATTTTCTTCAGTAAAATACGTAGCAGTATGCCAACCATCGTAGGTGTAAAATATGGCTTGCAAAGCTCCGATGACACCCAAAAATGTCAGAGGTATCGCCTGTGATTGTATGGTAGAATGCACCTGATCAGCTGTCACATTTTTACCAAAAATAAAGCAGACTAAGATAAATACTATTAATCCAATAGCCTTGATAAACGCTAAGATCTCTTGTGATCTGCCAGCTGTCTTGGTGCCCAACCAGTGAAAAGCAGTCAATATGATCAAAATAGAGATAGCTATCCAACTGATCCAATTGACATATTGTGGAAGTAAAATGGCGATGTATTCGCTCATTGTATATGCTCCAAACCCTAAAGCTGATACTGTACCGAGCCAACTGGTGATACCAGTGACGAAGCCAAAATAATCTCCAAAAGCCCTTCGAGCATAGACATACCATGCACCAGCTTGTGGCATTGCTATAGCCAACTCTATAGCACACAGCACTCCTAAAAGTGCATAAATACCTACAGCAAACCACAGCAAAAGAATGATCCATGGTTCGCCAATGAGCGCAGCTATTGGTCCAGGTTTGCGCAAGATACCTGTACCAATTGTACCTCCAACAGTAACAGCTACACCAAAGCCTACACCGAGAAGTTTAAGTAAATGATTGTTTTGTGTGGACATATAGGATGAAGCTTAAAAATTATCCGCAAGTTTGATCAGAAATGATGACCCATCGGCCTTTTATTTTCTTCCAAATCAGCGTGAAATGACCTGTTGGTTTATCGTTGATTCTAGTCAAAGTATATCTGCCCAGCATATACGCAGCATCGCTGCTTATGAGATCAAGTTTTAAAATTTCGAAATGTAAAATACCCATTTTATCCTTGGTTGAATAGTTTTTTTTATAATTGGCTAAGGTCTTACTCCATCCTTTTGTCAAACCACTGCTACCTACAAAAGTCAAGCTATCAGATTGCCAATATCCAAACATAAAATCGTCAATTTTGCCTGTGTTCCAAGCATTTGCTTGGTCTGCCAATACCATTTTAATATGGTCGATATCTGTATTTTGTGCCTTCAATTGGCAAGTAAAAATCGACAACAGCATTATTACCTTTACCATATTGGATGATTTATGACGCAAGATAATCATTTCATCAAGAAGTGATAAAAAATATCCCAAAGTTCATAACTTGATCATTTAGACCATTTTTCTAATTGCGATAGTACCGCTTGTATATCTTTTGGCAAAGATGCTGTGATTTCAATCTTTTCTGAAGTGTATGGATGTTCAAAAATCAATTTTTCAGCATGAAGCGGCTGTCGTGTGAGCAATGGTCTCTCGTTCTCTTCAGATTTACTCAATTTATACTTCCTGTTTTTGATTTCTGAAAGATAAAATGCTTGCCTATTGCCGTAGAGCTGATCTACGATAAGAGGATTGCCAAGGTATTGCATGTGTACTCGTATTTGATGCATTCTACCTGTATGTATTCTGATGTATATCTGTGAGAATGTTTTAAAATTCTTGATGATCTTATAATCGGTGATGGAAGCTTTACCACGTTTGTGAACTAACATTTTTCCTCTTGTAGTGGTGGATTCAGCCAAGGGTACTTCAATCCTTCCACTCTCTGGAGATGGGCACCCATCAACTATAGCAGTATAGTATTTTTCAATGTCCCTAGATTCGAAGATTTGTGATAATGCCTTATGGGCTTCGGCATTTTTTGCAAAAAGATTAACACCACTGGTAAATTTATCAATGCGGTGTACTGGGATCACGTCTGGAAATCTTGTTTTCAAAAGTGTCACAAGATTAGGCAGGTTGGGATTGAACCTATCTGGTAGTGTCAATACACCAGCCTCTTTGTTGACAGCTATCATGTAGTCGTCTTCAAAAAGTATTTCTAAACTATTTTTCATAGATCCTCCATTTGAGATCAGAAAACTTCTTTTTACCTTCTACGTAATACTTCCATACGATCGAATTATGATAGATACCCTGCATATTGGGTTTGTCGATTTTCATACGTCGTATCCAATTGTGTTCTTTGTTTCTCCTCTCAAAGACCAAAGGCAAATGGATATAAAAAGATATATGTGCTTTGATGACAGCGAGTGTTGATTTTGGCTTGCCGTCGAGTAGAAACTTGATGCCAGCCAATCCATCCAGGACCAATTTGAATGGAATAATAAAAATCAGTTTTGTAAGATTTTCGTTTTTGGTCAACAAGTAAAGATTGTTTCTAAAATTAAGAAAATCTTTCCTTGGATTTTGATAATCCAAGGTGCCTCCACCCAAATGATAAACGGTAGATGCTGAAATGCACTTAATAGTATATCCAGCATTTTTAAGCCGCCAACACAAGTCTATCTCTTCTTGATGAGCAAAAAAACCACCATCAAATCCTCCAACATTTTTGAATAATTGTGTTCTTGTGACCATAGTGGCACCACTGGCCCAAAATACCTCTGCATCTTTGGAATATTGACCTTCATCCTTTTCGACCGTATCAAAAATACGGCCTCTGCAGAAAGGGTAGCCAAAACTGTCAATATAGCCACCAGCAGCTCCAGCATATTCAAAATATTCTTTGTTTTCAAGCGATTTGATGACTGGTTGGACTATACCGAGATT
>JAXLUT010000039.1:0-13788 GCA_046329385.1 Saprospiraceae bacterium
ATTTTGTAATTTTGTAAGGCTTGAAAAAATCCTACACACTTTCGTTAATATTATTTTCAAAAAATGTTGTAATTTTGGATAAAATTTAGAAAGTAGAAAATATCAATATGGGTAGATTAATAAGAATTTCCATATACGCATTGATCATTTTGATCTTATATTTTTGGATTACAGCCATCGTTAAGTCCTATCAAAATAAAACATCCAACCAACAGGTTGATGCGATCAGCGATACCCTGATAGTTGATACAGTTACTACTGATACAGCAGCTTTTGATACACATGTGTCTGATACTTTGATCACTAATGAAGACATAGTAGATGGCAAGATCGACTATAAAGCATTGGACGAAAAAGTAAAAGTTTTGGAAGAAACAAAACCACAACCAAGTGCCAGTATAAAAAAAGAAAAGCAGAATAATAACACCACTGAAACAAAACCAAGCACCAAAAGGCAAGATGTACAAGCGCCCAAGTCAAACCAACCATCCAATGGTAACCTAAAGCTTGGTGATGGAGGATCGTATAAAGTGATGGCCGGAAGTTATCTTTTGAAAGAAAATGCCCAAAAGATGGTCAATAAACTGAAGGGACTGGGATATACACAAGCTGAAGTTGTCGTGTTTAAAGCATCAGGATACCATTCAGTCATAGCATGCCGACACTCATCAGAAAAGTTTGCAAAATCAGCAGCTGCCGACTTAAAGACGAGAGGCATCGATAGCTTTGTCAAAAACTAATTTCAATGTGCGGTAGATCATCTTTGACCAAAACAGAAAAAGAGATTGAAGCTAGATTTCAAGCCACTTTTTACTCCGAAGAACTGGTAAAATACAATCCGATTCCTAATTTTAACATAGCACCTACCCAAAGGCAAGCCGTCATCACCATGAGTGACAACCATCAATTGAGGATATTTCAATGGGGACTCATACCATCTTGGGCCAAAGACAAATCCATGGGTTCTAAAATGATTAATGCCAGGAGCGAGACTTTGGAAGAGAAACCTGCATTTAAGAGGTTGCTTCCATCAAAAAGGTGCATCATACCATTGGACGGTTATTATGAGTGGAAGACCCAAGGCAAGAGTAAAATACCTTTTCGCATCATAACAACGGATCAAGAAATATTTGCTGTTGCTGGACTTTGGGATCAATGGCACAATGGAAGCGAATTGGTTGAAACTTTTACAATAATCACCATTGCATCCAATACATTGACAGCTGAAATACATGATAGAATGCCAGCCATCTTGACTAAGGAAAATGAAAATCACTGGATAGATGAAGATATAAGTGGTCGTGATGCCATGCAATTGCTACTTCCATATCCATCTGAACACATGAAGGCATATCAGGTGTCGGATAGAGTCAACAATGTGAGGGAAAATGATGCATCCCTGACTCAACCAGTTAAGGTAAACGTAGCCATCCAAGGCGAATTGTTTTGATTATTCATAATCTGAAATATAATTAAAAAACAATATTGATGAATACAAAGGTAGAAGAATACATATCGAATGCTAAGAAATGGAAGCCAGAATTGGAGACACTGAGATCAATCATCTTAGAATGTGGACTTGAAGAAGATTATAAATGGAGAAATCCTTGCTACACTTTTGAAGGCAGCAATATTGTCATCATTGGAGAGCTAAAAGATAGCTGTATTTTGAGTTTTTTCAAAGGAGTCTTATTGCAAGATGCCCATCATATTTTGGTCAAAGCTGGGGAAAATTCGCACCACTCGATGATGGTAAAATTTACCAATGTGCAAGATATTAACGACCAAAAAGAGATCTTGCAGGCGTATATTTATGAAGCGATTGAAGTAGAAAAAGCAGGAATAAAAGTAGTAGTGGATCAATCGGATTTCCTGAAATTTCCACAGGAATTGATTGACATAATGGAAAAGGATGCAAAATTTAAAGATGCATTTACTTCACTCACACCTGGGAAACAAAGGGCATACAATCTTTATTTTTCTGATGCCAAGCAATCAAAAACTAGAATGGATCGTATTGAAAAATATACTGCACGCATCATGAATGGTAAGGGCTTTCACGATTGTGTATGTGGACTTTCGAAGCGCATGCCTACATGTGATGGCTCACACAAGATGCTAGAAAAATAGATACAATCAACGGTGGCCGAATATGGCACTACCAATGCGAACCATAGTTGACCCTGCATCAATGGCTTCAACATAGTCACCTGACATACCCATGGAAATGATATTAAAATCTGAATTTCCAATGAAGTACCCTGTTTTGAGAAAATCAAATATGGATTTGAGATGGGAGAACTCTTGACGCACTACTTGCATATCTTCTGTGAAAGATGCCATTCCCATGACACCACAAATTTTGACATGATCTAAAATCGCAATTTTCTCTTTTGCTAACATTACGATGGCTTCCTCTTTGGACAAACCAAATTTGGTTTCTTCTTTGGCTACATGAAACTGTAAGAGTACTGGAATGATGCGTTGATGTTTCTTAGCTTGCAGGTGAATGTCATAAAGCAATTCATAGCTGTCCACGCTTTGGATCATGGCTACGAATGGTACGATATATTTTACTTTGTTTTTGAAGATGACCATTCAAATGCCATTCAATATCTTTGGGTAAAACTTCATACTTTTCTACCAACTCTTGCACGCGATTCTCACCAAAAATTCTTTGACCAAGTTGGTACAATTGCATGATGGCATCAAGAGACTGTGTTTTGGAGACTGCGACCAATGTCACATGATGTTTTTCTGTATATCCAAAAATTTCCTTGTACATCACATCAGAAAAGGCCATTGATTTCGGCATCGACTTTTTCGATAACTAAGCCAAAATCTTCCGGATTGTTTTTAAAATCAAGATTGTCATTTTGCACTATCAACAGATTGCCGTGAGTATAATTGTTGATCCAATTTTCGTATCGTTCATTCAATTTTTTCAGATACTCCAAGCTCATATTTCCTTCATAATCACGACCACGGGTATGTATATGATGTACCAATTTTGAGATATTACATCGCAGATATATCAATAGATCAGGTGGTTGGACCTGTGATGACATCAATCTGAATAAGTCAATATAATTGTTGAAATCTCTCGTTGACATCAGGTTCATTTCATGAAGATTGGGTGCAAAAATATGAGCATCTTCATAAATAGTTCTGTCTTGGATGACCGTTTTTTCGCCCTTTCTTATTTTGAGTACTTGGTCATATCTACTGTTCAAAAAATATATCTGTAGGTTGAATGACCACCTGTGCATGTCTTCATAAAAATCAGCCAAATATGGATTGGTGGTGGTGTCTTCATACTGTACATCCCAATTATAATGTTTTGAAAGCATTTCAGTCAAGGTAGTTTTCCCTGCTCCGATGTTGCCTGCAATGGCTATATGTTTTAATTTGCGCATAGATTGATGATGACTTCAGGTTTTGATGATAGATGTGACAAATTGCTGATCGAAAATTGACGGATTTAATGCCACAACATATTGAGTAAAAAACCTCCAAAATTACTAATAAGTCCCATATTTGATAGTTTTGACGAGGTAAAAGTCTATATTGTCTATAAAATTAAATAAATTTTGCTATTTGGCTTTATATTAGCACCTAAAATAGATTTGGTATATGGTGATTAATGATGACGTGATTGAAAAATTGGAAAGTCTGTCAAAATTGAAACTAAATGATGGTGAAAAAGAAGACATGAAAGTCGAATTGACCAAAATCGTTGCGATGTTTGATAAGATTGCCGTGATAAACACCAATGGTATTGAGCCTCTTAGGCACATGTCTGAGTTAGTCAATGTGATGAGGCAAGACATCGCTATCCATACAATGACAACTGATGAGGCATTGCACAATGCGCCATTAGAGAAATCAAATTTCTTTGCAGTCCCAAAGGTTTTAGATTAAAAGAATATAAAAAATGTCCACGATGAGTCAAGTGATGATAGCCATTGACAAGATTTCCAAAGTTTATAAGATGGGAGATGAAGTCATTAAAGCATTGAAGTCCATATCTTTAGATATTTATAAAAATGAATATGTAGCACTCATGGGGCCTTCAGGCTCTGGCAAATCTACATTGATGAATATTTTGGGTTGCTTAGATAGCCCAAGTGATGGTACTTATATATTGAATGGAATTGATGTCAGTATCATGTCTGATGGAGACTTGGCCGAAGTGCGAAACAAAGAGATAGGTTTTGTCTTTCAAACGTTCAATTTATTACCAAGACTCTCTGCATTGGACAATGTGGCCCTACCTTTGGTATATGCTGGATTTTCAAAACAAGAGAGGTATGAAAAAGCCGAAGAAGCCATCAAGAAAGTAGGTCTTGCTGATAGGATGAGTCATAAACCAAATGAACTATCTGGTGGTCAAAGACAAAGAGTAGCTATCGCTCGTGCCTTGGTTAATAATCCAGCTATCATTCTTGCCGATGAGCCTACTGGAAACTTAGATACCAAGACATCGGTCGAGATCATGGGAATCTTTGAGAAGATACATAATGCGGGCAATACTGTCATTTTGGTCACACATGAACCTGATATAGCAGATCATGCTCATCGCATCGTGAAGTTAAGAGACGGATTGATTGAAGCTGACTTTCAAAATGAAAAGATAGTAAGAGTTGATGATCCAGACCACCATTACAAGTTGAAAGGAATCTAATCATCCACCTTCTGAATGCAAAAAAATTACCTGTACAGATATTGCTTCAAGTGTTTTTGTTGCAATCCAATCATCTATATATTGATGATTTTGATCTCCACACGTTGATTTCGCTGTCTTCCCAATGCAGTGGTGCTATCGGTGACTGGCTCACGTTTGCCATAACCTTTGTATGATACCCTTCCTTTTGGAATGCCCCTTTCGTACAAGAACTCAGCTACTTTTTTGGCTCGAGCTGTAGAAAGTTGATCACAATATTCATGTGGTGGTATGGTATTAGTATGGCCACCTATTTCGACAATAACACTTGGGTTGGCAGCTAAAAACTCATATACTTCTTCTAATATGTCAAAGTTTTCTTGTGTAATAGAAGAGCTATCAGATGCAAAATTCAACTCATTTATTCTCAGTTTTTGACCTACTACTACCTTGTTGATTTCTAGGTCAGGAATAAATTTCTCTCTTTTAATATTGAAGGTAGCAGTAGCCATACAGCCGTGTTTATCCTTAGCATTAAGACTGTATTGACCAGATCTGGCTCCTGTAAGATTTTGTGTAGTAGCACCATTGGACCAAAGGTAAGAATAACTACCTGCGCCACCTGTTACCTTGACTATGACTGATCCATCTGGTTTGTCAGGATTGGTTACCCTATTGTTGGATACCATCTCAATGGCAACTGGTTCAGGATTGGAGAGGACAATGCTTGCTACCGCTGTATTCATGGTCTTATCTGTCACGGTTACTTCATACTCGCCGGCTGCCAGTCCAGAAGCTGTAGTGCCTGATGCACCAGAGACATTCCACTTATATGTATATGGTCTTGTGCCTCCAGAAGCTCTCACTTTGATGCTACCATTTTTGCTTCCTGCGCATTGGATATAATTTTCTACTAAGAGTATGGCATTGATTTGCTCTGCTGCCACATCTCCAAAAAGTAATTTATAAAATCCAGCGCCATCAGTACCAATCCAAATGTTGTCATTTTTGTCGCAACCAAGGCTAAGTGCGGCCTTACTCAAGGTGGCTGCATCGACAGAATAATTGTCAATAACTTCTTTATATGGATCGTATCTTACCAAGATATCTGAAGCTATATAAATACGGCCTTTAGAGTCAATGACAAAATTGTTGATCTTGCCTTTATATTGAGTTGGATCCAGTTTCACCGGGAAAAGTCTATTGTATTTGTTGATCAAAAACATATCTCTATCGCTGATAATCCATTGGCCCTCGTTGTTTTCGCAAGTAGCCAACATTTTAACCTTTTTGTCCTGTACTTCCCATTTGTCTCCTTCCATACGCACATAGCCACCGTTGGTGCCAACCCACAAAATCCGACTCTTATCCGCATGTACAAAGTTGATGGTATTATTAGGAAGTTTTGAATTTTCGGTATCATAAGCTTTAAACTTATGTGTTGTGGCGTTAAATTCGTAGAGGCCATTGTCTGTACCTATCCAAAGCATACCATCCATGTATGTTATATCAGTAATATTGACACCATCATCTGGCAGCGAATACGATGTCTTGGTTTTAAAATTGTAAATTGCTGAACTGGATGCAGCCCAAATATTGTCTTTCTTATCTGATGTGACATCTTTTATATCTGTATTAGGAAAATGGGTAATGTATTTGCTGCCATCGCCTGTAGTCTCCACCAATCCTTTGGATGATGCCAACCAAATAACATTTCTATCATCTATATAAGTACTGTTGACTCGGGCATCTGTATTGACTTTGTCAAATCTGGTGATAGCTACCTTGGATGTTCTTCTGGGATATAGATAGATTGGCCATAAAAACTAGTAAATAGGAAAGGGCAATTTGGAATTTAAAATTCATCACTTTAGAAATGTATTATAAGGAAAACGAAGGAATGGATTAATTATTTTAATTGAAATTTATAACTCTTTGACCAAGTAGATGTAGCTTGGGAAGTGGTCACTGTATCCAGATTGATAAGTATCTCCAGAGAAAGTCCTAAATGGATATCCTTTATATTGACCAGTCTTTTGAATCAAAAAGTCTTTATTAAAAATATTAGCTTTGAAGAAGTGATAACCTTTTGACTTCTTATCTGCTACTCCTTCAGAAATGATGATTTGATCAAACAAGCTCCAAGCATCTCTATAAGCATTTGAACCTTGTCCTCTACGGTACATATCTTCATAAGGATTGAACATGCCAGTGGTGTGCACTGCTTTGATATTGTCAACAGTACGAAGGTAAGATTTTAGACTTTCGTTGGTAGGATCATCATTGAGGTCACCCATTACAAAGATTTTTGCATCTGGTACAACAGCTCTGATGGAATCTATGACATTGCGACAAAGTTTTGCTCCTTTATTTCTGGATGGGGCAGTTTTAGCTTCGCCTCCTCCTCTTGATGGCCAGTGATTGACCATTATGTGCAAGGTATCTGTATCTAACAATCCTTTGACATACAGTACATCTCGCGTATTGCGCCTGACACCATCTTCTATTAAAATCAAAGGAATAGCCTCATCTTTTAAGACTTTAAAATGCTTTGGATTGTACAGCAATGCCACATCAACACCTCGCGGATCAGGTGAATTGTGATGGATTATTTGGTAATTTCTGTCTCTGAGAGCTGGTTGTGCTACCAAGTCTTCCAGTACTTTTCTATTTTCTATCTCTGAAACACCGAGTACCGACAGCCCGGGCTTTACATCCTGGATGCCAATCTGACTGATGGTGTAAGACATATTGCCCAGTTTTTCTTTATATCTTTCTTCTGTCCAAGTGCGTGCACCAGTAGGTAAAAATTCTTCATCATTGATCAAAGTATCATCTACTGTATCGAAAAGATTTTCGAGATTATAAAACCCAATGGCAGATATTTTATACTGTTTTTTATCACTTTGCGAATAAGTGGAAAATGCCAAAAGTAAAAGTAAAAAAGGGGTATAAAACTTAAGGTTTGACTTCAACATTTTTGAATTTATTATGGACAAAGATAAGCAATTTTAGCTCCCAAATACTGCCAAAGTAAAAAATTAATTTGGAGCAGACACTCTGAGTTCATTAAATCATTACCTTTACATCATCAATTTAATAACCAATCGTATGATAAAACGTTTAAGAGTAGGATTAGTATGGGTTTTGCTATGCTTTAATCTATTATTAACAAATGCTCAAAGTGTATCTGGTATTTTAACAGACACCCAATCTGGCTCAGCTCAACCAGGTATCAGTCTGGTTATCGAAAATACACAACATGAGACTTTTACCAATGGTATTGGGGCTTTTAGGTTTGTCAATGTTGCGCCTGGAAACTACACACTCCTTGCCAGAGTAAATAACCAATTCTTTATTGTCAGTACATTTACCAGCCAAGAAGGAGAAAATAATCTTGGAGAAGTAAAATTTACACCGCCAGCCATTAATACCGCCGATGATATAGCTGTAATAGACGTGTCAGATCTAGCAGGTATTGAAAACGAAAATGATAACTTTTCAAGCGCATTGTCAGCGGGTAGAGATGTATTTGTCAATGCAGCAGCTTACAATCTTGGCAATGGAAGATTCAGACCTCGTGGCTACTTCAATGAAGATAGTGAGATATACATGAATGGTATGCCTATGAATGACCAAGATGATGGTCGTGTATTATGGACAGCTTGGAGTGGATTGAATGATGTAGTCAGAGTGCAAACACCTATCATTAATTTGGCAGCCAATGATTATATGTTCGGTGGTATTGGTGGTGGTACCATTGTAGATATGAGGGCGTCTTCACAACGCAAACAGATGAAAGCTGTTTATTCATTTACTAATCGAACCTATGCTCATAGGGCAATGTTTACCTATTCATCAGGTTTGACAGAAAAAGGATGGGCAGTTTCCTTGTCAGCGTCTCAGAGATTGGGTGCTGGCTATGTACAAGGTACTTATCTGCAAGGAATCAGCTATTTTGCATCTATTGATAAGAAATTGAATGACAAACATAGCCTTAATTTTGTGATCTTTGGTACTCCGCAAAGGAGAGGTAGAGCATTAGCGACAACACAAGAAGTGTATGATCTGACAGGAAGTAATTATTTCAACGCTGTTTGGGGCTATCAAAATGGTGAAATCAGAAACAGCAGAGAGTATCGCATCAATCAGCCAGTAGCTATGTTAAGACACGATTTTAGGATTTCTCCTAAAACCAACATGACCACTACATTGGGTATGCAGTGGGGCACTTTTGCATCCACCAATTTGGACTGGTATCAAGCACCAGACCCAAGAGCTGATTATTACAGAAAGTTGCCAAGTTTTGTTACTAATCCTGAGCAAAAACAATTGCTTATTGACTATTATAAAGATAATCCTGACAATCTCTTAGTAGATTGGGAGCGAATGTATTCGGCCAATTCAACTAGAAATTATACTGTCCAAAATGCAAATGGCATAGAAGGCAATACGGTTACTGGCAAATTGGCCGCTTATGTATCTATAGCAGAGCATTTTGATAATGAAAAACTCTCACTCAACTCTATTATAACTTCTGTATTGTCTTCAAAGGTCACTCTTAGCGGCGGCATACAAGCTTTGCACGAGACCGTACACAATTATAGAAAATTGGAAGATTTGTTAGGTGCTGATTTTTATATCAATTACGATAAATTTGCCGATCAACTAACTATTACCAATCCTGATGCAATACAGAATGACCTTAACAAACCGAATGGATTGGTCTATGAAGGTGATATTTACAACTACAATTTTGATCTGATCACAAAGAAGTATTCTGGTTGGTCACAATTGTATTATACTGGAGCAAAGTTTGACTTTTTTGGAGCAGCGAGCATAACAAGCCAATCTTTCAATAGAGAAGGATTTATGAAAAATGGAAAATTTCCTGACAATTCTTATGGTTTGGGTGCAGGTGAGTCTTTCTTAAATTATGGTGTGAAAGGTGGCATCACTTACAAGATTAATGGGCGTAATTATTTGGTAGTCAATGGGTCATACCGCACAAGAGCGCCTTTTGCTTCTGATGCATTGCTCTCAAATCGTACTAGATACCAAGTAGTGGATGGCTTGACTTCCGAAAAAATAACTTCAGCAGAAGCATCATATCTTTTGCGCGATCCAGAGCTCAAAGGTAGATTGACAGCCTTTTATACTGACTTTAAAGATCAACTAAACAATATAACTTTCTATCTGGATTCAGATCAAACTTTCGGAAATTTAACTTCCAATGGCATTGGCAAAAGACACATCGGTGTTGAAGGTGGATTTGAAAAGAAATTGAACACAAGGTTTTCATTAATATTGGCAGGTTCTGTTGGTCAATACATTTATACCACTCGACCACAAGCTACTATCACTTATGACAACAGTACTTTCCAACGAACCACAACTGTTTACATCAAAAATTATTATGTACCAAGTATGCCTCAGACAGCAGGTACTTTTGGAGTCAATTATAATTCATCCCGATACTGGTTTTTTAATGTCAACTTCAATTATTTTGCCAACAACTACTCTGATATGAACCCTTTGCGTAGGACAGCTGACGCAGTGGCAGACATTCATCCTACCTTGCAAGCGGATTTGTTCAAAGCTATCATTGCCCAAGAAAAATTGCCAGCTGGCTATACTGTTGATATCTTTTGTGGCAAGTCATGGAGATTGAAGGGCAATAAATTTTTGGCAGCAAACTTGAATGTAGGCAATATTTTGAATAACCAAGATTTAAAAATAGGAGGAAGGGAGCAATTGAGATTCGATTTTGTAAACCGTGATGTCAATAGATTTCCACCAAGGTATTTTTATGCTTTTGGCCTCAACTATAATTTGAATATTTCTTTAAGATTCTAAATTTTTAAAAATTAAAATAACCATTTTTATGAAATCATATTTCAATTTTGCATGGCCAATGATCTTATTGGCAGGAATGCTTATCTTAGGATGCGCCAAAGGTGATTGGGATGCACCACCTTCCAATTTACCTGAAATCAGTAAAGACTTGATCATCAGTTTTGATGTACTTTTTGAAAAGTTGAAGGCAGGACAAGCCACCTCAATTGGTGAAGAAAAGTACTTGGAAGCGGTAGTAGTGGCGGATGACAAATCTGGAAATTTTTATAAAACACTCATCTTAGAAGACCTAAAAGGAGATCTAGGTATAAATATCAGCATTGACGAAAATGAGTTGCATGCTATCTACCCTGTAGGTCAAAAGGTATATGTCAATCTCACCAACTTGGCCATTGGATATTATGAAGGTTTACCTACTTTGGGTACAAATGAAGGTGCGAGTGTAGGCCGAATCCCAGCTGGATTATTAAAAGGAGTCTTGCTGAAGGCTGAGAGTGGATTGACTGTCACTCCTCATGCTGTCAAAATAGGGGATTTGAATCCTAAATTGTACAACACACTGGTAGAGCTGGAAGGTATGCAGTTTGATGCGCTACATCGTCCACGACTTATGCCAATGCTACACCTATGCAGAAGCCGCCGTCAACCACAATTTGCAAATTGCACTGGAGCAAAACGTTTGCGAAATAGCGGCTTTGCCGACTTTGCTGGTCAAATAGTACCTTCAGGCAACGGTAAAATTGTGGCTGTGTATAGTTATAGAAATGCAGCACAATTGTTTATTCGCAATGTCAATGACTTGGCATTTACAAAGTGAAAAAGATGTAGCGGTACAGGTGGTGGCGGCATTTCGGGATCAAAAATCAGCATTCAAAGCTTAAGAGGACAGTTTTCAGGTACTGAAAAGACATTGACCACAGATTTTATCCAAGGTATCGTGATCTCTGATATTGACAATAAAAATATCAATGGACAAAACATAGTAGTGCAAGATGGACAGTATGGTATCTTATGTAGATTCAAATCTACGGTCAACATACCTTTATACTGAGCTGAAAGTGGTCTCTTCAGGTGGGCTTTTGTCTGAGTACAATGGACTATTGCATGCAAAATTTAGAGTCAACTAATGTTGAAGTAATGGTACGGCAAGTCAGTCACTCCGCAAGTTTTGACAGTATCTCAAATTGACCTAACAAAAACATGAGTCAACCTTGATTAAATAGAAAATGCAACCTTGACAGGAGGCAGGCAAATATTCTGATAAACCAAAGGTTAAAGATGCTACTGGAGAGATTGACTTATTTACATTATCTGGGGCTACTTTTAGAAGTGGTACTAACTTTCCTCTGGCACTGTCACAGTAGTGGCTATTGTGTCAGAAGTTTACTTCTGGCAAACAATTGACCATCAGAAATACGGGCGATGTGACTGGAGGTGGGCCATGTGATACAACGTTCCAACAGCAGATTGCGATGGCGATGGAGTGACCAATGCGCTAGATTGTGCACCTTCCAACGCAGCTATTTATCCTGGAGCACCATGTGATGATGGCAATAGTGCGACAGTCAATGACAAATACGATGCCTCTTGCAACTGTAAAGGTGGTGCAGCTGGTGCTGGCTTGGACGAGTCATTTACTAATTTGACCAAAGATACTGATATTGCTTTAGCAGGTTGGGACAATGTGGCTGTTAAAGGCAATAGAAAATGGCAGGCAAAATTGTATACTGCTGATAATAATACCTACGCTCAAGCAACAGCTTTTGGTACAACAGGACCTGCAGATATGGAAGCTTGGCTCGTTTCGCCAATTTTTGATACAGATGTAGCAGCTAATTTCAGTATGAATACTGCCCTTCAAGTATGGAAGCACGACGGACTCTCTGTCTGGGTGACTACCAACTACACAGGTGACCCAAGCACTACCACATGGCAGCAAGTGTCAGGTTTGAGATTGGCAAAGCAAGGAGATGCCGATCACGCTTGGATACCATCAGGTACTGTAAATCTGAAATCGTTTGGCAAAAACTTGCGCCTTGGATTCAAATATGTGGGTACTCAAGCTGCCAATACTACATCCTATAGAGTGGACAATGTAAAAGTCCAATAAGGGATTCCATTTGTAATAAGGATCGAAAGTCTAAATTTGACTTTCGATCCTTAATTCATTTTGTAGAATTTTAACCCCAAAAACTAAATATTTCATATCTTTGCGGTCGTATGGACCAAGGTAAAATCATCGTATCTTCCGATAAATTTCGTCTTATTATCTTAAGACTTTGCCACCAAATCTTGGAGAGGCATCTTGATCCAAAAGAGATTTGCTTGATTGGCATCCAAGAGCGTGGAGTAATGTTGGCAGAAAGATTGAGGATTGAGTTAATTGCTATGCTAGGTGAAGAAACTTTTAAGTATGGTAAATTGGACATTACATTTTATAGAGATGATTTTAGATCGAGAGAGACGCCACTCAAGGCTTCAAGGACGGAGATAGATTTCTTGGTAGAGAATAAAATTGTCATCTTAGTGGATGATGTTTTATACACTGGTCGTACAGTACATGCAGCTATTTCAGCATTGCAAGATTTCGGCAGACCAAAAAAGATAGAAATGTTGACTTTGGTGGACAGAAGATTTAATAGGCACTTCCCAATTAAAGCTGATTTTCAAGGAGTGATCGTTGATGCATTAGACGAAGCTTATGTAAAGGTAAATTGGAAAGAAAAACATGGCGAAGATGAGGTAATTCTTTTCGCAGGTAAATTGGAAAATTAAAAGATAAATAGAAAAATGCCCCATCAACAACTCAGTACCAAACATCTTTTAGGCATCAAATACATTACCAAAGAAGATATTGAGTTGATATTTAAAACAGCCCAAGAGTTTAAAGATGTCATCAATCGTCCCATCAAGAAAGTACCTTCGCTGCGAGATGTGACCATTGCCAATGTATTTTTTGAAAACTCTACCCGGACTCGTATCTCCTTTGAACTGGCTGAAAGACGGCTTTCGGCAGATGTAGTCAACTTTGCAGCTTCGTCTTCATCTGTGAGCAAGGGTGAAACATTGCTAGATACAGTCAATAACATCTTGGCAATGAAGGTAGATATGGTAGTCATGAGACATCCAGCTCCAGGGGCACATCATTTTTTAGCAAAACACATCGATGCCAATATTGTCAACGCTGGTGATGGCACACATGAGCATCCTACGCAAGCATTGTTGGACGCCTACTCCATCCAAGAAAAACTCGGTGCTGTAGAGGGTAA
>JAXLUT010000004.1:0-200377 GCA_046329385.1 Saprospiraceae bacterium
CAAATTGCAATTCAAATTAAACCGACCTTCATCACAACTACTTATAACTTGGATTAACGTAAGATCAAAATGCAATGCAGATGCAATGAAGGTGCTATGCAGGTGCTATGTAGGTGCTATGCAGGTGCTATTAAGATGCGATGAAGATGAGATGAACTAGGAAGGATGGTCGGGACAAGGTCGAGACAAGGTCGAGACAACCTCGGGGCAACATGGGTAGAAATTGTTTGATTCAATTGTAATTATTTCAGTTTTATCATCGTTATGGGCTACAAATATACGATATTTTAATATGCCGTGCAGATTTTTTTTAATGACTCGTACCAACTCAAATACCATCAATTGGGGCCTACAAAATTAGTCATTTCAAGCCCTTTCAGTATCCAAATCGCCGTCAGAATTTTTATAAAAATAGAAAAAAGCAAAACCATTCGTTACCTTTGTGGCGAATGATAACACAACCTGAAAGTAAAAATCGTCGGTCTTTATGGCGATTTATAGGCATTTTTGTCCTATCTCTTATCGTCCTATCGATTATTTTTGTAGGATATATCTGGCTATTTGAAGTGCCAGACAACAAGAGTATTCAGCATCCGACCATCAAGCAAGCATCCGAACTATATGATACCAATGGCAAATATATAGGTATCTATCAAGCTGAATACCGTAGCCCCATCACTTATCAAGCACTCAATCCTGATATAAAAGCTTGCCTTCTCGCTGTAGAAGATAGTCGCTTTTTCGAGCACAATGGTGTGGATTTCAGGGCATTAGCAAGGGTAGTTTTCAAATCTATCTTGATGAATGACAAGGAGTCTGGTGGTGGATCGACTATCACACAGCAATTGGCCAAACAGCTCTTTCCAAGACCAGATATGAAAAATCACAATTTCTTGGTAAGGAGTTTTTTGCTAGTAAAGTCGAAGATCAAGGAGTGGATCATAGCCATCAAACTCGAAAATATATTTTCAAAAGAGGATATCCTGATGATGTATCTCAATAAGTTTGAGTTTATCAATGGTGCTCACGGTATTGATGCAGCGTCAAAAACTTACTTTGGAAAACCACAAACACAATTGACATTGAATGAAGCTGCCACATTGGTAGGCATGCTCAAAAATCCAAGTCTGTATAATCCTGTGCGCTTCCCTCAATTGGTCAACAAACGCAAAAATGAAGTCCTGACCAAACTCGAAGAGCAGTCTAAAAAAAATTATAATCAGGAAAAAAAATTGGATGCTGATTTTTCGGCATTCCGCAGATATGAAGTGCATGACACCATCGTACCATACTTTAAGGCATCATTGGTCAAATATTTGGAAGAATTGATCCAAACAAACAACCTAAAAAAACCAGACGGCAGCTTTTATGATATCTACAGCGACGGATTAAAGATAGAGTCAACAATAGATTTAGCATATCAAAAATATGCAGAAGAAGCCACCAATGAACACATGATTTGGATTCAGAAGTGGTTTGGGTTTGATTGGGTCAAAAAAGATCCATGGACTTATCAGGCAGATGATAGAGAAAAACAGATTAGAGCTGCATCATTGGAGCAAAAAGCCAAAAACTCAGTGAGATACGAAAACCTACGAAAAAAATATTTGAACAGAGTGTATGCTACTGCAAAGATACCGCTGACAGAAGATGACCTAGATCTCTTGGCAAGAGCTGAAAATGATCCTTCAGTTTTGGATGGATTATCAGAAAAAAAGAAAAAACAACTCAACACTATTAAAGAAAATAAAAATTATAAAACATGGAAATCAGCCCATCAAACTTTGCAAGCCGCCTACAAGAGAGAATTTTCAACCAAGATAAAAATGAAAATTTTCGACTCAAAAAAAGGTTTGGTAGAAGTACAAATGAGTCCAATGGATTCAGTCAGGTATCATGCCATGCTATTGCAAACAGGTTTGGTGGCTATCGATCCTCATAATGGTTTTGTAAAATGCTGGAATGGTGGGCTTAATTTTGATTATTTTAAGTATGATCATGTGATCAGCCGTAGGTCTATTGGCTCTACTGCCAAGCCTTTTTTATACACGGTAGCGATGTCACAATTTGGCATTAAGCCTTGCGATCAATTTCAAGATGTCTCCTACTCTATCCTACCAGGAGAAGGAAAATTTAAAAATAAAGAGCCTTGGCATCCACAAAATGCTACCAAGATCAATACTACCTTGATGTATAACTTATATCATGGACTATTGTATTCAAAAAACTCCATTACTGTCAAAATATTGAAAGAAGTGGGATCTGTAGAACCATTGCGAGACATGTGGGATCAAATGGGCATCAGCAAAACAGAAAAACTCCCTAATGGTAGATTGGCAGTACCAGAGTTGCCTTCTATAGCTTTGGGAGCAGTAGATATTACATTGTTACAATTGACTGCTGCATATTCGACTTTTGCCAATCAAGGTAAATATCAAAAGCCTATTTTGATAAAAAAAATCACCGACAAGAATGGAAAAGTCATATTTGAAGCAAAACCAACTTCTACCAAAGTAATCGACCCACTATATAATGCTATCATGCTCGATATGCTGGTCAATAACGAAACTGGAGAGTTTAGCATGCACCTCAAAACACCTAATGGAGGCAAAACTGGCACAACAGATGACCAATGCGATGGTTGGTATATGGGTCTTACGCCCAATTTGGTGGTAGGTGTATGGACAGGTGGAGACGATAAGTGGATCAGGTTTTTGAGAGATGATGTGGGACAAGGATACTTTACGGCAAAACCCGTTTTTGAAAAATTCATCAGAAAATTGGAAAATGATAAGACCAATATATTTGATAGTAAAGCCAAATTTGCAACACCACCTGATGGTTTTAAGGAGTTGACCAATTGCTCAAAACATAAAACAGAGCCATTACCAGAATTTTTAAGGCCACTTAAACCAGCTGAAGACAGCTTATCCACTGTTCCAACTGTACAAGACTCCTTAAAAATAAATTAGCCGATACCTCCGAAGAGATACCGGCTAATATTATTTGCGAATTTTTATTCCTGTAGGACAGGTATTATTCTATTCTAATCAATTTTTTCTCGATTTGTACACCATCAATAGTGACGATGACATTGTACACACCTGCAGGCACTGACTGCAAGTTGATATTGTAATTGACATCACCTGCTCTTTGTACGTCTGATGCTTTGATGACTTTGATGAGTTTTGCTGTTGCATCATACATCTCTATCTTCACATCAGAATCTTGAGCCAACACTACTTGTAGATTAGACTCAATTCTTGCAGGGTTAGGATACAATTCTACAGAATTTTCGCCATTATGACTTACTTTCACAAGCTTGCTATAAGTAAACTTACCGTCGAAGTCATATTGTTTCACTCTGTAAATATACACTCCTGATTTCTCAACTTCAAAATCTGTCAAGTTATAATCCATTACTTCTGCCAAGTTGCCTTTTGCCATTACTTTGCCTGGGATAGTATAGAATGCTTTTTCAGACTCCATTCTTCTTTCGACTTCATAATGACTTACATTTACTTCTTTGGCTACTTGCCAGCTGATGATGTGTGTATCGTTCACTCTTTCAGCTCTCACATCCAACCAAGTAACTGGTAGTGGTGAGAAAGCAAGACCCATGTCAATGTTTTCGTAAGCATTGGCAGGTTGCATATCAAATGCTCTAGTCGTATTAATACCATAAGTATGGTCAACGTCACTATCTATGTCATCACTTGCTGCTCTTGCGACAGTGGCAAAGTATCCAGCTGGTGGAGTAAACTTGAGATAGTAAGCTTGTTTTTCCAAACCTTCAAGTAAGTAAGTACCTTCTGCATCAGTGACTGCTTCAGATGTAACCGTACCAGTTGCTATTGAAATAGCTTGAACAGTAACATCAGCCATTCTCGCTTCTTGTGGTTCTTGTGCACCGTTGGCATTAGCATCCAACCATACCAAGTTACCAGCAGTAGCTTGTGGATAGAAGCCTGCACCTAAGTCACACTTTTCTTGTCCAGAAAGAAGGGTCATCATATCAGTCGTGATAGGTCCGTTGGCATTGGTAATATCACTATCGATTTCTTCTACGCTACCGATATTTGGTCTAGCTCTTACAAGACCTAAAGGTGGCAATTCGATTTCGATATAGTATTGACCTGGAGGCGCACAGAACTTGAAGTATCCATCATCTGAAGGAGTACCAGGCTTATGACCTGTTCTTACATCATCCCAAATCAACCATGTACCAAAGTGGTTTCTCCAAAGATTGACTTTAAGTCCATTGATACCATTTTCATTGGTATCCCAGATGTCATTCTTATTGATATCATACCATACTAAGTCTCCCAAAGGAATACACTTGTAATATCCAGCATCCCAAGTCATATCTCTCTCACCTGGAGACAAATACGTGGTTGCTGTAGTACGAGGTCCATTTTCGTCACCACTATCACTGTCAGAAACATCATTGCCTCTATTAGGGAATGTTCTGTCATATCCAGTAGGATTGATAAACTCTAAGTAGTAGTTGCCAGGATACAAGAAGTCGAATAAGTAATATCCAGATGCATTGGTGTAAGTAGTACCTACGTAAGTACCATCACCTTTGTAAAGATTTACTTGTACTCCAGGGATACCAGGCTCTCCAGCACCTTGCTGTCCATCACCATTGAGGTCATGCCATACAAAGTCTCCAATAGCAGCCAAGATCAACAATCCAGCATCATAAGTACTATCATACTCACCGCCTGTGATATTGGTACATGGGCCTAAGCCATTCAAATTCACATCGCTATCAAGCTTATCATCAGAACCTTGATTTTGGAATGTAAATGCACATCCCTGAGGAAGGTTACTAATATTGAACTGAACTTGGTAATTGCCAGGGATCAAATTGTCAAAGAAATAGAAACCGTTAGCATCAGTAACATCAGTTGCCAATACATTTCCATTACAATCTGTCAATGTAGCTACAACGTTTGCTACTCCAGGCTCACCTGGATCTTGAATACCGTCGCCATCAAGGTCTTTCCAAACTGTATCACCAAGACCTCCTACCACGATCACTTTTTCAGGATCATGATCGTCTTCGTCTTGATTGAAGTTTGGTCCGTTGCCATTGACTACGTTGTCCCAAGCATCATCAGGTTCAACATCGTTTTCGTAAGGTGAGTTACTATTAGGTGTACTATCTGCATCATCATGTCTATTATTGCCAAGTGTATCTTGAGCAGTTCTGATTTCTGCATAATTCCACCAATCAGTTACAGCAGGATTTGCATCCAATGCTATTTCCAATTTCAGTGTTACTACTATGCTATCACCAGGTACCAATAAGGTAGGTATAGTATAGTTGAGCAAGCCATTAACAGCCGGAGTCGGAGCAGAAGTCAATGTCCAACCTGCATTGGTAGCAGGATTGAAGCTGAATCCACTTCTTAAGTAATCATTCAAGACGATATTTCTAGCAGGTACATTACCTTGGTTAAATACCTTCAATCTGAATGTTGCTGTCTCTCCAATTCTGTATGGTCCTCTGTTATCTACAGTCTTACGAACTGCTAGGTCAAATACTTCAATCTGATGTGGATCGTGGTCATCCTCATCTTGAGGAGCACCAGGATTGTTCGGATTGTTTGGATCTCCATTGATCTCATCATCTTCAGGTGTATTAGGTTGTCCACCTGGATCATTGTTGTTGTTACCATCTGGATCACTATCTATATCCACCGGTGGATTAGGCGTATTAGGATCATTGTCATTAGCAGATTCGATTTCTGCCCAGTTTGTCCATGCCTTACCCACTGTAGTATAACAAGGTACTACCCTATTGTCCAACATCAATTGTGTACTTGTACCAGCGGCCAATACATTTCTGTATGTGGTCCTCACTTCTCTTGTAGCAGGATTATATACCCAACCAGCTGCAATATTGATTGCTGATGTAGGTAAAAATTCTAATCCACATGGTAATGTATCAACGATCACGATGTCTTTAGCATCAATATTACCTTGATTGTACAATTGGATACCAAACATAACTGTCTGTCCATAGCTAAAGCTAGGCAATGCTGTCAACTGAACTTTTCTAAGAGCAAGGTCAAAAATCTTAGGACCTGCTGGGTCAGAATCGTCTTCGTCATCATCACCTGGGCTATTCGGATCGTTTGGACTTTCATCCACTACATCATCGTTTGGATCACCAGGAGTGACTGGATTGTCATTGTCAGGATTATCATCAGGTGTACTATCTGCATCATCATTGTCGCGAGGGTCACCATTATCATCATCCATGGCAGTGATTTCAGCACCATTGGTGTAGATCTTACTACCACCAGTAGTTTGAACCAATTTAAGTTTCAACCTTACTTTAGTTGAAGCTTCAGGAGCCAATGGTCCAGCTATGATTGTAAATACTTCAGGATATGTTCCTTGCCAGATTGGATTCAATGCTGGGTCGTAAGTAAATCCTTGAGGTATGTAATCGATTACTTCAACATTAGTCATGGTAACATTACCTTGATTGAACACTTCAATATCAAAGTCTATTACTTGACCATAAGAGTAAGGACCTGCAGTCACCATTACTTTTCTCAAAGCAAGGTCAACCACTTCTATTCTTTCTGGATCATGATCATCTTCATCATCATCACCTGGAAGATTAGGGTCTTCATCTACAACATCATCATTTGGTCCATCTGGTTCTCCACCTGGGTCATTATCTGGATCTTTGTCTGGATCACTGTCAATGTCGGTTGGTGGCTCATTTGGATCATCGCTATTACCGCCAGATATTTCGCCGATATTTGTCCAAGCATTGGTACTACCTGTGATACATGGTTGTACTTGAAGGTAAATATCAACTGTTCTGCTTGCACCTGGCACCAATGCACCTGGCAATGTGATAGTCGCATCACCTGTAGTGGTATTGTATGACCATCCATTGGCATTATTTGTAGTAGCTACGTACTTGAATCCGCAAGGTACATAGTCGGTCACTTGAATAGCGCTAGCTTGTATGCTTCCTTGATTAAATATCTCATAAGTAAACTTAACAATGTCGCCATATCTGAATGGACCAGTGGCAGTGGTTACCTTCCTTTGAGCTAAGTCGTAAACTTCCCATGCCCGCTGGGTCGTGGTCATCCTCTTCGCCACCTTTGTCAGTACTTGCTAAATTATTATCAGCAGGGTCGCCAGGTTCAACACTATTTTCTGTAGCGTTATTACTACCTGGGTTACTATCGGCATCCACTCTTGGCCCACCATTAGCATCAGTTGCTGCTGTGATTTCAGCATAATTGATCCAATTTTTCTCGCCACCAGTAGTCTGGAGTACGGTGAGCTTCATTGGAATCACCACGCATTGATCTTGAACCAATGTACCTGGAATAGTAAATGTAGGAGCTGTCACTGTACCTGCCCAACCTGGGTTAGTAGCAAAGGCAAATCCAAATCCTGCAGGTAAATAATCGCTTACAACAATATTTGCTGCATTAACATTACCTTGATTACAAACTGTGATATTGAAATCTAAAACTTGACCATATCTGTAAGGGCCAGCTGTTACTAACTCTTTCTTCAATGCTAAGTCAAATACTTCAACTCTCTCTGGGTCATGATCGTCTTCGTCATCATTTCCAGGTAGTCCTGGATCTTCAGTAACGACGTCATCATTTGGACCATCTGGCTCTCCACCTGGATCATTGCCAGGGTTAGTATCTGGATTACTATCAATATCTGTCGGTGGATAGCTTGGGTCATTACTATCAGAGTCACTTATCTCTGTATAGTTGGTAAATGTACCTACACTATTATCCAAACATTGTTGCAATTCAAGAATGATGGTCACTGAAGTAGTAGCTCCTGGAGCCAATGGACCAGCAACAATTCTCTTAGCTGTACCTGTAGCAACGCTATAAGTCCAACCAGCTGCATTATTTGCAGTAGCATATTTGAATCCACATGGGATATAATCTGTTACCTCAATATTGCCAGCAGATATACTACCTTGATTGAACAATTCAATAGTGTATGTGATCTGATTACCATAAGAATATGGTCCAGTTTGATTAGCTGTCACTTTGCGTTGTGCTAAGTCAAACACTTCGATTCCTGCTGGGTCATGATCATCTTCTTCACCACCTTTGTCGTGGCCATCAATATAATCATCACCAGGTTTGCCAGGCTCTACCGCATTTTCAGCTACACCATTACTACCTGGATTAGAATCTATGTCCCAAGTATCTCTGTTATTACCGTCTGCGTCTTCTGCATGAGTAATTTCTGAGTAATTGATCCAATGTTTCTCACCACCTGTCGTTTGATGTACTCGAAGGTAAATTTTCACCAATGAGCTTGTAGCAGGTAGGATTGGGCCAGCAATCACATAATTTACATTAGGTGCTGCACCTGTCCAACCAGGATTGTCTGCCAAATTAAAGGCATATCCAGCAGGGATGTAATCAGTGACTCTTACGTTGGTAGCAGCTTCATTACCTTGGTTGAATACTGTGATATTGAACTCAAGTAAATCACCATAAGAATATGGTCCAGCTGTCACCAATTGCTTTCTCAAAGCAAGGTCAAAAATCTCTATTCTTTCTGGGTCGGCATCATCTTCATCGCCAGTAGCTGGGCCACCACCAATAGGACCATGTCCATCACCATCTACATAATCATCAGATGGACCTTCAGGCTCACCACCAGCATCGTTATTTGGATTGGTATCTGGTGAACTATCTATATCCATTGTACTTGCATTATTACCAGCAGTATCTTCAAATGAATAAATCTCTGCTCTGTTGTCCCAACCAGTTACATAATTTGTCGTAGGTTGAACTTCAAGATAAATACTCACAACAGTACTTTGTCCCGGCAACAATGTGGTAGGGATCGTAGTTGTAGCATTACCGCTGAATGCGTCAAATGTCCATACTCCAAAGTTTTCAGCTCCTCTGTACTTAAATCCAGCAGGAATATAATCTGCTACTTTAACGTTGCGAACAGGGAAGTTACCTTGGTTGTAAACAGTAATATCAAACTTCACCACTTGACCGAAGCTAAATGGTCCAACTGCTGTAGTTGTCTTTTTCAAGGCAACATCATACAATCTTGGGCCAGCAGGGTCATGATCATCCTCGTCTTGTCCTACAGAAGGCCCACCACCATTGACATTATCATCATCTGGCGAACCAGGTATTACAGTATTCTCTTGTGGAGTATTACTACCTGGGGTACTATCAGCATCCGTTGGAGGAGTGTTAGTGGTATTTGCATCATTATCTGCGCTACCTATCTCTGAGTAATTGATCCAGTTTCTGTCTCCACCCATTGTCATCTGAATATTTAAAATCAATGGAATCACCACAGAAGCACCTGGAGCTAAAGTACCTGGTACATTATATGTGATAGTAGCTGGACTTCCTGCCCACCCTGGATTCAATGCTGCATTGTAAGTATATCCGATAGGAATATAATCATTTACTACTATACGTTGCGCTGTCTGGTTACCTTGATTATAAACCGTAATATTGAATGTAACAGGTTGACCATCAACATAAGGTGCACTTGTTACTAATACTTTCTTCAATGCAAGGTCAAATACAGGTATCAATTCTGGATCATGGTCATCTTCGTCTGTTGCTGTAGCAGCATCACCTGGAGTACCTCCAGTAACTCTGCCATCACCATCTACATAATCATCATTCGGACTATCAGCTTGACCACCGTCATCATTGCCATTGATATTATCTGGAGTACTATCTATATCTTGACTACTGATATCTACACCATTAATATCTTCAAAACTCTTGACCTCAGCATAGTTCAACCATGCATTTGGTGAAGTACATGCCTTCACTCTTAAATCTATACGAAGATTTCTTGTTTCACCAGGCAGTAAACTTCCTGAAAGCATAGCAGTAGCTTGTGTACCGCTCAATGCCCATGGTAAGCTACCACTCACATATTCGAAACCACAAGGTATATAGTCAACTACTGATACATCAGTCACTGTCACATTACCCTGATTGATCACGTCAACGTTGAAGCTTACTACTTGTCCATAAGTGTATGGTCCAGCAGTAATTGTTGTTTTACGCAAAGCAACGTCGATAATATTAGGTGCTGCCGGGTCATGATCATCTTCATCCTGACCAACTGATGGTCCACCACCAGTGATGTTGTCATCATTAGGATCACCAGGAGTAACAGGGTTATCATTGCCAGGATTATTGTCTGGATTGCTATCAGCATCTGAAACTGGGTTACCACTGGTGTCAGTAGCGCCTCCAATTTCTGCATAATTATCCCAAGCTGTCTCACCACTGTTTCTAACCAATGTTAATACAATAGTAACACTTGTTGAAGCACCAGCTGCCAATGGACCAGCTATAGTCCTTGTAACTAAAGGTGAAGCTCCACTCCATGTAGGATTTAAAGCACCGTTGAATGTGTATCCAGCAGGAATATAATCATTGATAACAATATTGCTTGCTGCCATGTTGCCTTGGTTATACACATCTATGGTAAATGTAAGATTATCACCATATCTGTAAGGGCCTGCTGTAGTCAATGTTTTCTTAAGTGCTAAGTCAAATACTTGGATCAATTCTGGATCATGATCGTCTTCATCTGTGGCAGTAGCCGCATCTCCAGGTGCACCACCTGTTGCTTTACCATTACCTAAAACGAAGTCGTCATTGGCGCTATCTGCCTGACCACCATCATCATTACCATTAGTATTGTCAGGATTACTATCTATATCAGAAGTATTCAAGTTGTTACCTTGAGTATCTTCCATATTTCTCACCTCAGCATAGTTTAACCATGCATTTGGAGTAGCACAAGCCTTCACTCTCAAATCAATTCTGATATTGGTAGATGCACCAGCAACAAGGATACCTGCAAGGTTAGTTTGTGCTTGTGTACCATTAAGAGTCCAAGTTTGGCTTCCGCTTACATACTCGAATCCACATGGTATATAATCAACCACATCAATATCTGTCAAATCAACATTACCTTGGTTGATAACTTCAACATTGAAGCTAACTACGTCTCCATAATGGTAAGGGCCAGGAGTGACAGTTGTTTTGCGCAAAGCAATATCAACTATAACAGGTGCTGCTGGGTCATGATCGTCCTCATCTTCACTGGCATTTGGTCCGCCACCCAAGATATTGTTATCATCAGGATCACCTGGTTGTACTGGATTGTCATTGTTTGGATTGGTGTCAGCTACGCTATCTGCATCATCATTTCTGTTATTGCCCAAGTTATCTTGAGAAGCAGAAATCTCAGCATAATTGTCCCAAGCATCGGCGCCTGTACCATCCATTACTAAAGTTAAAACTAAAGGAATGTTTCCTGTACTTGCACCAGGAGCCAATGGTCCTGCAATTGTTCTTGTTATAGTAGGTGCTGCACCTGTCCATCCATTATTTGCAGCAAATGTATATCCCGAAGGAACGTAATCGCTGATTTGGATATTCTGTGCCGTCACATTACCTTGGTTAAACACTTCAATATTGAATGTCAATGCTTGACCATAAGTATAAGGAGCTGGAGTCGCCAATACTTTTCTCAAAGCAAGGTCGAATACTTCAATTTTAACTGGGTCATGGTCATCTTCATCACCATTTTCATTATTGATAGTATCATCGGTACCACTTGTTACGCCACCAAAATTAGGTACACCGCCAGTATCGTTACCGTTGGTACCATCTGGAGTGCTGTCCACGTCAGTTGGCAAACCAGGCGTAGCAGGGTCAGTATCGTCAGCTCTTGAAATTTCAGCATAATTTGTCCATGCACTATTAAGATTAGTTGTGCACTCTCTTACGATCAAATCAATGAATAACGTGGTACTTTGTCCAGGATTTAATGTACCTGAATAAGTTTTTGTTACTTTACTTCCTGATAAAGACCAACCAGCATTAGTAGCTGAAGCTCCATTAAATTCTAAGCCACAAGGAAGATAATCAGTTACTTCAATATTAGTAGCTGCTATATTACCTTGGTTGAACACTTCAATTTGGTACATCACTGTTTGACCATAGCTAAAGCTTGGTGTGGCAGTTACTTTTGTTTTCCTTAATGCAAGGTCAAAGACTTTTGGACCTGCTGGGTCGTGATCATCTTGGCTTCCAACACCTGTATCTGAAGTACTGGCTGTATCATTGTCACCAGGACCTTGAGGATAAACGGCATTTTCGTTAGTACCATTACTATTTGGAGTACTATCCACATCAAAAACTGGATTACCAGCTGCATCAGTTGCAGAAGCAACTTCAGTATAGTTCACCCAAGATTTTGTGGTAGTTGGAGTTGACAAACTTACAAAAGTCAAATCCAAATTGACTGTCATGCTTGCGCCTGGCGCAAGAGGACCTGCAATGGTTCTTGTTATAGTTGGAGCCGCACCTGTCCATCCGTTATTGGCTGCGAATGTATATCCAGCAGGGATATAATCATTGAGCACAATATTAGAAGCAGCTACATTTCCTTGGTTGTAAACAGTAACTGTAAAACTGTGTGTTTGACCATAAGTATATGGAGCAGCAGTATTTAGCACTTTTTTCAATGCTAAGTCAAATACTGGCACTAACTCTGGGTCATGGTCATCTTCGTCGGTAGCAGCCGTACCAGATCCAGGCGTACCTGTACCGTTACCATTTACATAGTCATCAGCTGGTGATTCAGCAAGACCACCCGCATCATTACCATTTATATTATCTGAGTCACTATCTACATCAGCCATGCTCACATTGACTCCTGATGTATTTTCCATATAACTCACCTCTGCATAGTTCAACCACGCATTTGCTGTCGCACACGGCTGCAATCTAAGGGTTATTGTTAAATTTACAGTAGCACCAGCTGCCAATGGACCTGCGATTCTTGTCACCGCATTGCTGCCTGACAATGTCCATGGCTGACTACCAGTCACATAAGTAAATCCACATGGTATATAATCAGTGACATCTACGTTTTGCAATGCAACACTACCTTGGTTGGTCACTGCCACATTGAATACGATATTTTGACCATAACTATAAGGACCAGCTGTGACAGTGGTTTTTGCCAATGCGATATCCACTATTTGTGGTCCCGCAGGGTCACTATCATCTTCGTCTTCACCTTGAGAAGGGCCATTACCATCAACATTATTGTCATCTGGATCACCTGGATTAACAGGGTTATCATTGCCGACAATGCCATCTGGTGTACTATCTACATCCGTACCTCCTGTAGCAGATGAAATTTCTGCTCTGTTCACCCAGCTTGGTGGTGTACCACTTGCTGGTGTGATAAAGGTAAGTTGAAGTGGAACTACTGTACTAGCACCTGCTGCAAGGCTCGCTATCGTATTGGTGATAGTCGGCGATGCACCTGTCCAGCCATTGTTGGCAGTAAAGGTATATCCATTAGGAATATAATCTGTCACTACCACATTGGTTGCATCCACATTACCTTGGTTATATACCGTAATGTTGAAGGTAAGTGTCTGACCATTGGTATAAGGACCTGCTGTCACAAGTTCTTTTTTCAATGCTAAGTCAAATACTTGTACCAAAGCTGGGTCTTGATCATCTTCGTCTGTTGCAGCTACACCAGATCCAGGAGCGCCAGTACCATTACCATTCAAATAATTGTCAGCTGGACTATTTACTAATCCACCGGCATCATTATTTGGACTTTGGTCAGGATCACTATCAATGTCAAACATGCCAATAGCATTACCTGCTGTGTCATTGAATGAACTGATTTCCGCCACATTCAACCAAGCATTGGATGCTGCACTAGGCTGCAAAGTCAAGACTAGGTCAACTGTTGTTGAGGCACCTGGAGCGAGTGGCCCAGTAATTGTCCTCGTAATAAGAGGAGATGCTCCTGCCCATCCATTGTTTGGTGCAAATGAAAATCCTGCTGGAACATAATCTGAAACCACAATAGAAGATGCTGTTTCATTCCCTTGGTTGGTAACAGTAATTCTAAAGGTTATTGGCTGATTATAATTATACGGCCCTGCTGTGATGATTTCTTTTATTAAAGCAAGATCGACAATTCTTACTGTAGCAGGGTCATGGTCATCTTCATCAACAATACCATCACCAGTCAAAATGTCGTCAGTAGCTGTACCTACAACACCTCCCGCATCATTACCGACATTAGTATCTGGCGTGCTATCGATATCATCGGTACGACCTTTTGAGTCAGTACCAGCAGTGATCTCAGCATAATTCAATACGTTGGTAGGATTTGCAGTATTACTCACTACAAAATTAATAGGTACTGTCACACAAGTACTGACAGCAAGACCTCCTACAGGAAGACCACTACCAGGTGTAAGTGTACGAACAGCATTTGGGCCAGAACTCGTCCACCCATTGTTTGGAGAGAAGGTGAAACCCGAAGGGATATAATCAATTAAACTCACACTGGTAACAGGGTCAGTACCCTGATTACACACCTGAATGTTGAATGTTATGTCTGACCATTAGTATAAGGACCTGCTGTCTGAAGTTCTTTTTCAGTAAGTCAAATACTTGTACTAACTCTGGGTCATGGTCATCTTCGTCAGTGGCAGCCATGCCAGATCCTGGCGTACCTGTACCGTTGTTTACATAGTCATCAGCTGGTGATTCAGCAAGACCACCGCATCATTACCATTTTATATTATCTGGTCACTATCTACATCAGCCATGCTCCCATATTGACTCCTGATATATTTTCCATATAACTCACCTCTGCATAGTTCAACCACGCATTTGCTGTCGCACACGGCTGCAATCTAAGGGTGTGTTAAATTTACAGTAGCTTTTCCAGCTGCCAATGGACCTGCGATTCTTGTCACCCGCATTGCTGCTGACAATGTCCGGCTGACTACCAGTCACATAAGTAAATCCACATGGTATATAATCAGTGACATCTACGTTTTGCAATGCAACACTACCTTGGTTGGTCACTGCCACATTGAATACGATATTTTGACCATAACTATAAGGACCAGCGCTTCTTGACAGTGGTTTTGCCAATGCGATATCCACTATTTGTGGTCCGCAGAGGTCATCTTCGTCTTCACCTTGAGAAGGGCCATTACCATCAACATTATTGTCATCTGGATCTTGGATTAACGGGGTTATCATTGCCGACAATGCCATCTGGTGTACTATCATCATGCCTCCAGTAGCAGATGAAATTTCTGCTCTGTTCACCCGGCTTGGTGGTGTACCACTTGCTGGTGTGATAAGAGTAAGTTGAAGAATAGAACTACAGTACTAGCACCTCTTACTGCGTCGCTATCGTATTGGTGATAGTCGGCGATGCACCTGTCCAGCCATTGTTGGCATAGTATATCCATTAGGAATATAATCTGTCACTACCACATTGGTTGCATCTACATTACCTTGGTTATAAACCGTAATGTTGATGTAAGTGTCTGACCATTGGTATAAGGACCTGCTGTCACAAGTTCTTTTTTCAATGCTAAGTCAAATACTTGTACCAAAGCTGGGTCTTGATCATCTTCGTCTGTTGCAGCACACCAGATCCAGGAGCGCCAGTACCATTACCATTCAAATAATTGTCAGCTGGACTATTTACTAATCCACCGGCATCATTATTTGGACTTTGGTCAGGATCACTATCAATGTCAAACATGCCAATAGCATTACCTGCTGTGTCATTGAATGAACTGATTTCCGCCACATTCAACCAAGCATTGGATGCTGCACTAGGCTGCAAAGTCAAGACTAGGTCAACTGTTGTTGAGGCCTTATGGGCAGTGGCCCAGTAATTGTCCTCGTAATAAGAGGAGATGCTCCTGCCCATCCATTGTTTGGTGCAAGTAAAAGAAATCCTGCTGGAACATAATCTGAAACCACAATAGAAGATGCTGTTTCATTCCCTTGGTTGGTAACAGTAATTCTAAAGGTTATTGGCTGATTATAATTATACGGCCCTGCTGTGATGATTTCTTTTATTAAGCAAGATCGACAATTCTTACTGTAGCAGGGTCATGGTCATCTTCATCAACAATACCATCACCAGTCAAAATGTCGTCAGTAGCTGTACCTACAACACCTCCGCATCATTACCGACATTAGTATCTGGCGTGCTATCGATATCATCGGTACGACCTTTTGAGTCAGTACCAGCAGTGATCTCAGCATAATTCAATACGTTGGTAAGTTTGCAGTATTACTCACACTACAAAATTAATAGGTACTGTCACACAAGTACTGACAGCAAGACCTCCCTGCAAGGAAGACCACTAAAGGTGTAAGTGTACGAACAGCATTTGGGCCAGAACTCGTCCACCCATTGTTTGGAGAGAAGGTGAAACCCGAAGGGATATAATCAATTAAACTCACACTGGTAACAGGGTCAGTACCCTGATTACACACCTGAATGTTGAATGTTATGGTTTGTCCATAACTTTACAGGTAAATTATCCTTTTTTGTTTTATCAGGGCTAAGTCTAAATGCCCACAATCCCCTGAGTTTGGACAGTAATAGGGCAACAAAGGCTGACAACACAACCATGCCGTCGGGCTTCGTACCTGAAAGTTTCAGATCCATCTGCCATATAAGGTGTGGTAGTGGTTACGACTAACTGACCAGCTCCTACTTGTACATTAGCTTGATTGAACCATAATACATTGGTCAATCCAGCCTCTGCAGTGAGGGTGACAGATTGGGTACCTGGGTTTCCAGGTGTGTCACAAATAAATTGTATTGGAGTAGAACAGCCTGCGCTACAACTGGCAGTGGGTCCTACTACAAATGTTCGTTGACACGACAAATCGGCTTTGTCTGTCAATGTTATGGTGTAACTCTGACCACTGCCCGCTGTACCATTGCCCAGCGTTATAGCCAAATTACTCCCATAGGTGCCTTCTTGCGGTGTCACAGTAGTACCTCCACTTACATCAATCCAATAACCCACGGTACTACCAGCAGTGGCAGAAACGTTAAGGTTGAATTGGACAGCATCGTCCGTAGGAGAATCGGTGCTATGACTTTGACAAGAAACACCTGTCACTGTCGGCGCACCAATACTACATTGACCCCAAAGGCTCTCCGCACCCATCAGTAGGAGCAGAAAAACAAAAGTCTGTAAAATACCTTTCATTACTTTGAGATTAAGTGATTTAAATAAACTAATTTCCTCTGATTGAGGCTTTCCATGAAATTTAACGCTTTCATATGAGGGATGCCTGAGAAACATAGTTTGAAAATTTATGTGTGAATTAAATGATCCGAATGAAAGTGGAGTTTTTTCGAAATCTGCCATATCGTGTATATTATATATATTACATAGTTTATTTGTAGCTCTCATATAATAAACACCAAAAGCCCTTAACCATTGACAGGCAAGAGCGAACAAATTTGAATATTTATTTAAATTGGTCAAGTCGTCCATTTTGAGAATATAACATAATGATACAGCACCAAAAAGTCCTACCTTTTGGTTAAATTCTATTATCTCAAAATGCACTACGGGTGCAGTCTGTTAGGTTTATTGCGGCAAAAATATTACATATAATTATAATATTAAAATTTTTTGTAATATTTTTTAAAAAAATTTTTACTTTATTATGTTTTACATCACTTAATTATGTAGTTTGAGCAATATTTGTTACTTTTTATTTTTGAAGGCAACTCTAAAAACAATAGCCCATAGCACAAATTTTATGATAATTTCTAATTTAACCTAACCTTAGATTTTTACGAATTTGATAACTTGTGTTTTCCCTTCCTTTGTGATAATGCCTAACCAATGTAAGCCAGCAAATAAATGTGCAATGCCAATTTCTTTGGAAGTCCTATTTATTTTGCTATAGTCAATGATGCGTCCATTAGCATCATAAATTTGAATACTTTGAATGCCATCTACATCTCCATCCAAAGTCAAAATATCTGATGCTGGATTAGGATAAATTTTGTAAGGGTATTCAACTGTGTTTTCTACATTTACTGTCTGACAAAAGGATCGTGCGTAAACAACATTTCCACTGTTTGAAGCGCAAATAAATGTTGATTCAGGATCAATGATGATACAAGCATCTCTATGTTCATAAGTATCGACATTCCCCAATCCTTCGATCCAAGTAGTTTGTCCTTTTACTTCATTCATACAGATATTATTCAATAGCCACCTTTTTCTGAGCAAGCCATCATCTGTTGTAATGGTATCTATTTTTATTACTTTATAATAACCTACATGATTATCTCTCAGAGTATCACCAAGCATTAAATTGAAATTGTATAATAACTTTTCCGGTTGATTCAGATATTTATAATATACCATTTTGTTTTCTTCACGAAAATATGGCTCGTTCTTTTCCCAATTTGGATCGTTTTTCTTAAAACTCAATGTTTTAAAATAGTATTTATTATCTAATTCTATTGAGTCAGAACTAAACGTACTAAAGAAATAATATTCCTCAGTGAAAAAAAATTTTGGAAAGTGGTAAGTTCTCACATTTTTATCAGACACATACTTGAGTGTAGCTTGACTACTTGATCCTAAACCAAAAATGAGAAAAAGTGTTGTAATTCCAAATGAGAAAAAATTTGTTTTCATGATTATTATGTTTTAAGTTAAGAAATACTACATGCTTAAGATTCCATTTCAATTACCGATTTTGCCACTTTGCCACCCAATTGTGGGCCAATTTTTTCCATTCTGACCCGAGCATTGGATATGAAAGGAAAATCTCTATGAAGGTGTTTAATAATATTTAAAACTACCGTCTCAATCAATTTGTGAGTTTTGTCCATTTCATTTTTGCAAATCATATAAATCATTTCATAATTGACTGTGTCTTTTATATCATCATCTTGCGAATCAAACGACTGTAATGTCACTTCTACATCAAGCACAAATGTATGTCCTGATTTACGCTCTTCTTCATAAAATCCATGATAAGCAAAAAACTCTGCACCTTGAATAGATATCTTGGTTTTCATGTCATTTTTCTTTATAAAAACAAATATACACAGGTTTTGTAGAAGTATCAATTTATTTTAATAATTCTTGAAATGACAGTAATAAACAAAATCATCTTTTCACTCTTACCACTAAATATTTAATTGAAATAACAAGTACTAATCTCCCAATCATCCACTATCTTTGCGGCTTTGATTTCCTAACCAATAATGAATAATTTCCAAATAAATGAGCGCCGAAATAAAAAAATCATCAAAAACTGACCTGTATGAATACCATGACTACTATGCCATAGACGAATTGCTCAGCGAAGACCATTTGTTAGCGCGCGACGCTGTGAGAGAGTGGGTGAAACAAGAAGTAAGTCCCATTATAGAAGATTATGCCAATAGAGCAGCATGCCCTGTCCATCTATTCAAAGGCTTGCAGACGTAGGTGCTTTTGGACCAAGCTTGCCTGCTGAATATGGTGGAGGCGGCATGGATGAGATAGCTTATGGTATCATCATGCAAGAATTGGAAAAGGAGACTCAGGTATCAGATCTATGGCTTCGGTCCAAGGTTCATTAGTGATGTACCCTATTTTTAAATATGGTAACGAAGAGCAGAGACGTAAATACCTTCCAAAATTGGGAAGTGGCGAATTTATCGGATGCTTTGGTCTCACTGAGCCAGATTATGGCTCGAACCCATCAGGGATGATCACAAATATCAAAGATGATGGAGATGCCTACATCCTCAATGGTGCTAAAATGTGGATCACCAATTCACCTGTAGCTGACATCGCAGTGGTTTGGGCAAAAGACGAAGCGGGTATCATCAGAGGTATGATCGTGGAGAAAGACATGAAAGGTTTTACAGCACCAGAAATCCATGGTAAATGGTCATTACGAGCTTCAGTCACAGGCGAACTAGTTTTTGAAGATGTAAGAGTACCAAAAAGCAATATATTACCCAATATCCAAGGTTTGAAAGGACCATTGGGATGCTTATCAAAGGCAAGATATGGCATCGCATGGGGAGCAGTAGGTGCTGCTTTAGATTGTTATGATTCTGCATTGAGATATAGCAAAGAGAGAGAACAATTTGGCAAAAAATTGGGTCAATTTCAACTCACACAAAAGAAACTTGCAGAGATGATCACCGAAATAACCAAGGCACAATTGCTCAGTTGGAGACTCGGCACGCTCGCCAATCAAGGTAAGGCTACGCCTGCTCAAATTTCAATGGCAAAAAGAAACAATGTGGCCATGGCGCTTGAAGTAGCTCGTGAAGCACGTCAAATGCATGGTGGTATGGGTATCACAGGCGAATACCCTATCATGAGACACATGATGAATTTGGAATCGGTCGTCACTTATGAAGGTACGCATGATATACATTTGTTGATCACAGGTATGGATGTGACTGGGTACAATGCTTTTAATTGATATTCAATCTGAAATATTCTCATTAATAATCAGCAAGCAGTGTTTCCAACATCTTGATTTGGACATCGCTACGACCCATTTTTGCTTCAGCATTGATGTAGCGTTTTCCAAATTTTGATGCAAAAACTGACATGGATCCGTCATCTACAGGTGATTCGTTTTGCAGGACAACAGTGTAGCGTTTTCTCACCAAAGATTCAAAATCATCTTTCTTGGTGACAATAAAAAATTCGCTATTGTTGATAGATGGATTGATGTAAATATCAGAGCATGATTTGTTGCTGTCACTCGATTGATCGTGCGATTTGATGTATGATTTTATACTGTAAGATTCTGGTTCAACATCCTTCCAAAAAAGCCACTTAATCTTGAATGAAGCTGGTGTATTTTTATTATTATGCAAAGCTAATATAAAGGATTTGTCATCCACTTCATCCCAGATTGCTTTTGACAAGTCACTGACCATTTTTATAACAATATCATCTACTTGTCCTCTGCCTTTTTCAACAATAATACTATTTTTTAATACATTTTTGTCTGAAGTATAAATTCTATTTGGATCAAACTTATAAACAGTTTTTTGATACGTAAAAGTCACATTGCGATTCCTGCTGCCATCTGTAGAATGTGCCAATGTGATGAGTTTTCCACCATGTTTATCTAGCATACTTAGTCCAGCCGCCAAAGATGCCTCTTCATTTTCATGTACATGGATGTAAGTAATATCCATACCAGGTTTGTTATAAATCATTAATTGGACGGTCTGATCACCGAGTCTTATATTTTTCACATCAGGTATTAGATTTTGTGCTATGGTATGGACGCTACAATAACACAACAACAGCATAATCAACCAGTATTTTAACTTTCCCAATTTATGCATTTCAGATTTTATATTTACACAATACAAAAGTATATACATTTTTTAAATTACCTTTGGCCTACATAAAAAATGATTTCAAATGATTATTCTTACTGGCGTATCTGGCTTTATTGGTTCATGCCTTTTGACAGCACTAAACCAAGCAGGTTATGATAGAGATGTAGTGGTCGTAGATGATTTTTATAAGCTCTACAAAGACAAAAACACCGATAACAAGTCTGTAAGAGAATGGATGCACCGTGATATATTTTTGGATTGGTTTGAGAAATCAAGTCAAAAGGTAGATTTTGTCCTGCATATTGGAGCAAGGACTGACACCACTTTGATGGATAAAACCACCTTTGATCAGCTAAATGTACAATACTCCCAACGTATATGGAAGGTGTGTGCAAAGCGCCAAATCCCTTCTCATTTATGCATCAAGTGCTGCTACTTATGGCAACGGAGACCAAGGATTTGATGATGACTCATAAGTTAATTCATACATTAAAACCACTCAATCCTTATGGTGATAGCAAGCAAGCATTTGATGTTTGGGCATTGGCACAGCCCGAAAAGCCACCATTCTGGATAGGCTGTAAGTTTTTTAATGTGTATGGCCCCAACGAATATCACAAAGGAAGAATGGCATCGGTTATATTCCACACTTTCAGGCAAATAAAGCAAACTGGTGGTATGAAGTTATTCAAATCACATAAATCTGAGTATGCTGATGGCCATCAAAGTAGAGATTTTATTTATGTCAAAGATGTATTGGACATCATTCTGTTTTTTATGAAAAATCAATCGGCCGATAGCGGAATTTACAATTTTGGAACAGGTCAGGCTCGTACATTTTTAGATTTGACCCAAAGCACATTCAAAGCATTAAATTTAGACCCAAATATTATGTACATAGATACTCCTATCGACATCAGAGATACTTATCAATATTTTACACATGCTAATATAAATGGACAAGTTGAGAGCGCTGGATATGACAACCATCTATTTTGGTCACTTGAAGATGGAGTAAATGACTATGTCACCCATTATTTGAACCAAGAGCCAAATACTATTGACCTCGTAAAGCAGCAATCATCTTCTGTGCTAACTCCTCGCCTATTTTATTTTGTGCTTCTTCTGTAGATGCACCAATGTGTGGAGTCAAAGATATACGCGGATGAGATAAGATTGCCTTGCTAGGTGTGGGTTCATTTTCAAAAACATCCAAACCGCAGCAGCTGCAACTTTATGGGTATTGAGTGCATTGACAAGAGCTACTTCGTCGATCGTACCGCCTCTACTACAATTGATAACGATGACTCCATCTTTCATTTTTGCAAACTCATCTTTACCCAAGACAGGCTGACCTACTGAAGGAATATGTAAAGAAATAAAATCTGCTTTAGCTAAAAGTTGGTCCATTTCTGTGGTATAAATGGTCTCCATAAATCCAAATTTTCTGGCACCAACATGCACAGCAACTTCAGAAACATAAGGATCCACTGCCAAAATATCCATGCCCATGCCTAGTCCGCATCTTGCTGTTTCCATCCCTATCCTACCCAAACCAATGATACCGAGCACTTTGCCTTCGAGCTCCATGCCTTTTGAGTATGCTTTTTTTAGTTCGTTAAATTTTGTATCTCCATACTCTGGCATTTGTCTGTTAGCAAGATGTAAAAATCTTGATAAAGTGAGTATATGTGCCATGGCGAGCTCACCCACAGACCTCGATGATGCTGCTGGTGTATTGATCACGGCGATGCCCTTTGACCGAGCATAATCAACATCAATATTGTCCAATCCTACTCCTCCTCTGCCTATTGCCTTTAAATTGGGGCAGGCATCAATTAAGTCTTTCCTTACCTTTGTGGCACTTCTGACGCATATTGCATCATAATTATTGAGTTGGTTCATCAAGTCTTCTTGAGATATAGAATTCATATCTACAGTAAATCCCTCTGCTTCGAGCAAGGCCTTTCCGATGGGTTCTATGCCATCATTCACCAGTATTTTCATTGGTTTGCTAATGATATTATTGAGGCGCTAAGATACTGCTATTAAAATGGATGAAAAAACAATGTTGAAAATTAAAAAAATATTTACTTTAAGTAAAGTTTGTACTTAATTATAATACATTGATTATCTGATATTTATAAATATTTCAAAAGAATATTAAAAAAAAATTGAAAAAAAATCTTTACTTAAAGCAGCGATTTTGATACATAACGTATCTATATATCTGAGACACCAAGTCTCGAAGATTGATATTCTTTTCAAATAAGTTGAAAAAAATCTTTAGCGAAGAAAAAGAGCCTTCTGAAAGCAGAGGGCTTTTTTATTTTATACCAAGACCATTTTTAAATGAGGAATACCATCTTCCAAATATGGAATGTTGATATCTACAAACCCAAATGATTCATAAAATGATTTCAAATATGCCTGCGCCCCTATCTTGATAGGCCAATTAGGATAAATCTCACGAATTTTATGAATAGAAATCTTCATCAACTGTTTGCCATATCCTTTGCCACGTACTGTAGGGCTATTGATGACACGACCTATACTGGTATAACCTGGATAAGAAATGCCTTCAGCCAGTAATCTAGTATAGGTATGAAGGTTACCTTTTGCATCTTCACCCATGAGATGATATGCATTGATGTCTTTACCATCGGCATCCAAGTAAGGACAATTTTGCTCAACGACAAAAACCATTTGCCTCAATTGTAAGATTTGGTAAAGCTCATAGACGGTCAAGTCGTCAAAGTGTTTGCATTTGAAGATTAACTCCATCATTTACTCATTTTGTGAAAATCTGTCTTGAATTGAAATGATGCTGTACAACCAATATGCTGACCTGTATTATCATTCAATTCACTAAACTGATAACACTCCAAGTCTTTTTTAAAAAAAATATGATCATAAGGTACCTTGAGTGCTGTAGGATCGATATTGCGCCTACTATTCAGCAATTTTGTCTTACTTCGAAATTCCAAAATATCATGAGACCAATAGACTTGATTGAACTCGCCCAAGACCAATTTGACATGAGGATGGGAATTGATATAATCAGTCATTGATGCCAGTTCTACCTTAGCGGCAGAAGACGAATGTGCATTTAAAGCAGGTGTCAAATAGGATGATATAATACTCAAAGTATCAGCATGGATGATAAAGTCAGCTTCAAGATTTGGCGAATTTCCAAATGTCAGCACTTTATTTGACAAAAATGGATGTCTTGAAAATATTGCCTTACCATGCAGATCCATTTGCACATTTTGAAACTCATAGCTAAATTTTTCTTTCATCAAAAATGGGATTATATTCTCCCAATCTGGTGTGTATTCTTGCAGTGAGATAACATCGACTGTTGAGTCGCCAATGATTTTCTGCAAGTCTCCAACCTCAGTGATGAGGCTTAAATTAAGGTGTACTATTTTGAAATGTGCTGCGTGCTTGAACATTGGATTTTTGAGTTCACTATTAGATGCACCTTTAAGAAAAAACGCTAATACAGCGGCACAACCAAAACTGACATATAAGATAGTCTTATTGGATATGATCAAGCCTATAAATCCTGACAAGATAAGGATGAGCAAATAATGCACCATGTAATCTTGGATATTGGCAGATGGCAAAAATTGAGGTAAAAATATAGCTACAATTGTAGACAAAATGACTACTATAGCCATCAATTTATTGCCGTAACTTACCCATCTCTTCATTCCAACACCGCTGTTTGTATTACTTTAAAAATTTTGTGTTGCTATTACGACGTGCTTGGTTTCGATGACGTCACCATCAGCATGAAAAAACCGACTGAAGATAATATACATGCCCATTTTTACAATATTATTTTCATCGTTGATACCATCCCATTTCAGGCTACCTTGCTGCCCCAAAAGCACATTATTAGCCAATTCATAAACTGGAAACCCATCGGCATCATAAATCTTTACCGTACCCAAATATCCAGACTTATTAAGCTGATATTGCAACAATACAAAATCATCAATGCTATCTCCATTGGGCGAAAATACCTTTTTGTCTGGTCGGATGACATCATTTTCCAAAGGTGATAATTGTACTGCATTGGAGTTTTTGTAGCCAGGAGTAGCATATTTTGTGAGAGACGAAGCAGAATGCCAATTGTTGCCATCATTAGTCTTGCCATTGATATCAATTCGCTCCAAACTCACACCTTTTGTAAAATCCAAGAGGTCAAATTGCATCGTCTCACTATATACAAATGAGTCCACCATTATGCCGATGCCATTGGTAAATGTAAGCAAAGAAACATTGGCTCCATCTACATTGAGAGACGGTAATGTAGCCTCTAAAAATCGCGCTGTATCTGGTGTCTCGTATTTAGATTTTAAAAAGGCAATATTTTTGGAAAGGGCCATATATTGACCTGGGTACAATATTTCATTTGTCCTAATGACTTTTGATTCATTTTTTTGTGCATTTAAAATTACCAAACTATCCAACTTTAGAAAATTGGATGATCTATTGTATATCTCCACAAAATCATCGCCACCAGTATAAGGGTCGGTCAATATCTCCGTAATCACAAGATCACCTTTTTTGGGCTTTGAAGCATAAACAAATGACAAAGATTGTTTCTTAAAATTCTGGCTTTTATCTTTTACGCCATCAATAGTCAATGTGTATTGGATACCACTCTTGATAGGATTTGTTTCGTATATCAAATTGACTTCCAATGGTTTACTTATGCTATAGAGCACTTGATCTGGCCTACCCAAGCCATTGTCAACATTATAATTTACTATATTAAATGCAGAATTTATCTCAGGACTTTCGTCAAATATAAGTTTGATTTGGGTTTCGTCCACGACCTCAATATTGACAGCCAATGGAGGTATGGTATCTTTTTTGATTGTATTGATGGCTATATCGTCATAATAAAATTTATCTACACGAGTCGCAGTGTATTTACAATATATACCAAAATAAGTAGAATCTGGCAATAAAAATCCTTGCTCTGTAAATTTCAAATCATCCTCAAAAATAGTCATGCCATTGTAGTCGGTGGCTATCATCCATAGGCCATTTCGGTATATTTTGATGCGCAATCTGGCATCACCAGGGTCTGCACTGATGCCGCCAAGTTTGCCCGAACCCAAAAGCTGAGATATGCCATTTTCCAATTGATATACTTGAATGGCATCATTAGACCCATTTTCGCCCAATTTTAAGTAGTAGCCATTTGCTTTTGCTTCATTGATATCATCAACCATCAAGTAAATCTTGCCAAAATTATCTCCCGAAGGTGCAAATTGAAGTTTAAAATACAAATCCACCTGTATGCTGTCAGCAGGCACTTTGTATTTTGTAAAAATAGAAGATTCACCCGCAGCAGATGCCATCAATTGCAGTTGACCTTGGGCATTTATTTTGAAGTTATTGATATTTCCTTCCCACTTTACAGCATTCAAATTACCATCATCAAAGTTGAGATTGAGCTGTCCAACAGCCACATTGACCCACAAAACATGAAAGAAAAATATAAAATATCTTATGTATCTAAGACTTTTTATTGGGTTTGAAAGTATATCTTTGCGCTTCATTTTAATATGTGTATTGGTAGATCAAGATATTATGAAAAGTGAATTCATTTAGTTGAGTTGATGAATGATCAAAAAGCAAATATAAAATGTTTAAATCGATTTTAATATTTTTGCACCCTTTTAGCATAAAAATTTAGTATGAAAGTAGCATTAGTTGGTGCCACTGGCTTAGTAGGGAGAGTGATGAATGAAGTTTTGGAGGAGTTTGACTTTCCCGTCTCAGAGTATATCCCTGTGGCATCCAGAAAGTCTGTAGGCAAAAAAGTGTCGTTCAAAGGCAAAGAATATACCATAGTTGACATGGTAGAAGCTATATCAAAAAAACCTGATGTGGCCATTTTTTCTGCTGGAGGCTCTACATCTCTTGAATGGGCTCCCAAATTTGCAGCTGAGGGTATCACCGTCATCGACAATTCAAGTGCCTGGAGGATGGATCCTACCAAGAAACTGTGTGTACCAGAGATCAATGCACATTTGCTCACCAAAGACGATAAAATCATTGCCAATCCCAACTGTTCAACTATACAGATGGTAGTAGCTTTGGCACCTATTCACAAAAAATATGGCATAAAGAGATTGGTTGTATCAACTTATCAGTCATTTACAGGTACTGGTGCAAAAGCAGTAGCGCAGTATGAAGCTGAAAAATCTGGTCAAAAACCAGGAAAAGACGAAATGGCATACCATTATCAAATATTTGAAAATGCCATCCCACAGTGTGATGTTTTTACAGACAATCTCTATACCAAAGAAGAGATGAAATTAGTCAATGAAACTCGCAAAATCTTGGGTGATGAAAATATTAAAATCACTGCCACAGCTGTCAGAATCCCTGTTAATGGCGGCCACTCAGAGTCGGTCAACGCAGAGCTTAAAAACCCTTTTGACCTTAAAGAAATAAAAGAACTTTTGCAAAATGCAGATGGAGTGACAGTTTTGGACGATCCTGAAACTTTTAAATATCCTATGCCGTTGTATAGTAAGAATCAAAATGATGTATTTGTAGGCCGAATACGCAGAGATGAGTCGATTGACAATGGAATAAATCTTTGGGTTGTAGCTGACAATCTGAGGAAAGGCGCCGCTACCAATGCTGTACAGATAGCACAGTATTTATTGGATCACCATTTAATATAGTTAATATTTACATTTTAGAATTTATTGATTTTTTTTAATTACTTAGTAGTATGAGACGCAAATTAGTACTTTGGGGTACGAACGAAAAAGATGCAAAAATCTTGGTCGCTTTAGAACTCCTTGAAAAAGAGAATGTTGTAAATATTTATACATTCCCTGAAAATGTTGCCACTGAAGAATTTTACAAAGCTATGTCCGAAAAATGGAAGGATGACGTAGAAGTAGAATTTCCTGCCAGTTTCCACAAGATAGAAAGAAAATTATCTGTTTCTGACAGCCTACTTCCCGATGAGATCAAGGTAGAAAGAACAGACCTCATCACAAGGGCTCAAGCAGAGTGGCATTTCGTGGTGCTTTCATCAAAATTGTATGGTTTATATAAATCAGAGCTCGAAGAGCTTAAAGAAAAAATAGAAGGACTCGGAGCATACGACAATAATCTTTGGACAGATCTAAGAGATTTTTGGGCCAAAGTACAAGGACAAGTGAATGATAAAAACTTGTTCAGAGAGCATGGTGCTGCCTTGAGAGAAAAGACCAATCATCTTTTTGACAAACTCAAAGAACTCAAAAAATCTCTTGAAGATGAGTTTGAAGTCCAATCAAAAAAATATGTTGATGACTTTAAGTCAGAATTGGCTGAAATAGAAGGTAAAGTAGATCGTGGATTGGGATTGAGCCCATTGTTTGAAGACCTTAAAAAAGTTCAAGCCAAAATAAAAAATTTCAAATTTACCAAAGATGATAGAAACGAGCTTTGGAATAAAATTGATGAAACCTTCAAGAAACTCAAAGAAAAAAGGGGCAACGAAGTTCACCAATTTACCAATAATAATCTTTCTAGATTGGAGGCAAGGTATAATGGATTAATAGGTGCCATTCAAAAAATGCAAAAATCCATTGACTTCGATCAAAAAGATTTGGATTTTCAAGTAAAAAAAGTAGCTGATAGCGATGGTCAATTGGAGTCACAACTCAGGGCCGCAAAAATAAGAATGATAGAAGAAAGGTTGAAATCAAAACATGAAAAACTTGATGATATGAACCTTACTAAGTCTGAGCTAGAATCCAAAATGGAAAAGGAGAAAAAAAGAGCCGTCAAAGTAGAAAAATTTGAAAAAATAGAAGAAGCCAAAGTAGCCGTCAAACAAAAAATAGCAGATGGTATAGCCGAGCAGTCCAAAGAACTGGATAAGATCTCTGATAAATTGGAGAAAGCAGCCACCGAATTAGTCAAACCAAAGAAAAGCCAATCTATCATTGAGAAGTTGACAGAAAGTGTAGAACAATTGGTAGAGGACGTGGTAGATACTGCCAAAGCTGTAGCAGAAGTAGCTGGCGATAAGCTGGAAGATTTGATGGATAAAGCAGAAGATATGGCAGAAAAAGCAGGTGAAAAGTTGGAAGATATCAAAGCACAAGCCGAAGTACTGGCCGATCAAGCAGAGGAAAAATTTGAAGATGTTGTGGACAAAGCATCTGATGTAGTAGATGACCTTAAAAGTAAGGTTGAAGAAAAATTGGACGACGACCAAGATGAAGTCAAAACCACACAATGATCATCCAATATTTAGATAATATCAAGAGGCAGATGCTATAAAGTGTCTGCTTTTTTTTTGTTTCATAATTTTTGACGTTAGATTTGATTAAAAAGGGAGTCTCATCAAAAATGGCAAAAAAAAAGCGGAGCTAAACTTACGTTCACCTCCGCATAACCCCAAAAAACCAATTGAAAACAATTTACTTTTTTTATCCTCTTTAGGATTAACTCTAGTATTTTTATCAATTTCTGAATGTATGACGGAACTCAAAATCGATGTCACAATTTTTTATAAAAAATAATTTCAATTGAAAGTAAAATCTGTATTTATTTGCAATAATTGTGGTAGCCAATCACCCAAATGGATAGGTAAGTGTCCCTCTTGTGGTGAGTGGAATACTTACCACGAAGAAGTAATAGAAAAGAAAACCGTCCAGGAAGAAAAAGATATAGTTTGGAGGTCAGAAAAAAAAGAAAAAACAACTCCTAAGAGGCTCGAAGATGTGTCATCGCTGACCAATCGTCGCATTGATACTTTGGATGCCGAACTCAATCGAGTATTGGGCGGAGGATTGGTGTACGGCTCTATCATCCTTGTAGGTGGCCAACCAGGTATTGGAAAATCTACATTATTATTGCAATTGGCACTCAAACAAAAATCAAAAATCTTGTACGTATCTGGAGAAGAAAGCGAGGAGCAAATAAAAATGAGGGCTGAAAGGATAGGTTACAAAAATCCAAATTGCTATGTCTATACAGATGTCAATGTAAGTAATATACTAAAAGAAGCCAACAAACTGGAACCTGATATCATCATCGTGGACTCCGTACAGACATTGGCAAGTCCTTATATAGAAAGTACGCCTGGCAGCATTTCTCAAGTACGCGAATGCACTGGTGAGCTGCAGCGATATGCCAAAGAAAAGAACTTGCCTATCTTTATCATCGGACACATTACCAAAGAAGGTGGCATCGCTGGTCCTAAACTTTTGGAACACATCGTCGATGTAGTCTTACAGTTTGAAGGAGACCAACATTATACTTACCGCATTTTGCGCACGCTAAAAAACAGATTTGGTAGTACCGATGAGATAGGTATCTATGCGATGGACATTAATGGTTTGAGAGAAATCACCAATCCATCTGAGCTGCTCATTTCTCCCGATGATGATCATCTAAGCGGTAGTGCAGTAGCCGCATCGTTAGAAGGGTTGAGACCCTTATTGCTTGAAACACAAGCATTGGTGAGTCCAGCGATCTATGGTACACCGCAGCGGTCAGCCACAGGATTTGATCTCAGAAGGCTCTCCATGCTTTTGGCTGTTTTAGAAAAAAGATGTGGGTTGGCATTTGGTCAGAATGATGTTTTTCTCAACATCGCTGGCGTATCAAAGTGACTGATCCATCCATAGACCTGGTCTGTAATGTCTGCGCTTATATCTTCTCTCCAAGACATCCATGTATCTAAGAAAATTTGTTTTGCTGGCGAAGTAGGTCTTACAGGCGAGATAAGACCCGTCAATCGCATCGAGCAGAGGATTCAAGAGGCTGGCAGATTAGGTTTTGAGACTATTTATATCGCCAAGTACAAGTCTGATTTATTGCCCAAAAAAGATTTTGGTGTAGAAGTACGTATGTTGTCACGTATTGATGATTTGCTGAGAGATGTTTTTTCGTGAGATATAATTAGATCAAAATCTTTCATTCCTACCTTAATATAAATCTTAAAAATGGTAAACAATGATCTGATTTGCAATACTTTAATAAAACATCAACCTATCTTGATTTATGATGGTGAGTGTATGCTTTGCCACTATCTTGTGCAATGGGTTGTCAAATGGGATAAACATCAATTGATCAAATTGGCACATATCCAAACCCTCAATGAACAGAAAAATACCCTTGTTTCTACAGATACGGTCACACTCATTGCCAATGGGCAAATTTATACAAAATCCAAAGCCGTCAGTCATGTAATGGCTCTTTTGGGTTTTCCATTCAATATTGGCGCCATTATAATGAAAGTAATACCAACATATCTGATGGACGTAGTGTATGATTTTATAGCTAAAAATAGGCTTTATTTTTCTGGCAATGTCAAAAAATGTCCAACAATGGATCCTAAACTAATGCAAAGAATAGTGCAAGTAGATCTTCTCATTATGGAATGAAAATAGACACATTATGAAAGTCTGTTGGTGTGGAGTAAAATTCATATTACAATTCATGAGAATATATAAATAATACTATCTTTGTGGTTTAATTTAATTCACTCAAACATTTTACCCAATTGATAGCATATTTGAATGGCGAAATCACCCATAAGACACCTACTTACATTTATGTAGATTGTCACGGAGTAGGATATCATGTCAATATCAGCCTAAATACCTATTCAAAACTTGAAAAATTACAAAAAATTAAAATATTTACATACCTGAATGTCAGGGAAGACGATCAGTCATTGTACGGATTTTTTGACGATGACGAACGATCGCTTTTCATCTTACTCATCTCAGTATCAGGTATCGGAGTCAATACAGCCAGAGTGATATTGTCATACATGAATCCAGATGAAGTAAGGTCAGCTATCATGCACGAAAATGCTGTTGCCCTTGGCAAGGTAAAAGGTATCGGACCTAAAACTGCTAAACGAATCATCTTGGATCTCAAAGACAAAGTCATCAAAGAATCAGGTAGCGAACAAGTCATCCTTTTCTCACCAGAAAACAATACTATCAGAAATGAAGCGTTATCTGCATTAGTAGCTTTAGGTTTTCCGAAACCAATGGTAGAAAAACAAGTCAAAACAATTTTAGAAAAGAATCCAAATATCGAATTAGTAGAAGATCTCATCAAGCAAGTATTGAAACAATTGAGTTAATATTTGTAAATTTTGACTTCAAAATATACGACAACCAGTATTTAGTGCGTTATACTCCGATGTACTGATTGGTAGTAAATAACAGTTCTATCAGTATCAACCTTAAATTGTGATAGTTTTTATGAACATGAAACAAAGTTTTTTATTCATCGTTATGCTTTTTGGAATAGTTTGGTCATTATTTGCTAAGCTACCTTCCAAAAACCTTCCTGATCCGTATGCTCAAGATTTTGTGCCATTTTCGGCTATTGCGATTGATACCATACCATTGGAAGACAGAAAGGGAGATTATATTACTGACAAAAAGTATAATCCATTTGACATCACCTCTACAGAAATCAAACAAAAAGTAGAGTATGATCCAGAGACAGGCCACTACGTCATCATGGAGAAAATTGGGGATGAATACTACAGGACACCTACATATATGACTTTTGACGAATATTTGGACTATATAGCAGGCGAACAAGAAAAACAGTACTTCAATACACTCGGTGGCATCAAATCGAGTAAAAAATCAAAATCAGGCCGAATAGATCCAATGGACAAAATTGATCTCCAAAATAGCCTGATTGACCGACTCTTTGGTGGTACAGAAGTCAATATACAACCTCAAGGTAGCGTAGCCCTCAGTGTAGGATGGCTGTACAGCAGACGTGAAGACCCAAATCTGCAGATCAATGCCCAACGCCAGAGTCAGCCTGATTTTCCTACTCCTTTGATCAAAATGAATGTAGATGGCAAGATAGGCAAAAAACTAAATCTTGACTTCAATTACGATACACAGTCAACCTTTGATTTTGACAGGCTGACCAAGATATCTTTTGATTCAGATGCCTTTTCTGAAGATGACATCATCAAAAAAATTGAAGCTGGAAACGTGAGTTTGCCCTTGAGAGGCAATTTGATACAAGGAGCACAAAGCCTATTCGGTATCAAGACTGAACTCCAATTCGGAAGGTTGCGGCTTACAGGTTTGGTATCGCAGCAAAGATCCAAAAGCAATAATATCAAAATTGAAAATGGCGTCTCCGTCCAAGAGTTTAACATCTCTCCCAACGAATATGACGAAAACAGACACTTCTTTATAGGTCACTACTATAGAGATAGTTATGAGTCCAACTTATCAAAACTACCATACATAGCTACATCTCATCAAATAGCACAAATCGAGGTATGGGTTTCTGATGATAGACCAGAATACCAAGAAAATTCTACCATGGTCGCTGCTATTGCTGACTTAGCGGAGCCAGACAAAACCAAAGCCACAGCTACCTCTGCCAACACTATTTTCAATAACAATTCAGATGATGATGATCTTGGTCGTAAACTACCCTATAATGATGCTAATGATATCTATAAAAAGTTGCTTAATGCAGGCCAAATAGAAGATATTGATAAGGTAGCCAAACAATTGCAAAGTGGTGCCTTCAATCTCAAACGTACTCAAGATTTTGAGGTATTCAGAGGTAGGAAATTATCAAGTTCTGAGTTTACTTACAATCCCAAGTTGGGTACATTGTCACTAAGTGCAAGACTCAAACCCAATCAAGTATTGGGTGTTGCTTACAATTACTATTTTACAGCCAATGGCAATAAGATATATCAAGTAGGTCAAATCGCTGCCAACTCCATACAACCTGGTGATCAAACTGATACTACAAGAGTTGAGCCTGCCAAAGTACACTTTGTAAAACTTCTAAAGTCAACCAACCAAGCCACCAGATCTCCTATGTGGGATTTGATGATGAAAAATGTTTATAACCTTCGCATCAACTCCTTAAATCAGCAAGACTTTGTTTTTGATGTGTTTTATGAAGATGACCTCACTGATGGATCATTGAAGAGATACCTCCCAGACTCGGTAACTACGAGCAAACTTGCTTATGTACCTCTATTGCAATTATTTAATTTGGATAGGTTGAATAGAGCTGGCGATCCGCAGCCTGATGGATATTTTGATTACATACCAGGAGTAACTGTCATCGAACGTACTGGAAGTGTTGTCTTCCCCGTTTTGGAGCCATTCAATAGTCATATCAATTTAGACAATATCCGAAAGGTCGATGAAAATGTAGTTGTTACTGATAGAAGTACCTTCAAAAATTCAGGTATGATTTGCTCTACAATTACATCCATAGTTGCGGCTACCCAATTGGGTCAATTAAAAAAATAAATTCCGTATGGTAGGCAAAGTAAAAAGGGCTTCTGCCAATGGTGAGATCTATTTGGGTGCGTTTGTACCTCAAGGATCGGTACGTGTCAATGCAGGTGGAAAGACCTTGGTAGAGGGGCAAGATTACGAGATTGATTATTCGTTAGGAAGGCTCAAGATTATCAATCCAGCCTATCTGGCGCAAGGTACTCCTATCAATGTCAGCTTTGAAGACAATTCTATCTTCAATCTCCAGCAGAAAAACATGCAAGGCTTGAGAGCAGAGTATCAATTCAACAAAAAATCAAGTTTAGGTTTTACATTCTTGAGGCTATCAGAGCGTCCTATCACCCAAAAAGTAAATATTGGCGACGATCCCATTAAAAACAAAATTTTTGGTCTGGATTACAATTTCAGCAACGACGCTCCATGGTTGACCAGACTGGTTGATAAATTGCCATTCTATAGCACTGCTGAAAAATCAAGCATCAACTTTACTGCCGAGGTAGCTGGCATCAAACCAGGACATGCATCAGGCATTAATTTCTCATATCTTGATAACAATGGTAATGAAGTGGTGGAGGACAAAGGTATCGCCAATTTGGATGACTTCGAAGGAGCTGTCACCAACTTAAACCTTGGCGGATTTGCTACCAACCAATGGTCACTGGCAAGTGTGCCGGTAGTACGCAAAGAGTACGAGTATGATGATAACCTTGCCTACAATTCTAATAGAGCTTTGCTCAATTGGGCCACATTTGATATCGGTGCTGTCAGAAGTGGAAATGACTTGAAAAATCCATATACTAGACAGGTCCAGCAACAAGAACTTTTCAAGAATAGGGATAGGCAACCTGGCAATCAACAATTATATACTTTTGACTTGAGTTACTATCCACAAAGGAGAGGACCTTACAATTTTGACACCAAAGGAGGATATCCTGGTATTTCAGCAGGTATCAGTGTTGTCAACAATGAAAAAATCGAATTGCTCGAACCTAAATCAAGATGGGCAGGTATTCAGAGGTACTTTACTAACTCAGACTTTGAAGCTGCCAATTATGAATCAATTGAATTTTGGATGCTCAATCCATTTATGGATCGTGGCGATGGTCAAGGCCATGCAATAGATGAAGAAGGTAAAATAGTCATCAACTTGGGTAGTGTGTCTGAAGATGTGATGAAAGACAATCTATTGTTTTTTGAAAATGCCATGCCTACTACACAGCGCAAAGTACCTCTCACCAATACAGCTTTTGGACGGGCAACTGTGAGTATCCCATTGGTCAATGGATTTGACCTCCAAGAAGCAAAGATCCAAGATGTAGGTTTTGATGGAATGAATAATAGTCAAGAATTTCAAAAATTTGAATCATGGCTGATTAACAATAACTTGACTACGATCCAAGAAATAGCCAATGACCCATCCAATGATGATTTCGTATTCTTTAACGACCCGAAATTGCAAGGAGAACCGAGCTTGTTGGACAGGATGAGATTTTTTAACGGTCCTGAGGGCAATGCGCCACTCAACAATGGAAACATCAACACATCTGGAGCCAATGGTTCAACCAATCTAGTGAGAGGTAATAGATATCCAGACATCGAAGACATCAACAATAACAAATCATTGGATCAGACAGAAGCCTACTATGAGTACATGCTGAATGTAAAAAGAATGGGCAATTCTGATGAATTGGATACCGTAGCACTCGGTAGCTATTTCAGACAGACTGTCTTGGTCACACCATTGTCAGGTGGAAAAGTAGAAAAATGGTATAAAATCCAAATACCTATCAATAGTGGAAAGGCTATCAATGGTATCTCTGGATATCGTAGCATCCAGTATATGAGGATGTATATGACCGAATTTGAAAAGCCTAAGACTTTCAGATTGGCTGATTTTCAATTGCAAAGGAGTATTTGGCGTAAGCAAAAACCACTTTGCAATAGTGATTCTGTCAAAGATACTGTCTCATTTAGTATCGACGATGTGGGCATCGAAGAGAATGGAGACAAAAGACCGTTTAATTATTCAACTCCTGCTGGAGCCATAAGAAATAGAGCCTTCAATCAAGTAGCACAATACCGTCAAGACGAAAGGTCAATGGCACTAAAATTCAAAAATTTTAAGGAAGGCTGCGAGGTGAGTATATCCAAAACTGCCACTTTGAATCTCGCTTTGTATAAGAGGCTTCAGATGTTTGTACACGCTGAAAATGCCGCTATAGTTACCAAAGATTCTATCAGAGATGGTGATATTTCAATCATCGTCAGACTGGGCAAAGATTTCCCTCTTGACAATACAGAAATTGCCAAACAACGCGATAATAATTACTATGAATATGAATTGCCTCTGCACGTTTCGAAGGGTACTGATCAAGACAAAAAAAATGTATGGTTGATCCAAAATAATATAGATATACCGCTCGACAGTCTCTTGGCATTGCGCAGATTCAGAATATCAAACAATATCAAACCAAGGCAACAAATCATAGAGATGCCTGTCAATCCTGACAAAGAAGATGTAGTAAGAATGGTAGGAAATCCATCTCTTGGTGCTGTCAAAGTCATCTATATAGGTGTCAAGAATAGAAGTAAGAATGTAGTAGATGGCGAAGTTTGGGTCAATGAACTAAGAGTGACAGGCTATGATGAGTCTTTCGCTTGGGCAGCACAAAGTCGCTTACAAGTGCAAATGGCTGACTTGGGCGAGCTTAATTTTGCTGGTAATTTCAGTAGTAATGGTTTTGGTGGCTTGGATAAAAGACTCCACGAAAGATCGAGAGAAGAAAAACTCCAATATGACATCACGGCCAATATAGATGCTGGTAAGTTATTGCCAAAAGCGTTGAAACTCACCGTGCCTGTATATGCCCAATACCAAAAGACCCGTATTACTCCTCAATACGACCCTATTGACAAGGATATCAAAGTAAAAGATAAATTAGCTCTCATCAGCGATGCGCACAAACGAGACTCTATCCAGGAATTGGCTCAAGTAGATGTGATCATCAAGACATTCAATTTGACCAATGTCAAAATCAATGCAGGTGGTACAGGTAAGCCTTGGTCTCCATCCAACTTTAGTGTGTCTTATGCTTTTACAGAAAATACTTACAAAGATGCCATCCTACTCGAAGACAAGTCAACAACTAGATCATTAGGTGTGGATTATGTCTTTGCCAGAAAATCGAGTTATATTGAGCCTTTCAAATTTATCAAAATAAAAGCGCTTAAATTTATTTCTGATTTCAATTTCAGCATATTACCTAGCAATTTTTCATTTACATCCAGGATGAATGACCTATCCAATAGACGAACATTCAGACAACCAGTACAGCCTATTTATGCCTTTGATGACAATAGATTCACTTGGGAGCGCAATTATGTGTTAGACTGGGATTTCGCAAAATCCTTGCGATTTGGCTATAGAGCCAATACCAATTCAATAGTAGATCAATTGAGATATACAGGCGTAGCCAGTACATTAGATGAAAGAGGCCTTGTAGATCAGACTGGAAGCCAATGGGATGAAAATGGTATCAACTATCGTAATATTGTCAATGAAATGGATGGTAATGCCAATTATTACAGAAATAAAAATCTAAAGTCACTCGGAAGGTCAAAGAATTATCAACATACAGCATCTTTGAACTATAAGTTGCCATTCAAGAGCATCCCTATCCTTGACTGGTTATCAGCGGGAGCCGATTATAAAGCCGATTATGCCTGGGATGCTGGTAGTTTGATCAAAATAGATGAAGTCAATTATTTGGGCAATAGCATCAGAAATGGCCAAAATGCTAGCTTCAATGTTACATTTGATTTCACCAAGCTGTACAGCAAGTTTGGATACTTAAAGAGTATAGAGACTGGTAAAGCTTCTCGCAATACTAACAGAAAACCAGCAGCAGACACCAAACGAAAAATGTCAGTAGGCAAAGATGGAGTATCACCTGCGGATAACAAATTAGAAATGGCTGATGTCGAAAATGAAGAAAACGAAAACAAATCAAAAGACAAAAAAGAAAAGAAAGATGATAAACCACGCGATCCGTCTATGGCTGAGCGCATCATCATAAGACCATTGATGTTGCTTCGTTCTGTAAAATTTAATTACAAAGATGATCGTACTACACAGATCCCGGGCTTCATGCCTCAATCCAAACTATTGGGTCAAAGTGAAGGTTTTTCAGCGCCAGGCTGGGATTTTATAGCTGGTGTACAACCACGAATCACTGGTGATAATAATTGGTTGGTCAGAAATCAAGAATGGTTCAATCCAAGTACAAAATTTAATGATGGTCTGATCCAAACCAAAAAACAAACCTTTGATGCTAAAATTCTCATAGAGCCATTTAAAGATTTTATTGATGTCACTTTCAAGTCTCATAATGAAGTATTCAGAAAAACTGAATCATCTGGAGGCAAGTTTGAGCAATTGGCTAGGTTTGATGTAGGTTCTTATGATGCCAGCCTTCTTGTCTCTCAACACTATTTGGCAATGGTTTGGTCTGTATAGAAATTTAAAAGCAAGTAATGAAGATCATCTCGTCGCCTTCAAATGTACCCAATCAGGATATGGACCATTGCACAATAGCGTTACCATACCAGCCTTCATGGCGGCGCCTTGCCTCATACATCTGCATTTGACATCAATCTCGATCAGCAAAAAGTCTTTGCAAGCAACACGTTCCAAAACCAAATTGGCAACAATTATAGTCTTAGCAAGTTGAAAATGTTTTAAATATTTTTCGAATATCACCATCAAACACGGATATTCTTCATTAGAGTCAGCAGATTTGAATCATCGCCTTTATTTGATGCCACTGATCCATTTGGTCAGTTGTCTCCCAATGACAACTATTATTCTAGATTATACCTTCAGTCAATATACAAGAGTGGTGTCCCTGTCTTGAGTCTTAGCGTCAAGACATTAAAGACTTGAAATTTGGTTTGGACTTTAAATGACGTGGTCTTGGGTTAATTATCATTATGCCAAACTAAAGCTAAAGAAATCACCGTTGCTGGATATGTAGTCGTCAAAAAACTTTAAGGCTTTCAGCAAGAAAAAGAAAGCCAAAAAGAAGGCTTCTTAAAAAAGAAAGCTGGTGAGCAGCCGAACCTAAAAAAAATAGTGGTCTATTGTCAAAATTGATGAATAAAGGTACTGCTAAATGGCAAAGACTATAAGGATCAACTTTGCTTATTCGTACAAAGATGACCTTTCGCAAGTTTACAGATTGCAATCTGGCATCGGTGGTCAAGCAGATAGAGGCCAAAAAACCATCACACTCAATCCAAGCGTACGACGTCAATAAAATTTGGCATTAAGATTTTACTTTGATTATGCTCGGACAGTACCAAAGACAACACTTTCGTACCAACGACGACCATTAGATCAGGTATCACACTGAAGTTCAACATCAATAGGGTGAAAAATAAGATAAAATCTAAGAATGAGATGAGATTGATATATTTTCAAAATATTCATATATCAGTCTCATCCATTCAAAGTGACATTTTGTCCACTACATCAAATTTGCTTTCTAACGGATGTAAAATAGTAGATAAGCCACCAGTAGCCCAATAGTGTATTCCTGACCCAATTCGACTGTCATTCTTTCTAATAATTCTTTTGACCAAGCCGACATATCCCACATCACGCCAGATTGGATAGCTGATGTAGTATCATGACCTATAGTAGATGATGGTAATGATATGTTTACTAATGGCAACTGCGCAGTTGCGATGATGAGTAGCATCATGGCCGTCTTCAAATGGGGGCAATAGTCACACCTTTGATACCTTTGTTATCGCAGCTGTAAATGTCAATGCTGTTCAAATCCACAACAATGCAATGATCTCCATAAGTCTTTATAGCTCCATAAGCATTGGCCACCAAGTCAGAACTTAAATGACATAAGGATGTGGCACGACTATATCGAGCTGCATCAAAACTTCAGGAGTGATAAAAAATGGATGAACACCAGTCACAAACCGCACTGCTTGGCCTATTACACTGTTGAGATCATTTTAATGAGCTGATGACACGGTGTTATCTGCGGTGAAAATGCCTCAGCAAAATACTTCTCAGTGCATTTCGCATTATAAAATTCTGGCTGGACATCTTTAGTCTCATATCTGAAAGTGACGGACCAGATGCACTTCTCGATAGAGGGCTATGACAATATTGGCGTTATTGCCTATATCTGCTAAAATCTGGCATGATGGCATTGTGGGTTACATTGGCGCAAAAGATAGGTCAAATCATTCAGATCAGTCAAATCACTCAGATCATTTAGATGACTCAGATCATTCGAATTATTCAAATCATTCATCGTTCGAGTTGTTCGAATCATTCATCGTTCAGTTGTTCAAATCATTCATCGTTCGGATTGTTCAGATCATTCAAAACTTGTCACGTTTTTGCGTGATAAATGGGATTAAGGAATACTGGGACTAAATGGAACTATCACAGATTTGCTGAATTAAGGTGGTAATTCGGTGGTATGGATGGGTAGAATCTCGGGAGCATCTCGGAGGATCATGGGAGGATGTGAGCTCATCGGAGGGAAGGTAGGATGATGATACTCACTTGATATGACTTTCGTACTTGGACGCTTGGAAACCATTCATTATTAATCGTTCGAATCATTCATCGTTCGAGTGTTCATAACTTGTCGCGCTTTGCGTGATCATTGGAATCGTTCGAATCATTCATCGTTCGGTTGGTACGTCATTCATCGTTCAAATCGGTATTCTACTTTTTTCCAAAATCATATACTACATGTAGAACATAATCAGTTTATTTTTAGAACAACACGTATTAGCATTTTCGTGGTTTTACCTAATATAATTTGGTTTGATCAAATACAAAAATAAATTATGAAGTATGTTTATGCAGGCCCACAACTGTACAAGTCATGGCTGAAGCAGCACAAGCAGTCGTTGATTTCAATGGCAGTGGTTTATCAATTTTAGAAATTTCGCATAGGTCCAAAATTTTATCGCTGTCATGGACGAAGCCGTAGCCTTGGTCAAGGTAACCACATCGGCGATGATCATGAAATATTATTCCTATCAGGTGGAGCAAGCTCACAATTTTTTTATGGTACCTATGAATCTGCTGGACGAAACCATGAAAGCCGCTTATGCTGATGCTTGGGCATCTAAGGCCATCGAGTCGAAGAAGCTTTATGGTCAAGTAAGTGTGATCGCATCATCCAAAGACAAAAATTATTCTTATATCCTAAAGGATATGCCATGAATCCGTCATATAGATATTTTCACATCACGAGCAACAATACCATTTTTGGTACGCAATATCGGGATTTTCTAAGACAGATGTTCCCTTAGTGTGTGATATGGTTCAGCAGGCCGTTTGACATCAATGATTTTGACTTGGTGTATGCTGGTGCGCAAAAAAATATGGTCCTGGCACTACTCTTGTTATCGTGCGCAAATCAGCGCTTGGCAAGGTAAGTCGTAAAATACCAGCTATGTTGAAGTACGAAAACCATATAGAAAATGGGTCAATGTACAATACGCCACCAGTTTCCCTGTGTATGTGTCTATGTTGACTTTGAGATGGATCAAAAAATGGAGGCGTCGCAGGTATGGCTTAACCAAAGCCAATCTATTGTACAACGAAATAGATAGAAATAGCCTCTTCTACTCACCTACCCATATTGAAGACAGGTCAAAAATGAACATTTGTTTCTTATTGCACAACAGTGATCTCGAAAAAGATTTTCTCGCAAAATGCAAAGAAGCTGGTTGCATCGGATTAGAAGGGCATCGATCTGTGGGTGGATTTAGAGCATCTGTGTACAATGCCATGACCATCGAAGGAGTGGAAGTTTTGGTTCAAGTGATGAAGGATTTTGAATCTGCAAATGGATAAATTTCTTCGAATTTAAAAACCCAATTAAAATTTGAATCATTTTCTGGATATCGATGGTGTGCTCATCCCTATACGCATCATCGTAGAAAGGCGAAATGGTGTGAGAGTGGCATTAGCTAGTAAGCATGTCATATTGCGCATACCAAAAGGCCTATTTAACAACAATGTAGATAAGCATATCGAATGGGCCAAAACATGGTTGCGCCAACTGAAGGTCAACAAATATCATGTTTGGATAAAATGTTATCTAAGCTTTTGAGATTGGAGACCATAAGTTTACTTTAAATATTGTAGATAGAGAAACAGGATACATCAAACTACCAATAAAGAAAATTTATATTGAGATACCTGCCAGGTCACGACGAACAAAAGCTCATCAGTAAATTATTAATCAAATTTGCTCAAAAATTTTTCCTTCCAGCCATTCAAAAAAAAAGTATTGTTTTACCAATATTGAAAAATACTTTAAAAAACCAATTAATGACATCAGAGAAAACTCAAATACAATAAATCCAACTGGGGAAGCTGCTCAGCTGGCCAAAACCTAGAGCTTTTCGATCCGATTATTTTTGCACCAGACCAAGCCATAGATTATGTAGTCACATTACGAATTGGCTCATTTGATAAATAGTCACTCTGACCGTTTTTGGCAAATTGTCTCTGATATCATGCCAGATTATAAAGAAATGGAGAAAATCTTAAAGGATAATAGCGCTAAATATGATTTCTAATTAATTTATTTTCAACTATTTACATTCAATTACAAAATATTTAGAAAAGTCGCCTAAACAAGCGTTGTTGACAATTGTTATTGAATGCATCGAAAACCAAATAAAATTTGATGAAAATTTAGCATTTGGTGGCAGTAGCAGTCGCAGCAGTTTGCCACTTATGCCGCATTTTTGAAAGGTGATATCCAAATCATAGACTTGAATGATTTTGAAATGCTATTCTCTAGTGGATAAAGGCCAAGAAAATGTGCATCTGATGCTGCAAAAAATTTGTTCAATTGATTGGCGATGCTGACTTTATGTCAGTTATAGTGCTGCTTTCAAAAATATATTGGATCACGCATCCCTTGGCAAGACATTTTCAAGGCAAACCAATTGCTCATGGCAACATCTACTGGTGCACACAGCTTGAGTTCGTTTTGGATGCTGCTGGTTTCAATCGCTGATGCCAAATTGTTAGGTACATATTCTTTTTGCCTAGTTTAACAAAACCTTTTCAAGCACCGATGGCATCATCGTGAAGAGTTGCTCGCTGCTTTCACCAGATGTCATCGAAAAAGTAAAAGGAAGTTGGAAGGCAAAACTTAACAAATTACCCTAACTCAATCTATCCTCTAAATCAACTGCGTTGGGATAACTGTAGCTTCATTTGTACCGTTGCTTGATCAGTATCCTGTACCTGCCGCAAGAGTTACGCCAAGCATCGCATGTCCACCTGCAATGGACACATTACTATGATGAGGACTCTTCCCAATATATGGCAAGCCATCTGGCGAACATGGTCTCAAACCAGACCAAACATCTTCAATAACTGGTGTAGGTAGATTTAATGCTGGATAATACATATTGGCAGCTGCAATGATGTGTAGTACACGATTCATATTGATATCATGATTGATGCCGCTTAATTCCATTGTCCCTCCTACCCTTAACTCCCTGCTCCATGGTGTCATAGCCACTCTATCATCTATCAAGATAGATGGATGTACAAGGTTTTTATCTACATTTTGATAAGTAGTACTATATCCTTTACCTGGCTGAAGCAATATTTGTATTCCAAGTTTTTTTGTCAATACTTCCAACCAAGCACCAGGAGCTACTATCAGATGATCACAACTAAATTTGCCTTGTTGTGTGACGACACTAATGACTTGATGTCCATTAGTTTCAAAATCTACTACTTCCTGATTAAAAACCATTTGGACACCTGCATTCAAGTTGGCTTGTCTTAAAGTCTTCATCATTTTGCCTGGGTGCAAATGGCAGTCATTGGGATAATATACTCCACCCAATGTTTTCACCTCGACATCTGGCTCCATTTTTTGCACTTCATTTGCATTAAGTATGTGGGTCTCTATGCCTAACTTTTGAGCTTGTTGGGCCAATTCAACTTCATGATGCGCTGTCTTTTGAGTATTATAAAGCATAAGACATCCTTTTTTCTCAAACTCAAACCCACCATGCAATTCGGAATTCAACTCCTCTGTTAGGTATCTGCTGAGTTGAAGGAGATTGTGCAAATGTGGTATATTTTGGGCGACAATTCTGTCATTTGCCTTTTTATAAAATTTATATCCCCATTTGAATAGTGAAGTATCCCATCTCGGTTTGATATAAAATGGACTGGTTGAGTCCAACATCCATTTTAATCCTTGAGCTACGATGCCCGGTGATGCCAATGGTACAAAATGCGAGGGTGAAATGTATCCGGCATTGCCAAAAGAACAGTTATTGAGACCTTCTGTTTTCTCAATGATGGTCACTTCCAAGCCTTCTTTTTGTAAATACCAAGCAGTGGTCTGGCCTATGACGCCAGCTCCTATGACGACGACATGCATTTTACTATCTGTTGATTTCCACCTTTATTATCTATTCGTTTTTGGTGTTAATCTCACGATAGGGCAGATCATTTCTTCCATTGAAATACCACCATGTTGAAAAGTATCTTTGAAAAAATTGTTGTAATAAGCATAATTATTCGGGTAAAGAAAGAATAGATCTTCCTTTGCAAATATATAAGTACTACTCATATTGGGCGACGGAAGTCCTATATCTGTTGGAGATTTAGCTTCAAATACATCTTTTTTGTCATACTGAAGGTTTCTCCCTACTTTATATCTTAGATTGGTTGTTGTCTCTCTGTCTCCTATGACTTTGACAGAATTTTGTACTCTGATGGTACCATGATCTGTAGTGATCACCAATTGGATGTCGCGGTCAGCAAGCTTTTGGAGTGTAGCCCAAAGCTGCGAATTCAAAAACCAAGATTTGGTGAGTGATCTATAAGCTTTCTCGTCGCCAGCCAACTCTTTGAGTACTTCCATCTCTGTACGCGAGTGTGATAGCATATCTATAAAATTATATACTATAGCCGTAAAGTCGTTGTTGACAAAATTGAGGGCATTGTCTTGAAGTTGGCGCGCACCTTGTACATTGGTCACTTTTACATATTCTGATTTGATGTCTTTTTTTACCAAACGCTTGATCTGGTCTGCCATGAGTTCTCCTTCCTTCATATTTTTACCACCTTCTTCGTTGTCATTGAGCCACCAGTCAGGAAATCTCTTTTGTATCTCTGATGGTAATAATCCTGCAAAAATGGCATTCCTACTATATTGAGTAGCTGTAGGCAAAATTGAATAAAAGAAATCTTCTTCATCGACTTTGTACAAATCGGCAATGATCGGCTCGATGATCTTCCATTGGTCAAATCTAAGATTGTCCATGAGTATCATGATGGTAGGTTTACCTTGTGATAATAATGGCAAAACCTTTTCTTTTAGCAGACTTTGTGAAGTACGTGGTCCATCAGATTTTTTGATCCAATCTACATACTTTTTGGACACATATTTAAAAAACTCTCTATTGGCATCACTTTTTTGCATGTTGAGTATTTCTTTCATCTGTTGGTTATTGCTATCGTCAAGCCTTATTTCCCAATTGATGATTTTCTTGTAAATTTCTGTCCATTCTCTATAGTCAGGGCCATTGTTGATTTCCATTGCAATGTTTCGGAACTCTTGCTGATAGTCTGTAGCTGTTTTTTCAGATACCAATCTTTTATTGTCCACTATTTTCTTTAATGTAAGCAAAATTTGGTTGGGATTAACAGGTTTGATGAGGTAGTCATCTATTTGTGATCCTATTGCCTCTTCCATGATATTTTCAGCCTCATTTTTGGTGATCATGACTACTGGGATATTAGGAAGCTTAGCTTTTACACGACCCAAGGTTTCCAATCCTGTCAGTCCAGGCATACTTTCATCAAGAAAAATAATGTCAATAGTGGTATCTTCATCCAGCACATCAAGGGCATCATGACCGTTACTGACAGTGACTACATCATAGCCCTTCTTTTCTAAAAAAAACAATTGTGGCTTGAGCATATCTATCTCATCATCTGCCCAAAGTATCTTAATTTTATCACTCATGCTCTATCCAAAATTTGTATTTGCAATATAAAAATAATAACGTTCGGAATAAAATTATATTTTTGTAGGTATGAATAAAAAGAAAATTTTTAATGACCCGATTTATGGATTGATCCGATTTCCATTCGAAAGTTTGTACGAGATCATCGATCATCCTTATTTCCAAAGGTTGCGTCGTATTTCCCAGCAAGCTCTCTCACATTATGTATATCCAGGAGCCTTGCATACTAGATTTATACATGCCTTGGGTGCTACACATTTGATGTGTAGGTCTATTGAGACATTGCGATCCAAAAGCATTGAAATCTCAGATGCTGAATACGAAGCTGTCTGTATTGCTATCTTACTTCACGATGTAGGCCATGGCCCATTTTCACATGCTTTAGAGCATACCTTGACCAGTGTCCACCATGAGGAAATCTCATTGGTCATCATGAAAAAAATAGGTAAAGAACTTAAAAGAGATTTTACTTTATCAATAGACATTTTTACTGGAAATTACTACCGTCCATTTTTACATCAATTGGTATCAGGTCATATTGATGTAGATAGGATGGACTATTTGACTAGAGATAGTTTCTTTTCAGGTGTGGCAGAAGGCATCATCGGCTATGATAGGATCATCACTATGATGAATGTCATAAATGATCAATTAGTGATCGAAGAAAAAGGTATTTATTCCATAGAAAAGTTTCTCATGGCTCGAAGACTCATGTATTGGCAAGTTTATTTGCACAAAACTGTCATTTCTGCCGAAATCATGCTCATTTCTGTCCTTACAAGAGCCAGATTTTTGGCATTAGCTGGCCAATCATTGCCTTCATCGGCAGAGCTCAATTACTTCTTGACTTTGAGCGGTGATAGTGCCGACCATCTGCATGATCCATTGTTTCTGTACAATTTTACCAAGCTTGATGATATGGATATCTTGTGGATGATCAAGAAATCTGTTGACCATCCTGATCCAATCTTTGCTACCTTGTGTAAAAATCTCCTGGAAAGAAAATTGCTCAAGGTCTCTATTAAAAATGAGAATATGTTGGCTGAATTCAACTCTAAAAAAGAAAAATTCATGGTACAAAATCACTTGTCAAGTGATGATATTGGCTATTTTTTTACAGAAAAGAAAGAAGTCATCTATCATTATGACAAAAATATAGGTGAAATAAATCTTTTACTCAAGACGGGTCAAGTAGTACCTTATAGCCTTTACCAAACTGGAATAAACGTAGAGCCAGAAGTAAGAACATTTCTATTTTATTATCCCACCAATGTGCTTTAAATTTATACCTAAATTTGTTTTGGTGGTTGATGATATAAATCCATTTGAATTTTTACCTTTGTCACCTCAAATTTAAACATAATAAAATTTATGGATCAGGTCGTACATCATTTAATCCAAGAAGAGCTCCAAAGACAAAGAGAAGGCATTGAATTGATAGCATCAGAGAATTTTGCTTCACAAGATGTCTTGAATGCACTTGGTAGCTGCCTGACCAATAAATACGCAGAAGGCTACCCTGGCAAAAGATATTACGGAGGATGCGAAGTGGTAGATAAAGTGGAACAACTCGCCATAGACAGATTATGTCAGCTTTTCGGTGCAGAGTATGCCAATGTCCAACCACATTCAGGCGCACAGGCCAATGCAGCAGTCTTTTTGGCTGTATTACAACCAGGAGATCCTATTTTAGGGTTTGATTTGTCTCACGGTGGTCATTTGTCTCACGGTTCACCAGTCAATTTTTCTGGCAAGGTGTATCAAGCCAATTTTTATGGTGTAGAAGAAGCCACTGGCACCATTGATATGGATAAAGTAGCTGCTAAAGCTCGCGCAGTCAAACCAAAATTGATCATTTGTGGTGCATCTGCATATTCAAGAGATTGGGATTACCAACGATTTAGAGCTATTGCTGATGAAGTAGGTGCTCTACTATTGGCAGATATAGCGCATCCAGCTGGTTTGATAGCTGGCAGATTACTCAATAATCCATTACCACATTGTCATATCGTGACATCTACCACGCACAAGACCTTGAGAGGGCCACGTGGAGGTATAGTAATGATGGGCAAAGATTTTGAAAATCCTTGGGGCAGAACTACCAAAAAAGGCGAAGCCATTATGATGTCAACCATCTTGAATAGTGCCGTTTTTCCAGGCATGCAAGGCGGTCCATTAGAACACGCCATAGCAGCCAAAGCTATTGCTTTTGGAGAAGCGTTGCAACCTTCATTTAGAGATTATGGCCTACAAGTCATAGCCAATGCGCATGCTATGGCCAATGCTTTCTTGTCAAAAGGCTACAAAATCATTTCTGGAGGTACCGACAATCACCTTATGCTCATAGACCTCAGGGGTAAATCTATGGACATCTCTGGAAGGGATGCTGAAAACGCTTTGGTATCAGCCCATATCACTATCAATAAAAACATGGTACCTTTTGACAGTCGTACTGCATTGCATACCTCAGGTATCAGAGTGGGTACTGCTGCCGTGACTACTCGTGGATTGAAAGAGCACCATTGCGAACAAGTAGTAGATTGGATGGATGCTGCCATTCTACACAGAGACAATGCCCAAATGATCAAAGACATAAGAAACAAAGTAACCCAATTTATGGCAGATTTTCCATTATATTGATAGTTCTTTTATTACTGTGCTTCATCCTTCTTTTTAAGGCTAAAACTTTCACCAATTTCATCTTTTATCAAGGCTGGAAACATCAGTATTTTTTGATAATTTCATTCATTTCGTACTGTCAAAATACATTTTGTTTTTGGTCAATTGGAGCAGAAATAGAAAATATTTTGTGCCATAATTTTACAATTACAAAAAAATAGTCCTAAAAATGATGGAATTTTCCACATCAATTAATAAATTAACTTCATGTATTAACACGTGTTATCTAAGATGTTAATCAACATTCAAAATGACTATATCTATATATAATGCTGATTATCAATTATATATAACAAAAATATATACAAAAAAAAACTTTAAAAATGTGGAAAAAAACTTTTTTCAAAAACATACCACGGATTGAAATATATCTATATTTACACCGTCATTTAATCCCGGACTCAGTAAAACAGGTATGGAAAACAAAATAAAACGAGATACAGCCCTAATCAATCTTGTATCTGATTTTGAATGCAGGTTTGACCAAGGTGAGATCGGCTATCTGGACGAAAAGGTATATTTGCAGCTTTTAGAATATTACGAAGACGAGTATTTATTCGAAAAGGCGTTGGAAGTGGTCGAATTTGCTATAGACCAGTACAAGTATAGATCAGAATTTTACCTTATCAAAGCCAGATTGTTACTCAATCTTAATAATATCAACGATTGTCTCAAGACTTTAGACATTGTTGAGTCGATAGCGCCATTCGAAAGAGATATTAGTATAATAAGAGTGAGGGCATTTGCCATCAACAAGCAATTTTCAAAAGCACATGCCATTTTAGATGAGCTAAGAGTGGGTGCTACCAAAAGTGATTTTGCAGAAATCCTTATCGCCGAATCTTTCATCTTTGAAAACATGAAAGATTATAACTCCATGTACGATGCCCTCTCAAAGGCTGTCTTATTGGATAGCTCTAATGAAGAAGCCATGGAAAGAGTGTGGATCAGTGCAGAATTATCAAGGAGATACGAAGACAGTGTTGAGTTGCACAAAACCATCATTGAGCGAGATCCTTACAATTATCAAGCTTGGTATAATCTAGGTCATGGTTACAATTGTACTTGGGAATACGAAAAAGCAGTCGAAGCCCTTGAATATTCATTCATTGTCAACCCTGAATTTGAAAGTGCATATCTTGATTGTGCTGATACATGTTTGCAAATAAGAGATTACAAAAAAGCACTCGAAATCTACATTGAAGCCAATCATAAATTTGGTCCGAACAATGAGTTGATGGTAAATATTGCTCATTGTTATATTTACATGGAGCAAATCAACATCGCCAAGCAATGGTTGCTCAAAGCCATCAAATTAGATACTTACAATGATGAAGCATTTTTCTTGTTGGGTGAGTGTTATTCAAAAGAACAAGTATGGTACAATGCCATCAATGCATATCATAAAGCCATTGACCTAGAAAACAGGCGTGAAGAGTATTACCTAGGATTGGCCAAAGCTTACCTTGCAGTAGAAGAATACAATAAAGCCACTATTAATTTTCAAATGGCCACTCAGACTGGTCCTGAAGATACTCTTTATTGGAGAGAATATGTTTGCTTCTTGATCAAGATTGGCTTACACGAGGAGGCCATCCAAGTATTGGATGAGGCAGAAGATCACACTTATGGCGCCGATTTGCTATACTGTAGAGCAGTTTTGTTTTTCTTGATGAATGACAAACACGAATGTATGGAGCTACTTGAAGAGGCACTGTTAGAAAATCATGAATTGCATACTATACTTTTTGACATAGCACCTGAAATGAGATTAGATAAAGAAATCAATTCGATGATAAAATATTTTGGAGATGAAGAGCATCTCTGATTAAGATTTTTACTCTTTTAATAACCAAGACTGAAGAGCATTCCTTTGTAAAAAGGGTGCTCTTTTTAATTATCATCAAACTCTATATTACAATTGACCAATTCTTTTAGAACCAGCTGATTTCACCTAAATTCTACCAAAATTAAAAAAATTAAGTTATTCAATAAAAATATTATTATAAAAACTAATATATTTAAAATCAAAATATAATATTTGTACTTCAGATCAATTGACGAAATATAGCGCAATTATATTTTCACTGTTTTTTATTTAAAATCAAATTTTTATTAACCAACAACACTTACAAAATGAAGATTTTCAGTTTTTTGACCTTATGCTTTTTCAGCATCGTAGCTCAAGCTCAAAGTGTCTCAGGAGTCATCAAAGACAATACAGGGACACCATTGATCGGAGTGAGTATTATAGAAAAAGGTACATCCAATGGTACCACTTCTGACATTAATGGGGCATACAACCTCGATTTGCAAACAACCAAACCTATATTGATTTTCAGTTATACGGGTTTTTCAAGCCAAGAAAAATCAGTCAATGAAGCATCCATTATCGATGTCATGCTGGAAGAAGGTATCCTGCTAGGTGAAGTCCAAGTAGTGGGTTCAAGATCATACAATCGTAGCTCTACCAACTCTCCTGTGGCTGTTGACGTCATCGAAGTTTCGAAATTGGCTAATATCTCTGGAAGAACGGATGTCAACCAAATATTACAATTTAATGCACCCTCATTCAATGCATCCAAACAATCTGGCTCCGATGGTGCAGACCACATAGATCCTGCATCGTTGAGAGGTTTGGGCCCTGACCAGACATTGGTGCTGATCAATGGCAAACGCAGGCATCAATCGTCCTTGGTCAATATTTTTGGCACCAGAGGCAGAGGCAATACTGGTACAGACCTCAATGCCATACCAGCAGCAGCCATCAAAAGAGTTGAAATATTGAGAGATGGTGCCTCTGCTCAATATGGCTCCGATGCCATAGCTGGTGTGATCAATGTGGTACTCAAAGATAAGACGGATGGGCTCACAGGTGGCCTTACCTATGGTGCATACAGCACAAATGTAGGTAGTGGCTACGCAGAGGCGTCTGGATCTGATGTCTATAATGTAGATGGCAAAAAGAGAGTGCTTGACCCTGATGGAGACAAAAGTTTTGATGGAAATACCATGAGGGTCGATTTGAATTATGGTGCCAGCATTGGAGATAAAGGTGGATTCGTCAATTTTACGGCAGAGTATCTCACCAAAGCCAGAACACTTCGCCCAGGATTTTCATGGCGCAAAGGATACGGCTCAGCAGCAGTAGATCAATTTCAGTTTTTTGTCAACAGCGCTATGCCTCTTGCCGAAAAAACAGAGCTTTATCTATTCGGTGGTAGAGGAAACCGCGATACTGATGCCTTCGCCTTCTCAAGAGATGTACCATCTGCAGACGAACCACGCACGGTACCGTCATTGTACCCAAATGGTTTTACACCAAGGATCACTTCCAATATCATAGACAATTCGTTCACTGGAGGTATTAGACATACACTTACTAATGGTTGGCAAGCGGATTTCAGTCACAGCTATGGCTTCAACAACTTCCATTATCTCATCAAAAACACCAACAATGCTTCTCTCGGGTCAGCGTCACCAACAGAATTTGATGCAGGTGGCCATAGCCTTGGCATGAATGTAACCGGATTAAATTTTTCAAAGTTTTACAAGAAAATTGCCTCAGGCCTTAACCTTGCTTTTGGTACTGAATATAGGACAGAAAACTTCAACATCTATGCTGGAGAAGTTGGTTCTTATGCCACTTATGATACCAATGGAGTCGCCATCACCAATCCAGCTATCCAATCACCATATATCAATGAACATGGTGTCATACCAGGAGGTGGATCTCAAGGTTTTCCTGGTTATAGCCCTGGCAATGAAGTCAATAAGTCTAGATCAAATATAGGATTTTATGGAGATGCTGAGCTCAATGTTACAGAAGCTTGGTTGGTATCAGGAGCTTTAAGGTTTGAAAATTATAGTGATTTTGGCAAGACGCTCAATTACAAACTCGCTACAAGATACAATATAAGTGATGCTTTGGCAGTGAGAGCCTCTGCATCCACAGGATTTAGAGCGCCTTCATTGGCACAAATACACTACAATTTGATATTTACAAATATTGTAGCTGGCAAATCTCTTCAGACACTTTTGGCTGCCAACACGAGCACTGTAGCTAAAGCCTTTGGTATCAATCCTTTGCAAGAAGAAAAAGCACAAAACTTAGCGGCAGGATTCACTTATAAAACAGGTGGATTTACTGCAACAGTAGATGGATATATTATCAAAGTAAAAGATCGTATCATCCTGACTGATGTTTTTGATGCATCCCAATTGAACGTAGGAGCAGAAGCAGCTCAATTTTTTGCCAATGGTGCCGATACCAAAACCACTGGTGTAGATGTCATCCTCAACTACAAACACCAATTGAACAGAAAATCAAGTTTCACAGGAGGTATTGCAGCCAATTTCAATAATACCGATATTGAAAAAATAAATAGTGGCAATCTCAATCCATATACTTTTTTTGGACCATTCTCAAGAGCATATTTACAAGCAGCGGCACCTGATTACAAAGTAGGTATCAATGCGATGTACCAAACTGGTAATTTTGACATTCTCTTGGTTTACACACAATTCAGTCAAGTACAACTCCAAGATTTCCAATGGGTGGACACACCAGCTACCAATCAAAGCGAAGCAGATGCTCTATACAAAATAGCCACAGATACCTACAAGGCGGCTGGCACCTTGGATCTTGCAGCAAGTTATGCCATATCTCAAAAATTTAGAGTGACCATAGGCAGCAACAACATATTGAACAAGTACCCTACACCTCAGTTTGATGGATGGACAGACCAAGGTGGATTTAATGATTCAGTCCAGATGGGCTCAGATGGTAGGTATGTTTTTGCAAGGATGGGCTTTACGTTTTAAAAATATACATCAGAATTTATATCCGGCTACATATTTAATAGTAACATTTTTGGGCCAAGCAAATACTTATTGGTTGGTCCAATTTTTTTAAAAATATCATACTACCGACACTGAGTTAGATTTTAAATTTGAAAAAACACTTACGGACATTTACATATAAGCAAATGAACATTTTTTCCTTAAATCGATGTTAATTCTCCAAAATTATCGACCACAATGTAGGTTTAACAACTAAAATTCTCATAAATTTGCATGATAATAATAATTTCTACGCATTTTGGTATTGAAACCATTTGTCAGTAAGGGAGATTTTGAAGCAGTATTCAAGGAATATTTTAATCCACTTGTTAACTTTGTTAATAAGTACCTCAACAACCTTGACAGTAGCAGAGAAATCGTCCAGATGACTTTTGTAAAAATTTGGAAAAACAAAGAAAACATTGAAGTAAAAACTTCGGTCAAAGCCTATTTGTATCAAATTGCTAAAAACAGTATGATAGATTACATACGGAGTAATAAAAACAATGCATCAAATATAGAGCTGAATATCAAGCAAATAGAAGAGTATGCCGATGATGTTTCGACAGATTTGGATCCATATCTAGTCAAACAAGCCATTGAAAAAGCTCTTGCACCACTAAAGCCCAAATCAAGAGAAATATTTGTGATGAATAAATTTGAAGGTTTGAATTATGAAGAGATAGCAGAATATTTAAACATATCAAAGAGGAGTGTCGAGGACAATATTAGCAAAGTTGTTAAACATCTAAAAGAAGAATTAAAAAACCATCCGTATTTTTTTGATTAAAAAAGTGTGGATTAATGTATATAAATCGTCTATAAACCAAAAAGAAGATAAATTGAATAAATTTGATTCCATATTAAAGCAGAACAAGGAAATTAAAGATTTCCATGCTTTTGATGTTGATGCTGAATGGAACAATTTTTTGAATGCTGTAAATGAGCCTTCAGATCAAAATGAAAGTTCAACTCCTTCTCCCAAAAAGAGCAAAGGTATATTGTTTTACTTATCTTTTGCTATGGCAGCTAGCATTGCTTTAATTTTGGTGTTTTCGTATGCACTACAACCTGAGCAAAAGATTTACAACAAATTTACTGCGACACAAGATAATGAAGTCTTAACCTTATCTGATGGGTCTAAAATCATACCCAAAAAAGGGGCTAATGTCGAATACCCATTAGAATTGGCAGCTGTCAATTCTAGAAAAATTGTCTTAGATGGAAATGCGCAATTTTCTGTAACCAGAAGTATCCTTCCATTCCAAGTCTTTTACCATGATATCATGATCGAAGTCTTAGGTACTGAATTTTCATTATCAAAAATTGGTGATAAATTGCTGGTCGAAAATCATAAAGGATCTGTCAAGGTTTCAGAGATCAAAAACACAAGCAATTTTAGGATACTCCAAAAGGGAGACAAGTTTGAGTATGAAAAAGGTAAATTTACAGATTTGAATTTTGTGCCTGTCATGGATACGGTTGTCGTAGCACCAAAGGTGGAAAAGAAGCCTGACACCAAGCCATTGGTAAAAAAAGAGCCTACCCCTGAAAAAGAAGCTGCTCCTGTAGTAGAATCAGGCTCGGTTTATACCTTAGATTCAGTATTGAAAGGTCATTTGGTAAAATTGAATAAAAAGACCATAAAACTCGATAAAAAATTCAAATACGACAAGGAGCAACGAGTGAAGGTAAATCTCAATCAAAGCTTTGTGCAAATCATGCAATCATTAAAGGATAAAGGTGTCATCAATTTTACGCCAGGTGAATGTCCTGATTGCTATATTATCACTGCGCCAGAGCCAAAATAAACTTTGGTATTCAATCTTTAATATGTAATGTTAGATTTTCGGATTGTCGAATGTATGTGCTATTGCAGTGACGACCGTCTTTGCTCCCAAACCCATGCTGTCCTCATGATATCTTTGACATCAAAGCGTGGTGTCCAACCCAATTGAGTTGTTGCCTTGCTAATATCAGAGTAAATGGCTATCACATCTCCTGGACGTCTATCACCGAGGATATATTTTAGGTTGACACCTGTCTCCGCTTCAAAAGCTTGTATAACCTCAAGTACTGTGAGACCATTGCCAATACCAATATTAAATATAGAGCTTGGCTCGGTTTGCTTTTTATCAAAAATAAACTGCAAAGCCAAAGTATGCGCATGAGCCAAATCTACTACATGGATATAATCACGCACACAACTTCCATCTCTTGTAGGATAATCAGTACCAAATACGGTCATAGATGTTCGTTTGCCTATCGCAGTTTCTGTAATAACAGGCACCAAATTCATGGCTGCATTGATAGGTGATTCGCCCAATAGGCCACTTGGATGAGCGCCTGCAGGATTGAAATATCTTAGTAATACGCTTTTTAGGCTTGTGTTTTTTAAGGTATCAGTGATGATTTGCTCACCCATTTGTTTGGTACGACCATAAGGAGATGCTGCGTCTTGCCATGGAGTATTCTCATCTACTGGACTTAAAGTGACATCGCCATAGACAGTGCAGCTTGAACTAAAAATGAAAGCTTCCACACCATTTTTCAAAGCTAAATCCAAGATATTGATGAGCGATTCTACATTGTTTTTAAAATATAAAATTGGCTTCTCCACTGATTCAGACACAGACTTTAGTGCAGCAAAGTGTATAATACCTTTGATGTCTTGCTGCTCCTCAAAGACCTTTGCAGCTGATGTATAATCGCATAAATCTACATTGTAATGACTCACACGGACACCTGTCAGCTCATATATCGCCTGCAATGGAGATGCGTCTGAATTGCTGCCATTGTCAATGCAAACCACATCATATCCACTTTCTATTAAGTCGATCATGGTATGGCTTCCTATATAGCCTGTGCCTCCAGTCACTAAAATTTTCTGCTTCTGCATTTTATACTAATGTTTAATATTCAACCCGTTATGGGCAAAACAATACAAAACTGTTTCTTCAAAAGGTTTTGATGATTTGACGTAGATTTTTCCTTTGTGATACTCTTCGATGATTCTTTTTGCCAACGATAATCCTAAGCCCCAACCACGTTTTTTGGTGGAGTACCCAGGTTTAAATACAGATTTGAACTTATTGGCAGCGATGCCATGACCAGTATCGCTGAGTTCGATACAAATGTTGTTGTGTTGCTGATAGACTTTGCTTTTGATTGTACCTTTGCCATCCATAGCATCTAATGAATTACGTATCAAGTTTTCGATGACCCAAGCAAAAAGGTGTTTATTGATCATGGCTCTTACTTCGGTTTCAGGTGGCAAAAAGTTGAAGACTACCTTGCGTGGCGACCTACGTTGTATATAATCTTTTACTTCTATTAGTTCATTATAAATATTTGAATCCTGCAAGACTGGTTCTGAACCAATTTTTGAAAATCTGTCTGCTACCAATTCTAATCGATCAACATCTTTTCTCAATTCCGCCAATACTTCTAATGTCTCTGGTTTGTCTTGATGGCCTTCTTTCAAATATTCTATCCAACCTAAGATAGCACTGATAGGTGTACCCAATTGGTGTGCAGTCTCTTTGGCCATACCAGCCCAAACTCTATTTTGCTCAGACCTGCGCGATGAGCTAAACAAAAAATAACCTAATGCAATATAAAGTCCTACCATCAAACTTTGCACCAAAGGAAACAACTTGATGTAGTTGAGAAGTGGAGAGTTGAAACAATATATGTATGTAGCGTATCCCGATCCTTTAATTGGAGTTTCCCCTGCTTTCAAAAACTCTTCCTTCTTCATCTGTAAAAAGTCTTGGTCTGCCAGTTGATCTTCAGAAAAATTCTCACCTCTCAAAGCGCCTGTTTCATCTTCAAAAACTACTGGTAGTGGAAATGACTCAATGATATTGCTATGCAGGCTGACATCAGGATTGGCTCCAGACTCTACACTTTGTTGGATGATGCCCTCTAGAGCTTGTTTAAATAGAAAAATATTTTTTTCTTCATTTTTTTTCAGATTATCAGCTAAATAATTGGAATACAAAATAGTAAACAGCAAGATGGCTGCTCCCATTACCATCAAAATGGCCTTCCAATAATTATTTTTGTTGATTGCGACTGACATCTTATGCTTTTAAAACGTCATAAATGATGCCATTTATTGTATCTCTCACCTATCTCAATAAATATTATGGTGATTCATACGCTTCATTTACTTATACTTAAACATTAGCAAAGAACCATTCAAAAATGATATGGCTCTCTTGCTAATTCCAATTTTTTTAAAACAAACTGACTGAGGTACCTACCATAAAAGTGTTGTAATCAAAATTTGGATTGTCTTTAAACAGTTTTGACAAATTGTATCTTCCTATCAAATTAAATTTAGATATGTCAATAGATATTTTACCACCATACACCCAATTGTTCAAGTGATATGAAGCATACCGTTGCTCATCAATGCTTTCCTTTCCTTCTTTCAATTGTACTTTTTGGACGGTGTGGATTCGATACCCAACATAGCCACCTATTTCAACATTAAGCTTCTTGGTAAATGCAAAGGTAAAGCTCAATGGCAAGTTGAGATATCCTACGTTCAATTTAGGACTGCATTTTACATTTTCAATAGCCACAAATTCAGGTTGGCCGTTTGAATTCGAAATCAAGCGAATATCGTTTTCAAATTTGAATCTGTTCTTTAGGAAACTCAATCCGTAGTTAAAAGCCACTTTACTTTCTTTACCACCTAATCTTGCACTGCGTACCAAAGCAAAATCCCAATACCAAGATCCACCAGTATTAATTTCTGGATATATGACATTGGCTACTTTATCACCACTCAATAATGAGTTGATACCAAATTCTATATTCAATTTAGTGTTAAACTTCTTTTTGAAAGGCATAAACTTAGAGATTCCCAAACCACCCTCTTGATCGGGATAATCCGAGTTTTCTTCAGGTTGAGTCAAGTCTGGATTTTCTATGGTTGGATCTGTAACTATTTCAGTTTCTGTGGTTTCAATGACTGTCTGTGGTTCTTCTACAGGTGGGAGCACCACCTTATTGACCTCAACTTCAATATTGGCAGCTAATACTTCTATCTGATCTAAAAGATTTAATACCTTGACCGAGTCAGTATAATACCTCATAGATTGAGCATTATCTTTTAGTGATGTGAGGTAATACTTCAAATTTTCCAATTTATCATGATCTTCGTTTTGAGCTTGTAGACTGGTAAAAGAAGTCATCAATACTAAGATAATCAATGAGTTAAAAATTTTCATTTTGGTTTTAATTTTAAAATTTTTTGAATAAATTATATATACGAGATCCTCATCAGATCCAAGAGAACAACGAATAAACGAATAAAATGTTAATATTTAAAGCGTAAATTTATACAGATTTATACAACTAATCTACAAAAGATTTAGATTTACAATAGCCGCTCATACAATTTGATACATTGTACAGCCTCTTTGACATCGTGTACTCTCAATATCTTAGCACCTTTCTGAAGGAGTACCATGTGCAGCGCTGTTGTCCCATTTAATGCTTCGTCTGCATTGACATCCAAAGTCCGGTATATCATAGATTTCCTTGAGATCCCTGCCAAAGTAGGCAAGCCAAAAATCTCAAATGCTTCAAATGATTTAATCAAATCAAAATTATGGGTCGCATTTTTACCAAATCCAAATCCAGGATCTATGACAATATCGGTAATGCCTGCATCTTTGGCGCACCTGATCTGTTGGCTAAAAAATCTCATGATATCCAACACTACATCATCATATTTCGGATCCAAATGCATGGTGGCTGGCAAGCCCTGAATATGCATCATAATAAATGGTACTTTCCCATTTGCCACTGTAGCCAACATCTGAGTGTCGTAGTTGCCTCCAGATATGTCATTGATGATAGATGCACCATGATCCATGGCTTGACTTGCTACCGAACTATGAACCGTATCTATAGACAAGATCGCATTTGGAAAGTCTTTTAGTATCTGTACAATGACTGGAATTAAAACTTTTACCTCTTCTTCAGGCAACGAGATCATTGACCCTGGCTTGCTTGACATGGCCCCGAGATCGATCATAGCAGCTCCATCTTCAAACATTTGATTCACTTTTAACATAATACTCGACATCTCTATAGCTCTCGATGGGGCATAAAAAGAATCTTTATTGACATTAATGATACCCATAACTTTGGGTGATGCCAATGACAACAGTCTTCCGCTACAATTGATGGATTGGATAAGCGACATAAATCTAAATAAGCGACAGCAAATTTAACCAAATTTCTTCTTGCGATGTTAATGTATCATTAAAATCATCTTTATGAATACAAATCTTGATCAAACGTACTGGAATGATAGACATAACAACAATGACACTCCTTGGGAAATAGGGACTGTATCACCAGCTATCAAAGCATATATTGACCAATGGAAAGATAAGAAATCCAGAGTATTGATACCTGGAGCTGGTCACCACCATGAGGCTGCGTATCTTCTGGAGTGTGGATTTGAAGATATCACAATTTGCGATATTTCGCCTATAGCGATATCAAATATGAAAACCCACTTGCCTGTCTCCTCCCATATAACATATAATGTAGGTGACTTTTTTGACCTTGATGGGTCTTATGACCTCATATTGGAACAAACTTTTTTTTGTGCTTTAGATCCAACGCTCCGAAATCATTATGTTGATAAAATGACAGCATTATTGACAAAAAATGGCACGCTGGCAGGTTTACTATTTGCCACTCATTTTGACAAGGATGGCCCACCTTTTGGAGGCACGATAGAAGAGTACAAAGCATTGTTTGATAAAAAGCTACATATATTATCCATTGATATGTGTTACAATTCGATTGCACCAAGATCAAGCAATGAATTGTTTTTTATTTGTAAAAAATATAAATGACAAGTAAATATTAACATAATTTTTTTGGCTATTAAGTATTCAGACCCTATCTTGCGCTGTCTTTTAGACCAATTAGAGAATTTTAGATTTTTTTCAAGCCGTAAACCTAGTATTTTGAAACTTACACCATTAAGAATGAGTAAGCTTAGAAAACGTTATATTGATATCTTCGCTTCTTTAGTTATAGCTAGCGCATTTATATTTGCATACCATTCAGAAAATGCATCAAATCTCCGAAAAAATGCTTTTGCTGAAATATCCAATCCTGGTTCAGAAAAATTTTTTGGTTTCAGTGTTGATTCCTTTCATTTGCAATCTGATATTATCAAAAAAAATGATGTCTTTGGCGCTATATTGAGTTCCAATGGCTTGACCAGCAATATGATCATGCTCATCGAACACGAAGCCAAAGATATCTTTAATATTAGGAATATTCAAGTCGGTGCTAAGTACCATGTTATCAAAAAGAATGAATGTGATGCGACACCAGTAGCCATCGTGTACGAACCAGATAAATATAAATATATAGTTTGTGATTTGAGAGATACCGTGAGTGTCAATCTTATCCAAAAAAATGTGGAAGTGTGCGAACATACTGCCTACGGCAAGATAGAATCTTCACTATGGTCTGCCTTAGAATCTCAAGGCATCAGTCCTTCTATTATCGACTTGATGGAAGATGCCTTGTCCAGTTCTGTGGATTTTTATCATACTCAAAAAGGCGATGAATTTAAACTCATCTACGAAAACAAATACATAGATGGAGAATTGATCGGTATAGGCAGACTCATAGCAGCTTGCTATATCAATGAAAATGGAGCCAATTACTCCATGTTATATCAGACAAAAGACCACGAAGGATATTTTGATGCAGAAGGAAGACCAGCCAGAAAAACATTTTTGAAAGCCCCTGTTAAGTTTTCAAGAATTTCTTCTAACTATAATCTGAGAAGGTTTCACCCGATCAAAGGTCGCACTATACCTCACTTAGGTACAGACTATGCTGCCCCTTATGGCACCGAAATCAGATCAGTGGCAGATGGTGTCATCGTCAATGCATCATATTCAGGTGGCAATGGAAAATTTGTAAAAGTCAAGCATGACAATATTTATGAGACACAATACCTGCACATGTCAAGATTTGCCAAGGGCATTAGACCTGGCACAAGGGTAAAGCAAGGTCAAACAATAGGCTATGTAGGGTCAACAGGCCTTTCTACAGGTCCACATGTGTGTTTTAGATTTTGGAAAAATGGCAGACAAGTCAATCACCTCAAAGAAAAATTACCTGTCGCTCAGCCTATGAACATGACTGAGCTTCCAAAATATTTTGAATTCAGAGACAAAATGCTGTTGAAATTAAACGGCATTAATGACAGTAACAACATTGGCATCGCTGCCAATAATACCTAAACATTAATAAATGGCTTGATTTTGATGCTTTCTCTTCAGACTCAAAATCAAGCCACCATCATTAGTCTGCAAGCGATTTGTTACTATTCATTCAATGTTGACTTACATAAGTAGTCATTAGTTTTTAAAATCATAAGCTTTATCAGTCTGTGATGATTAAATTCAGTTTTTTAAATAAATAAGAATTCAAATCATCAGACATTTTGTATCATCAACATATCAAAAATGGCTTTTATACATCATATAGCATTTAACCCAACTTGCTGTAGCAATTTAATATGCTAGATGGATCAAAAATTGAAATTTTAAATTTCTTTACATTACAATATTACATAATGTATTTTACTTTGATTTCCAATTTTAATAGCTACAAAGTGAAAAAACAACAATAAAAAAGAGTATTTTAATTCATGAATTTTGAAAATGATCAATGAAAAATTTGGTCATTGAAAACATATCAACTATTTTTACACTGTTTTTAATTCAATTTCGTATCCGTATTTTCTGACAAATCGTTAACCAACCAGATTTGTACCAGTAAACCTAAGCAGAAAATGAAAAACGTAAAATACGTATATAACCATCACACCTTACAATACGAAGAGCATAAATACTCCCGTAAAGATAAATTCAAACGCAGTATATATTTCGCTTCAGCAGTGATTACTACGGCAGTTTTATTTTTCGTCATAGCGTATCAGTACTTCCCTACTCCAAAAGAAAGAGTCATGGAAGAAGACAAAAAAAAGGCTGAGTTTTATTTGGCTCAATTGCAAGACGAATTCAAATCATTGTCAGAAAAAATAGATGCTCTCCATGAGAAAGATAATCAAATCAACCGTATGATCCTTGGAGCCAAGCCTATCGATGATGGTCTCTGGAACGGTGGTATAGGAGGACACGACAAATACAAAGCGCTTGAAAACTATAAAGAAACTGGCAAACTGATCAAGGCAAATCTCAACAAGGTAGATGCCCTGAAACTAAAAATAGATATACAGAAAAAATCTCTTGACAGCCTCTATCGTGTCGCTGTCATCAAAGAAAAGAAAATAGCATCGATACCTTCTATTAAGCCAGTCAAAGAAACAGCACTTAAAAAAGATGTAAAATTTCTTTCAGGATTTGGTATGCGTATTCATCCTATACATAAGTTACGTAGGTTTCATAAAGGTATCGACTTTACAGCTCCAAAGGGTACTGATATTCAAGCAACTGGAGACGGCAGAGTGGTATCTATCAATAAAACAGGTAGTGGTTATGGCAAACACTTGATGATAGATCATGGATATGGATATAAAACGCTTTATGCTCACATGAATACCATTCTTATCAAAGAAGGAGCCATTGTCAAAAAAGGTCAAACCATTGGCAAGGTTGGCAATACTGGCTCATCAACAGGTGATCACTTACACTATGAAGTTTGGCTCAATGGAGTAGCCATCAATCCTATCGATTTCTGTCTCGATGGGTTGACAGCAAGAGAGTATCAGGAGCTTGTAAAAAGAGCAGCAACTGACAATCAATCATTGGATTAATATCTCTTAGATCATAAAGATAAAACAAAACGTTAAGCCCCAAAACAGATTCAAATGTCTTGGGGCTTTTTATTAGACAATAGTGTCAGGTTAAAATTTAGTTAATTAAATATTTGTACGTTACTTTCGCTTCGCATCATTCGTTTAAAATAAAAAATAAAATAAATGGCATTTCCTAAACTTATTCTTATTCTTATCTTCACTGTAAGTACATTATTTGTTCAAGCAAACAATTCACCATTTCCAAGTATCAATATCAAGACTTTAGATGGAAAAACTATTAATACCAGTGAGTTTACTTCCAATGGAAAAATCACTGTTGTATCTTTTTGGGCTACTTGGTGTACTCCTTGCAAGAGAGAATTGGATGTCATCAACGAAGTGTATGCCGAATGGGCAGAAAAATATAACATTCAACTATTGGCTATCACGATAGATGATGCTCGTGGCTTGACCAAGGTACCAGCTATGGTACAAAGCAAAGGATGGGAATTTACAGTCTTGGCTGATAGCAAACAAGAATTGCAACAAGCACTAAATTTCCAAACGATACCACAAACTTTTCTCCTCAACGAAAAAGGTGAAATCGTCTATGCACACAATGGTTACAATCCAGGTGATGAAATAGAGTTGGAACACAAAATAGCTGAATTATCAGCCAAAAAATAATGGTATTCTAATATTATGCGGTAGCTAATCCGCATTTTTCACAAATACCACTAACGATCATGTCAGTCTGTTGGGTTTTGAACCCATTGGGCAGCTGAATAGATGGTACATACACATGATCTAAGCAGAATGTATTGGTGCATTTCACACAATGAAAATGTACGTGTTCGTCGTGGTGATGATGCTCGTCGCACTGTGATTCGCAAAGTGCATATTTTTGGGTCAACGTGCCATCTATCGCTTTGTGGATGATGCCTTTATCTTCAAAACTTTTCAATGTCCTATACAAGGTAATCCTATCGGCATCTTGCAGTAAGAGTTCGAGTTCAGCTGCAGACATAGCATGACCAGTCTTTGCAAAAAGCTCGATGACATCCACTCGAAAAGGTGTGACTCTCAGTTGATGCTTTTTTAAAATGGATTCTGAATTTGACATTACTTTACAGTTTGACCATTTGACCAGTTGGCATCGGGGCTGACAAAACACAATCTACCTTCTCCGTTTTCGGCCATCAAAATCATGCCTTGCGACTCCACGCCTCTCATCTTCCTTGGAGCAAGATTTGCCAAAAGACATACTCTTTGACCTATAACCTCTTCTGGAGCAAAATGTTCAGCAATACCTGATACTACTGTCCTTTGTTCAAAACCGACGTCAAGGGTAAGCTTTAGCAATTTGTCAGCTTTTTCTATCTTTTCTGCTTGAATGATGGTTGCCGTCCTGATGTCCATTTTGGAGAAATCATCGTAAGTGATCTCATCTTTCATTGCTTGATGTGTAGGCGCTTGGCTTTTAACTTGACCGGCAGCTTGATTGACAGCATCGGTGGCCATTAGCTTATTGATTTGATTATTGATCACTTCATCATCTATCCTTGTGAAAAGATGGACAGGATCATTGACTTTGTGGTTTTTCTTCAAGATAACTTCGCCTTCTGCCAATAAATCTAACATTTTGACCAATTCACCATCTTCATTCAATGGTTTTTGATGGAGCAGTGTCCTGATCTTGTCTGATGTGAATGGCATAAATGGCCTACAAATGACACCAATAACAGCCACATATTGGAGACATAGATTCATCACCACTTTCACACTATCTGGATCATCTTTGATGGTTTTCCATGGCTCGTTGAACTGTAAGATTTGATTGCCTTGGGTAGAGATATCCATCAGTACTTTGAGTCCAGACCTAAAGTCAAAAGCTCTCAGATGATCACACATTTCCTGTATATTGTCAAATAACCTGAGCATTTCGGAGTCATGATATGTCGTGTCATATTGCCCTTCTGGCCCATAAATATCTATCGATTCGTCAAATGCTGGTACCTTACCTTCATAAAATTTGTGGGTGAGTACGATGACCCGATTGATAAAATTGGCTATATTATTGACCAATTCATTGTTGACTGCATCTTGATATCCTTTCCATGTAAATTCGCTGTCCTTCTGTTCAGGCATATTTTTGATCATGGCATAGCGCAATTCGTCTTGCCTATTGGGTATCTCATCTAAGTATTCGTGCACCCAAACTGCCCAATTGCGAGAGGTAGAGATCTTTCTACCCTCGAGATTCATAAACTGATTGGCAGGTACATTGATAGGTAGAATGTAGTCGCCATGCGCCTTGAGTATAGCTGGAAATATCAAGCAATGAAATACAATATTATCTTTACCTATGAAATGAATCAAAGCCGACTCTTCGTCTTGCCAATATTTCTTCCATTGCTTCTTATGATCTGCAGCCCATTGCTTGGTAGCAGAAATGTAACCTATAGGGGCATCCATCCAAACATAGAGTTTCTTACCTTCATGGCCTTTGATGCGATGTGGTACATCAACGCCCCAATCTAAATCTCTGGTCATTGCCCTTGGTTGCAAGCCACCTTCCAACCATGATTTGCATTGACCCAAGACATGATTTTTCCATTCTTCAGGATCATGTAGCATTTGGCCATCAAGTTGACCAGTCTCAATCCACTCACGCAGCCAAGCCTCATATTTGTCTAATGGCAAGTACCAATGTACTGTACTTTTTAATACTGGTTTTGCACCTGAAAGTTTTGATACTGGATCTATTAAATCGCTGGGACTCAGTGCTGTACCACATCTTTCGCATTGATCGCCATAAGCTTCTGGATTGCCACATTTCGGGCAAGTACCCATGATGTATCTATCTGCCAAAAACTGCTGCACCTCGTCATCAAAGTATTGCTCTGATTCCTTCTCTTCAAACTCACCTTTATCGTACAAGACACCAAAAAAATCTTGCGATGTCTGATGGTGCAGTGGCGCCGAAGTCCTATGATAAATATCAAAAGAGACACCCATGCGCTCAAACGTATCTTTAAATAAGCTATGATATTGATCTACAATCTCTTGTGGCGATTTTCCTTCTTTCATAGCTTTGATGGTGATAGCGGCACCATGCTCATCAGAGCCACAAATGAATACGATATCTTTGCCCATCAAGCGCTGAAACCTGACATATACATCAGCGGATAAATATGCTCCTGCCAGATGACCAATGTGCAAAGGACCATTGGCATAAGGGAGCGCTGAGGTCACTGTATATCGCTTGATTTGTCTCATAATATCGGATATGTTCAAAACGGCAAAGATATACAATTATTTTTGATCTGAATAATTTGTAATCAATTTGGGTATGTGTGGCTTCACATTGATAGATTGATACTTTTTGTTCTAAAAAATAACTGTCGTCATGTAAATGGTAAACAATGACGTAAAATATTATTGTTCCATTCTGAATACCTGCCTTCAAACAATAACAAACCACTTCAACTTACTGCAAATGCTTTAAATATCGCTGTCTGTTGATGATTATTATGTTAAAATCAAAAAGAAATTGAAAATTTTTTGCAATAAATTTTTATAAAAAAAAAAAACGATTATATTGCACCCATTATTCTTACTACATGTAAGAAAGACTTAAGAAGCGCCCGTTTTTATTGTAATACAATTTTTTGAGACCGATACAAAGGTAATTTGGTCTTAGGGCGGAGCTGTGTTTAGAATATAAGTATGCTATTTGACTTTAAAATAAGAAATAATAATGTGATAATAGCCTACTAACAATATAAGGTAAATATTTCACTTTTGGAAGTTGTAATCATCAATGCTTTCCTAAAAAGTAACAAAGATTTTAAGTAATCATGGCTATGCCATGATTACTCTTTTTTTTAAATTTTCAAAATACCAATTCAATGAAAACCAAATTAACTTCTATTATTTTGATCTTATTTTTTTCCAAAAGTATCTTTAGCCAGGCATTCACTTTTGAGAATTATCAACCAAAATGGGCGCACATAGTCAATGATACTACTTATGTTGGATATGTAGAACACACCAATCTGAATACTTATACCTACGATGGACGAAATCACTTTTATCCTTGGTATAAACCATTGGTACATGAAGGCAAGGTCATTAATATTTTTGTAAACACAAAAAACGACTTTCAAGGTGGTTTTATAGAAGTCAGAGATTTTTATACGGGTAAAATCAATTGGACATACCATTTTGATTTAAGAGATGGTGATGCTAGAGAGTTTCCTGGATATTATAACATCGATGAAGATGGACATCTGTACCTTTATTCTTTTAGAAGTACAGAAGGTGACAATTACTTTCTTTTTTGGACAAAAGCCAATTTATCATTTAGAAAGTTTGATATGAAAAGTGGTCATTTACTTCAACATAACTTTTTTGAACCAACTGATCCAAAAAGTGTAGAACTCGGTTTTTATCCTAGCGCCGTTTTTCTCCAACCTAAAAATAAAAATATTGAATACATATTTAAAAATAACCTTAATGACTCAACGAATGTTATATCAACAATAGCATTTGATGAAGCATTGAATGAAATAAACAGAAGAAGCATTGATATCAGACGCAGGTATTTCTATTATGATAATGCAACAATTTTTGAGAAACATGGTGAATACACACTTAATGCTAACCACTCTGTATCAGAAGTAAGCCCAACAAGACCACCGTCCAATTATGAATTTATCTTAAACAAGTATGATTCAGATTGGAATTTGACCAATTCTGTTTCATTAGCAGAAATCCTTGATTCATCTACCGTTTTCAATTATTTGGGAACTCAGTCAGATGCCCATTTCTTTGCATTAAGAAATAACATCAATCAGCCATTTACACCAGAACAAGTGAAAATTACTAAGTTAAATTCTGACTATACCATCAAAGAAACTGTGCAATTGCCAAATAAAAGATATAGGGTTTATCGCATCCACAAACTACGATATGACCCAGGAATGCTTATAGTCGCTACAGTAGATGATCAGCCAAATATTGAAATTTACAAATCGGATGGCAATGGTAATCTGAGTATTATCAAAAGCTTATCAACCAAAAAAAATATTGTTGTCCCTAATTTGCAAACTGAGCTGATCGAAGATCGCTACTTGGCCCTAAATATGCATTTACGAGAATTAGATGAAAAAGATGACATCATTGAAGATAAAGACAAGGTAGTCACATCTTTGGTTGATTTAGTAGATTTTGGCATCTTATCAAGTATTAATGTCACAGAAGCTAAATCTAAAACCAAAATCCACCCTAATCCTTCTAATAATATGGTTAAGATTGAAAATATTAATTTACCATTTCACGTCAATATTTTTAGCATAGATGGCAACATAATAAAAACGATTTCAAATTCAAACCAAGAAATTGATGTAAGTACCTTGCCTGCTGGTATGTATATATTTGATATTAGAAATAATGAAATGCACGAAAGACATAAAGTGATAAAAATCGATTAATCACCATAAAACATTTGACAGCAAAAAAAATTAAAAACAAGTCTTTTTATAAAATCAAAGCTTGGTCCAAATCTGCTCTAATTCGCTTACCATCATGGCTGTAGCGCCCCAAAGTTTGTGGCCATACACATCATAATAGGGAGTATTGGGTAGGATGATATCTCTTACCTTGATATCGGTGGTGTGTTTGTTTTTCGCTTTGGTAAATAAGTCGATCGGTGCCTCGATGATAGACTTTACTTCCGACTCTTGCTTGATAAATCGTGGATAATCTGTCGTAAACCCTACAAATGGGTGTACAAAAAAATTGGATGCATAGACATACAAAGGTGTGAGTTCACCCAAGATACCGATGTCCTCTGGAGCTACACCGATCTCTTCATAAGTCTCGCGTAGTGCGCAGTCTTCATACGAGTAATCACTATCATTCATCTTGCCACCTGGAAAAGAAATCTGGCCTGAATGCTTGTCGTCTGCATACTCGCTAGAGCGCTCTATAAGACAGAGTTGCCACTCATTACCTTTCGGAAATAATAGTGCTAGGACACATGCCACTTTGTGATCTTGTGGCACAATGCGATACTTTTCTGCACCGACAGGCGACATCAAATTTTGGGCAGCTTGGCCTGGCAGATCCTGACTCAGTCGAGTCTCTAGGTCATGAATTATTTGGACATTCATTCACTAAAATGTTGTCTTACCGAAATGATTACTTAGGTCCATTGGCCTTTACAATATAGTTTTCGAGTGCCTTGGTCATTGATGGTGCTTCAGGAGTTGGAGCCTTGATATTGACGAAAAGGCCACGCTCTTCGGCTGCTTTGCAAGTGGCATTGCCAAACACAGCTATCCTTGTATTGTTTTGCCTAAAGTCAGGGAAATTTTCAAACAATGATTCGATACCTTGGGGGCTAAAAAATGCCAAAACGTCATAAAATACATCGCTCAAATCAGATAAATCTGCCGAGACAGTATTGTACATCACCACTTGTGTGTGATTGATGTTGAGTTTGTCGAGATAGCCCACGATCTCTGTTGAACCCAAATTAGAACAAGGCAATAGGAATTTTTCAGCTTTGTATTTATTGAAGTAGTGAGCCAAATCTTCTGCTGTCCTCTTACCTACAAAAACTTTTCTCTTCCTGTAAAGGATAAACTTTTGCAAGTAATTGGCAATAGTCTCCGTCATACAAAAATACCTTGTGTCTTGCGAAATGCGTGCCCTGGTCTCTTCAGCCAATCTGAAAAAATTGTCCACAGCGCCCTTGCTCGAAAAGATGACGCATGGGAAATCTCCAAGATTTATCCTATTTTTTCGAAATTCTTTTTCTGAAACGTTGGCTACTTGGATGAATGGCCTCCAGTCAATCTTGAGCTTCCACTTCTGCTCCAACTCATAGTAAGGAGACTTTTCTTCTGGTTTCGGTTGGGATATTAAAAGTGATTTTACAGGGTTGTGCTTTTCTACGTATTGTGCTACACTCTGTGTTGCCGTACTTTTGCTTGCCATTTACTCAATTAGTTTGATACAAAATCTTCCACTACTGTTCTCCTATAAAACATTGATAACCTGAATAAAAATTTAAATAAAAAATATCTTACTGATAATCAATATTTTAACTCCACATTGCGAAAATACCTACTCTGCAAAATTCATTATTGTTTTGATTAGAACAAGCATAGGCGCTATTTCGAAGGCACAAAGGTAAACAAAAATTTGAAATAATCTATCACCCAAATACTCAGAAACAATAAAAATACCTCTAAATGTCCGCAATGACAATATTATTCCCAAAAAATGAAGCTCGACCAAATCAAAATATTTTGTATGCTCTTACCAAATGCCAATAAAAAGTTGGATAGGTATCAAGGCCACACCAAGAATTGATTGAAAATCATGATCGAAAAGCTGTATAAATCAGTGGATTTTGAGATCGAAAAAAGATAACCCAAAATTTTCAAACTGAGGTGTCTGATGATATAAATCAACACAACTCCAACTAAAATAGCAATAAAATCAAAGATACCCTTTTGCCTCCATAGTAAGCATTGGCCAAATAAAGGAAAACCGTAATATTTACACAATATATCACATAGCAAAAACAAATAGCTCGAAACTTTGGTGCTTTCCTCTCTCTGAAAGAGTTTGAGCATATTTTCATTGAAAATCGATTTATACAAAAGGCCAATAGCCTTCGATTTTGTATTGATCACGATGGCCAAAATCGCACAACTGAACAGCAAAAACCAAAATAAAAAACCATTGGATGTTTGAGTGCTTTCAGTTTGAGTCCTTAATTTTTCTGTTCTATTAGCAATGGATGATTTACGAACTGGCACATGATCCACTTCAAATGGATTGGCTTCTTTTGTTGATACATTTTGGATCGAATCTTTTTGAATCTTTTTTTGTTGTATTGGCACATGAGTGCTATCAACTTGAACTGTTATGCTCTGAAATGTATCAACGATCTGCATCGTCTTAAGCCTTGGTTTTACCTCAAAGGGATTGCCTCTATTTTGTCCAAATAAAGTGGTAAATAAAATAGCGGTAAGATATACCGAAAAGCTCACCCTGTTTATGAAAAAACTCAAGTATTTAAAATTGTGGCTCAAAATTAGTAAAAAATAATGAATAGACAATATGAACATAATCACTTATCTTTGGCCTAATAAATCACATCATGCCCAATAATCTAATCAGGAGACTCATCATTTTAGGTGGATTGTCTATCATAGGCATCATCTTTGTACAGTCTTACTGGTTGCTCAAAACGTGGGATATCAAGGATAAAGAATTTGACCAGACGGTCAATATTGTGCTTCGCAATGTGGTTGAGAGAATGTCAAATACAACAAAACTATCTTGCCTCCAAATCTGGCCTAGTACAAAGGCGCTCGTCCAACTATTATGCTGTCAATATCAATAGCGAGATAGATGCAGGAGTATTGGAGCAGTATTTACTACAAGAAATGACCAAGCAAGCCCTTAGTATAGAATTTGAATATGCGGTATATGACTGTTCTACAGATGAGTTGGTCTATGGAAATTATTGCAGTACCGAGCATCTCGAGACAAAAGATATCATTAAAAACAAAAAACTTCCAAAATTCAAAAATTTAATTTATTACTTCGTTGTTCGATTTCCAAAAAGAGAAAGTTTTCTCTTAGCCAATAGAAATATGACATTGACTCTGATGGGTTTATCAGTATTGGCGATTGGGTTTTTCTTATACAGTATTTGGGTGATATTAGAACAAAAAAGACTTTCGGAACTGCAAAAGGATTTTATCAACAATATGACCCATGAATTTAAGACTCCAATATCTTCTATTAAGATCGCTTCAGATTTTTTGGCAAATGATGCCCACCTCAAATCTGATGTCAGACTAAGCAAATACATACAAATCATAAGAGAACAAAATCAAAGACTCAATGACCAAGTAGAGAAGGTACTCAATGTAGCAAGATTAGAAAAAGACAGTATCGAACTCAAAAAAGAAATATTTGAGATCAATAATACGTTAGAAAATATTATCAATAACGAATCTTTGAAACTAAAGCAAGGTAAAATAAGTTTTAAACCAAGTGGCAGCGAAGTGTATATCAATGCCGATAAGCTTCATTTTGTCAATGTAGTGACCAATATGATAGACAATGCTGTCAAATATAGCAAAGGAGACCCAATCGTTGAGTTAGCGCTCAATGATGGCGGCAGAGAAGTATATTTTAGCATCAAAGACCAAGGTATAGGCATTGATAAAGAAAATCAAAAAAAGCTTTTTGATAAATTTTATCGTGTATCCACAGGAAATCTGCACGATGTCAAGGGCTTTGGGTTAGGGCTGTTTTACGTAAAAAATATCTGTAAGGCGCATGGATGGTGGCTACAGGTAATATCAGAAGTAGGTGTCGGATCAGAATTTATAATAACCATACCAAAATCAGAAAAAGTATGAGCGAAAAATCAAAAATCCTGTATGTAGAAGATGATGAAACATTGAGCTTTGTGACCAAAGACAACTTAGAATTGCATGGGTATAAAGTGGATCATTGTATGGATGGCGAACATGCCATTGAAGCATTTTTCAATGACAACTATGACCTTTGTATCCTTGATGTGATGCTTCCCAAAATGGATGGATTTGCTGTTGCCGAAAAAATAAGGGCAACAGATCCGAATGTACCCATCTTATTTTTGACAGCAAAATCAATGAAAGAAGATAGAATTTTTGGCCTCAAGATTGGAGCTGACGATTATATCACCAAACCCTTTAGTATTGAAGAACTGATATTGAAAATAGAAGTGTTCTTGAGGAGAAAGTATGTTTCTGTTTCGGTCAATGATCAATATAAAATAGGAATGTACAATTTTGATTATAGAAATCTTACCCTATCGCTCGACAATAATCATCGCAGTTTGACACAAAAAGAAGCTGATTTGCTCAAGATGCTTTTAGATCACAAAAACAATGTAGTGAAGCGAAGTTTGATCTTAGAAAAACTTTGGGGCGAAGATGATTATTTTTTAGGCAGGAGTATGGATGTATTTATCAGTAGACTCAGAAAATACCTATCTGGTGACCCAAAAATAAAGTTGGACAATATTCATGGTGTAGGATTTAAATTGGTCATCGAGAATTAACAATTTTTGTTTGCATACTTTAAATTTGGCATAAAATACTCCACCAAAACTGTTCAAATAACAAATATCATAAAACTACTTGTAGCAGCATTCATTTAATTGCGGTATTGCAAAATTTATCTTGCAGTTTGGGATTTTAATGTTGCTTTATGCTAAAATTTCGTCATAAAGATGTATCAATTTCGCTAAAGATTTGATTTTTTTTGGTGGATATATACAAAATGTCTTAATTTTGTCGTTACGTAATCATTTATAACAATAAACACATTATAATTTTATTTAATATGAAAATTGTTTCGAAATTATTATTTACATTTATCATTTTTGTTTCACTATTTGATTTATCAATAGGTCAATCGAAATTTGGAAACGAATGGATCAACCCATCCAAGACGTATCTTAAATTAAAAATAGCCCAAAACGGTATTTACAAAGTAAGTTATGAAGAATTGGTGGCCGCAGGATTTCTTAGCAATAGAGTTAATGGCGCTGATTTGCAGCTGATCAACTTTGGAGAAGACCAAGCTTTGTATATTAGTGACAATGATTTTGGCCCAGGCGATCATTTTGAATTTTATGGCGAGAAAAACACTATAGGATTGGATTCTCTTCTGTATGATAATTGGAAGCAAGACCTACTCAACCCTGATTATTCATTGGTCAATGACACCAATGCATATTTTTTGACCTTAGCTCCAGAAAAAAACAACCTAAGGTATATCATCAAAAACCCTAATTACGCCAATACTACATTGACACCATTTCCATATTATTTGCACGAAGAAAAGGAAGTATTTTCGTCCTTTTACTTCAAAAATGTAGATGCAGGTCCTACTAGGCACTCCATTTTCGAACCAAGTGAAGGGTTTGGTCAGCATATAACAAATAAAAGCAATATCAGCTTCAAGACAAGTCATCTGTCTGCTGTAGGTCCATTGCCCAAAATATCAATGAGAACTGGCTTGAATGGCAACCAAGCAAGACTTGAGATACTTTGGAATGGTATTACGAAAAGCAGTTTTATAACTCCAGCAAAAATAACTGTACAATGGTCAAAAACATTAGAATTGGCGGAAATCAACAATTCCAATACTTTGATTATACAGAACACATATTCGACGTCTGACCAGCACATTTTGGCCAATGCATCATTGATATATTCAAGACAATTTTTCTTTGATAACAAGGCTGATTTTTCTTTTGCCATGACTCCACAATCTTCACAAAGGCTGCTTGAGATCAATGATTTTAAATCAAGTGGTGGTAGTGCATTTTTGTATGATTTTAAAAATAAAACAAGATACAATACGTCAATAGTTGGTGATAAAGTACGTGTGATCATCGATGGAAGCCAAGACACAACTTCTTATAAATTGGTAAGTACTGTAGATGGTTACTTAACTGTGCCCGTGATTTTGACATTCAAACCACTAAAATGGGAAGATGAAGGTCAACAATACATCATCTTGACCAACAAAACATTGTATAATAGTGGACCAAACTATATACAAGACTATGCTGACTACCGAGCAAGTCAAGAAGGTGGCAATTACAAAACCAAAATAGTCGAAATTCAAGATATTTATGACAATTTTGGCAATGGAATAGATAGACATTTTATGGCTGTGAAAAGATTTGCAGGCTTTATGAACACCAACTGGAAGAGTACCGAGTATGTATTTCTTATAGGTAAAGGTGTTGAATATCCCTATGTACGAACCGCTGATGATATCAATAATTATAGAGATTTAGTATTTTTTGTACCAACATTTGGTTTTACAGGGTCTGATAATATGCTCTTTTCTGAAGGTAATTACCCAAACCCATATTTTGCAATTGGCCGATTGGCAGCAAGGACAGGAAGTGACATCAAAAATTATTTGGATAAAGTAAAACTGCATGATGCTTCTCCATTTATGCAACAAACTATAGAAGACAAATACTGGATGAAGCAAATCTTACATTTAGGAGGAGGAAAGACTGACTCAGAGCAACGAGACATTAAAAATGGTCTAGACAAAATTGCAAATATTCTTGAAGAGCCAATTTTTGGTGCTAAAGTATATTCATATTTCAAAAATTCATTTGATGCAGTACAATTTGCTGTCAACGAAGAAATAAACATGCATTTTGAAAGTGGCGTAAAATTGGTAAATTTCTTTGGCCATTCCGCTAGTACTTCATGGGATTTTTCTATTCAAAACCCAAAAGACTTTAACAATTATGGCAAGTATCCACTTATCAATTCATTTGGTTGCTATTCTGGCAATCTACACGGTATCAATAAGGGTATAAGTGAGTCTTTTGTATTAGAAAAAGATAAAGGATCAATTTCTTTTTATGCTTCAACTGGATCAGCATTTGTACAAGACTTATCTCTCTATGGATATAAATTTTTTCGATTGCAGCTAAATGAAAACAAAAATAAATCGCTGGGTACCATCATCAAGGATTTGGCATCTACCTATAGAGACACCTTGACCCAATTTAAAACACTCATTTCTCAATTGACTTTTCACGGTGATCCAGCATTAAAATTGCACATTGATGAAGCACCAGATTACTTATTTAATCAAGAAGTTGCAAAATCAATACCTGCCACAGTACAAGCCGCAGCGCAAACATTTGAAGTTGAATTAGAATGTAGAAATATTGGATCTTTTAAAAAAGATAGTGTGGATATAGTTTTCTTTCACGAACAGAATAATGGCAAATTGATAGATACAATCAATTTAAGATTTAATGGCATCGCAAATCAATTTCCTATTAAAATTACTTTGAAAAATTATGGAAATATATCTGTAGGAAGACATCTGTTGAGGGCGAAAATTGATCCAAAAAATGCTATCACAGAATTGCCAAATCCAGATGCAGAGTCCAATAATGAATTAAGTATTGGAAATAAGGACGGATTTGAGTTTTATGTGGTTGATAATGTGGCCAGTATCGTTTACCCGCCAGATTATGCCATGATCAATACCAAAGAGCATTTTGTACTCAAAGCATCAACTAGTTCTGCTCCATTGGCCAAGACAGATTATGTATTTCAAATAGATACAACTGCGTATTTTAATAGTCCTATGCTTGAGAGTGGTAAAATCAATTCAGAAGGTGGCTTGATAGTATATACACCAAAAATGACCTTGGTCGCCAATAGAGTTTATTATTGGAGAGTAAGCCCAGATAGTCTAAGTGGTCAGGGATATAAGTGGAGTCAAGCATCATTTGCTTACATTCCAGACGAAGACGAAGGATGGAACCAAAGCCACTATTTTCAGTTTGCACAAAACAGTTTTCAAGATTTGGTAATTTCTGAGGAAACAGGTAGAAGATTTGAGTTTGGGAAAGAGTATAAGATAATAAAGCTTAGGAATAAAGTATGGTCAGAAGATGACAAACCTGGATATTCAAGAAATAACATATTATTTGGAAGTTCATTGGCTTGGACTTTTCTTGATGAAGGAATTGGAATAATACTAAATAATGATCTTAATTTTTGGAATCCGGCTGTACCTCCAGGAGGTAAATTTGGCAGTTTTAATCCTACGGGTGATCCCCTTGATGTATATGCATTCAAAACTTCCACTCCGCAAGAAAGAAAATTGGTAATCGACTTTCTTGAAAACCAAGTAATAAATGGGACTTACGTACACTTTTACACCATTCAAAAATATAAAACATCCAATTATCATCCGGAAGATTGGGCTTCTGACTCTTTACTGTACAATAAATCAATCATTTCTGTTATGGAGAAATTAGGGGCAAAGCAAATAAGGAGTTTAGCTAATATAGGTTCAGTTCCATATATTTTTCAGATGCATAAAGGTCCACTTGGTGTTTTGCATGAAGATGCTTCAGATAATATAGAAGGAATAATCGAAAGCATTTCTTACTTGTATAACAAAACCAATCGAGGCAAACAAGCAACAAAGACAATTGATGAATCAAAAAAATATAAAAAACTTAAAGTCCTATTTTCCGAAAACAATGGAGCAAAAGAAAAATCTTATGTTAACTATTTAAAAGAAAATTCAAGCACAAAAATTGATTCTTTCATTGTATCTAGTAAAGACTTAAATAAAAGTATTCCTTCAAAAATATTTTTAGAAAATGTAGCTTACGATTCTACTACAAGGACTTCTCCTCAACTCAATTTCTGGCGTCTATCTTATGATCCACTTCCTGATGCTGCGGTATCCTTTACAAAATCTGAACCTAATAACACTAACGGTTCAATCAAACAAGGTGATAAACTAAAAGTATATTATGACATCATCAACACAAATTTTGTGCCTATGGATAGTATATTGGTAAAATACACCTTGACGACAAGTAGCAATCAATCATCGACAACTTATAAGCGACTTAAACCTTTGAGTGCCAATGAAAAGATAAGCGATGTAGCTGAATTTACAATTGGTACTGGTAGCCTTACCGATGTAAAAGTGAACATAGAAATTAATCCTAATTTGGATCAGCCCGAGCTGCATACTTTCAACAATGTCATCTTCAAGCAGTTTGGTGTTGAAAGAGACATTACCAATCCACTTCTTGATGTTTATTTTGATGGTGTCAGGATCATGGATGGTGATATCATCTCTCCAAAACCAGAAATAATGGTCACCCTAAAAGATGACAATACCTTGATCCCTATTTCAAATGCTGAAGTATTTGAAGTAAAACTGGATACAGGTAGAAACCAATTATTGGAAATACCAATGAATAGTCCGCAAATCAAGTTTACTCCAGCAGGACAAAATAATCCTTACGCTAAGTTATTTTACTATCCAGAATTGAAAGATGGTGAATACACCCTATATGTACAAGGCAGTGATGCAACAGGCAATAAGTCTGGTCTCAACCCAAGAGCTGTAAAATTCAAAGTGATCGAAAAGCAGTCTGTTTCAAATGTACTCAATTATCCTAATCCATTCTCCACTTCGACTCAGTTTATTTTCACACTTACTGGCAGTGAAATTCCAGATATCATGTCCATTTCCATCATGACGCTTTCTGGAAAAGTAGTCAAAGAAATCACGAGCCAAGAGTTGGGACCACTCAAAATTGGTAACAATCGCACAGAATATAAGTGGGACGGTACAGATGAGTTTGGAAGCAAATTGGCAAATGGCGTTTACCTATACAAAGTAAATGTACGCAAGTCCAATGGTGAAAAATACGATCATTTCACCAATACTAAAGCTGATGGATTTTTCAAAGAAGGATTTGGCAAGTTAGTCATCCTGAGATAAAGATAAATCAAAAATATATCTGGCTGGCGTCATCAAGGTGTTTTTTTAAATCCACACTTCGATGGCGCCTCCACCATTTTTTGAAAATGTGAGCTTCACTTGATAAAACAGACTCAGTTGGTGTTCGATAGCTTGTTTTAATACGCCTTGTCCTTTTCCATGGATGATGGTGAAGTGTGGGTACTTTTGTTCAATGGCATGCCTGATAAATGAATCACTCTTTTGCAATTGATACTCAAGTATCCTTCCAGCTGCTTCATTTTGAAGATGAGGTGCCAACTTTTCAATATGTAGATCAAGGGTATGATCAAATTTGATGACGATAGGTTTTGCAGCAGATTTTTCAATGAGTGCTTCATGTCGTAAATACTCGTGTATATCTGGATAATACTCCTTTTCAGGTATTAATTGTAGATTGGTAGATGGTGTTAGTAAAATTTTATTTCCAACAGCAATCCGCGCTTTCCCTTCTTTGTTGATACCTTTGAAATAGCCTTGCTTACCTGATGAGATAATCATTAATAAGTCTCCTATCCATAGATCTTTAAGATTCATTGACACATTGATTAAAATCTTATTTTCAATTGTGTTTTTAGCTCTGTTTGGGTTCTACCGTCGATCAAATTGTTGCCAGAACTGATTTCATCCACATTTTGATAAAAAGTTCGTCCCAATCTCAATTCCCAAGTATAATTTTTGGCAATTCGCCACCTTGTATTGATATAAAACCTACTTCCTCTGTTTTGATAAAATGGGATGTAAAATTCATAAAGAATGTCATTTTCATAAGCATATATCCTTGCATCATAGCTATTTATATCAAAAATAGCATATCTCGCCGTCATTGAAAATGGGCTTGCTATAGGCTTGAATATAACATCTTGATAAGCTAAAAATCCATGCGATTTGGTAGCTTTTCTAAAAAATGAAAACTCTGCCCTCTCTCTGAGCTCCCATTCCTTGGTCAATTTATACCCAAGATGAAAGCGAAGCCTCTGCAATGTCTGATATTCAGGATAATCAATAATAGACTCATTATTGCTATTCACTTGTTTTTGTTCATATCTATACTGAATGTAAAAGTCCAATTTTCGCTTTTGGATATATGACATTTTGATAAAAATCTCCTTGCCATCGGTAGGTCCATCACGTCTATAGCTCGCCCATGGATTGCTCCAAACATCTGCATAGCTACTAAATGTTATATTTTTAAAAGGCCTCATTTCCAATCCAATGTAAAAACCTTTCTCATTGATAGGCTGACTCGCCTCTGCAAAAGCATTCGCATTCAGCACTTGATAATCTGGGTCATAGTTTCGGTACACAAGCGAAACGTCAAGCTTTTGTCCAAGCCCATTAACAACCCATGAATGTTAGCTCTACCTCCATTGTCACTCAAAGCACTCTCGCCAAAAAAAGTGAGATTTTGCCATCTGTAGCTGTAATCTATGCTAGCATTAATTAATGATTTGCCAGCAAACAAATACTTGCGATACAAACTTTGATCTCTTACCAAATCAGCATCAAACCCTGTATAAAGTCCATTTAATGCAAGTTTAAAATCCCTAACTTTGTATTGAATCTTAGTCCCAACGTTTGATTGATGTATAGAGTTTTTATTGGCAATTTCAGTGGCAGTACGATGGTAACCATCAAATCTTATCGAACCGAACGAGTCAAAATCTGTATTCTCTATAGTGTCTCTATCGACTTTGGCATCTATTGGCTTATAAGATGCAAAAACAGTAGTTTGTAGATTTTTACCAATATTAATGACTGTGCCGCCTCCTCTGAAATAGTTTACTTCATTGACCGAACTATATGGCCTCAACGATCTACCAGCCTTCTTGACATTCATCACAAAAGATGACTTACCCGTTCCAAAATCATTGTGCAATATGAGACCTTGGCCCATACTCACTGCAAAATCTCCTAAAGAAACTATACTAAAGGTTTTATTAATATCTTTGGCGTATGCAAAAAAACTGTAAAAATCAAATCCATATTTTGAGCCATCGCCAAACAATTTTTCGCCTGGATCCTTCTCCATAGTAAACCCAGCTTTGAATGATTGTCCGTACTCGTATCGATATCTTACATACAGATGATTGGGATCTCCGATATATGGTTTATTTCCATTAGCATCTGCTATAAAACCAGCTCTTTTTTCCAAAATTCTTTTGCCTTTCAAAAACAAAGTTGATGTACCATTACGCAAAGCGTCTCGAAAATCAAGATTAAAATCATCAGGAGCTACTTCGCATTGTAAAAAAGGTACCACATTTTTTATAGTGATCATATCCCATGAAGGAATGGACTGCAATTCATATATGCTCAAAAAATTTCCAAAATGTCTGCGATGTTGTATGAAACCATTGATCTGAATTTCATTTAATAAAAACAAATCTCTAAGCTCTTCTTCCTTAGCGTTGTTGATATTGATAGGATGCTCGTAGTAATAATTCAAATTTTCAAATATTGTATTGTAATCAAAGTTTTCTGAATCTGTTGATTCCAAAAAATCTTCTATAATATTAGCAATGATATTATTGGTCTGCGACTCTTCTTGGCCTGAAAGTACAAGAGATGATGTCACCAAAATGGTCAAAATCCAAAATCTTAACATTTTTGTCATTGCCAAAATTGAAGCACTAAGATAGTAATTTTATTGTAAGTCATCATTTTGACATAAAAGATTTCAAAAAAAACGACAAATGACAAATTATTTTTCATCAATGGTCTTACTCAAAATATGACATAAAACATAATTTTATTCTGACACTACACTCAATTTAATTAGATGCAAAAAATTATATTTGTAAAAAATATAATTATTCAAAATTTGACTAAATTTCAACCAAAAATTCTTGAAACAATTTTTAAAATAAAGTTTTTACAATACAAAATCTTATTCTAACTTTGACCTCTCACCCAATGTTTATTTTAGTAATTTTATTATTTAAAGTATTTAAAAACCAGTATTATTAATGAAAACATTTTTTAATCTAATTATTATTTTATTCCTTTTTGTGTCTGCTTCAATTGGTCAGCGCAATTGTGGTTCAATGGAGGTACTCGACCGTCAAATCAAAGAAAATCCTCTCTTGATCCAAAATATGGATGAGATCGAAAGACAAGTCCAAGAATACATCAAAAAACATACAAATGGTGATGGCAAAAGAACCGTTATTACTATTCCGACTGTTTTTCATGTAGTTTATAGGACTTCAGCTGAAAACATCTCTGATGCTCAAATTATGTCACAACTGACTGTTTTAAATCAAGACTATTCTGCCACTAATAGTGACATTGGAAATGTACCTTCTACATTTAGTGGATTAGTTGCAAATGCAGAGGTACAGTTTTGCTTAGCCACTCAAGATCCTAATGGAGCTGCTACTACTGGTATCACACGCAAAAGTACCACAGTGTCATCTTGGGGTACAAATGATAGTGTTAAAAAATCTAGTCAAGGTGGTGTAGATCCTTGGAATGCATCCAACTATCTTAATATTTGGGTTTGTAATATTGGTGGAGGCATTTTGGGATATGCTCAGTTTCCTGGTGGATCTGCAGCGACAGATGGTGTCGTATTAGATTATAGATATACAGGTACGATTGGCACTGCTACTGCTCCATTTAACTTAGGTCGTACAGCAACACATGAAGTAGGACATTGGCTCAACCTTCGCCATATTTGGGGTGATGCTACTTGTGGTTCAGATCTTGTGTCAGATACACCAACACATAATACATCTAATTATGGTTGCCCATCACATCCACATTATTCAACTTGCTCTGGAACACCTATCGAAATGACTATGAATTATATGGATTATACTGATGATGCTTGCATGTATATGCTTTCAGCTGGACAAAAGACAAGATTGAGAGCTGTGTTAGAGTCTGGTGGTGCAAGGGCAAGCCTTCAATCATCTCCAGGATGTTTGCCTCCTTCAGGTGGATCATGTGGTACTCCTACAGGATTGGCTGCTTCAGCGGTTACATCATCTTCAGCTACTTGTAGTTGGACAGCTGTTTCTGGTGCCACCAATTACTCGTTTGAATACAAATTGAGTACAGCATCTACTTGGACAGTCAATACTGTGACAGGTACATCATTCAACTTGACAGGATTGACTGCTTCATCTACATACAATACAAGGGTGAAAGCAACTTGTTCTGGTACTGCGAGTGCTTACTCTTCTACTGTCAACTTTACAACTTCTGCTGCGAGTGGTTCATGTGGTACTCCTACAGGATTGGCTGCTTCAGCGGTTACATCTTCTTCAGCTACGTGTAGTTGGACAGCTGTTTCTGGTGCCACCAATTACTCTTTTGAATACAAATTGAGTACAGCTTCTACTTGGACAGTCAATACCGTGACTGGTACATCATTCAACTTGACAGGATTGACAGCTTCATCTACGTATAATACAAGGGTCAAAGCAACTTGCTCTGGTACTGCTAGTGCATACTCTTCTACTGTCAACTTTACCACATCTGCAGCTACTACTTGTACTGATAATTACGAAACTAATAATACCAAATCAACTGCCAAAACCATTCCATTAGGAACAACTTTTACAGCTAAAATATCTAGTAGTACTGATATAGATTGGTTTAAGTTTAATAATACCACTAGTCAAAGAAATGTCAGGGTTTCTATGACCAATCTGCCAGCTGATTATGATATGATTTTGTATCGTAGCAATACTCAAGTAGGAATTTCAGAAAATGACGCTACTACCAACGAACAAATTACATACAATAACACTCAAGGTGCTACAACATATTACGTCAAAGTATATGGTTATAATGGTGCTAACAGCTCATTGTGTTATAACTTTTTGGCAGAGATAAGTGCTACTGCTTTGAGGACAACTGAAGGCAATATTGTTGCTGATGATATCCAGCCCGTTAATGATGAGTTTTTGATTTTTCCAAACCCTGCAAGTAGCGAAGTCTCACTTTTGGTGCCTTTCGGAAAACATGCAGAAGGTTTACTTACTGTGACTGATATCACTGGAAAATCAATCACCAGTATGAACTTAAGTGGTGACAGAACTGTCAAAACATTTACAATGGATGTTTCTGGGTTTAATGGAGGATTGTATTTTGTAAATTTCAAGTCTGGAGAAAAATCATATACTCAAAAATTAGTTATTGCTGATAGAAAATAAATTTCTCTTCTCAGCAGACAAAAAAAAATGGCAGGATGATAACATCTTGCCATTTTTTATCATAATTGACGTAATGAATTAAAATTTTGGGTATTCCAATGAGAGCGGAACAACATTATAGCTATAACAAAATATTTTAACATATTTTTAACAATGAAATTGTAATTTTATTAAAATAATAACATACATTTGTGTTAATAGAAAGTGAAATTATCAAATTTCAAAAGGGTGCAGTAACAAGAAATGATTGACATAATACAAAATTAAGGATTGTTGTTTATTCAACAGATTTGAAAAATAAAGTTTGTTTTGGTATTTTTATAGTATAATTGATAGAATTGTATTGTGCAAAAAACAAATAAATAATAAAAATAGGATTATAACTTCAAGGTTTAATATAATATACTTTCAGTTGTAAAAATATTTATTCTGTGGAAATTTTTTATTTTATTACATAATCATTAAATTCATTTAACATGAAAACAAAATTTTATTCTTTTAATAATTGGGGGGGGGCAAATATTAATTTGTACCTTTCTGTCATTTTCGTACTTCTCTTGTAATAAAGATACGATAAGTGACCTAAACTCTAAAAACGAATCTCCTGAAGATAGAATTGAGAGGAGAGTCAATGAAAAATTGTCCAAAAGTTTACCGTTAACCACCGAAACTTTAAATTTGGAACAGATCAATGAATTTCTGAGATCACATGGATTACGAGAACTTACACAAAAAGAATTGAAAAGTGAAATCTCATCAAGGACCACTTATCCATGCACGACTTGGGTTGCCCATGGGGACTGGAATGGAAATTATGTTTTCTCAGCACAAGATTTGTATCTTGCCAATGTTTTTTTATGTAGTCAGCCAGGAGGATGTAATGGAAATTATATAATATCTAATTCTAGCCCTGGATCAGCTATTGATTTTGCATATCTATCATATTTTGCAAATGGAACAGAAGAACTGATACTTAATCAAAATGATATAGATGCTGGAAAAAAAAGAATTCTTGGTATAATCCCATGTTATTAATAGCAATAACTATAATTCCAATAGGGCAACAAGAAAAATTCTTGTTGCCCATTTTCATAAAAAATTATGATTTCAATGAATAAATGTATTTATTTTTCAGTAATATTGATGCTATCAACGGCCAAAATAATTCATTCCCAAAATAATGATATTTTGTGGCTGTTAAACAAAGACATAAAAATAGAAATTAATAGCACTGGAACCAATATCTCAAATGAAAATCACAATTTATCTTTTATGCCAGAAAGTACCGTCCTAATTCAAGATAGTATCGGCAATTTACTGTTTTATTCAGACGGAATAAATGTTTGGAATAAGATGCATGACAAAGTAGAAGGTAGCAGTGACATCATAAGTAATAAGAGTACTACACGACAAGGATGTACAGTAATTCAATCAAGAGTTGATAAAAATAAATACTTTTTACTATCGCTCGATGACAATAGTTCTAAAGGTGAGTTAATTTGTAGTACTATTGATTTTAACACCAATAAGTTAGGAAAAATAATAAACACATTTGTGGTTAAAGATAATTTGACAGAAGGTATGGTTATTTGCCATAATCCTTGTGGAGGCATTTGGATCATAGTACATGAGAGGGGAAATGAAATTTATACTAGTTTACATTTTGAAGAAGGAAAAATTTTAAAATCATGGTCATCAAAAATTGGGGTAGATTTTTCAAGCTTTAAAAGGGTTTTTCACCTTTTAAAAATTTCAAAAAATAACGTATTATTTAGTATAACATTTGATGGTGTATATGAATTATTTAAGTTCAACCCTTATGATGGTACTATATCAAATATGTTGCTTTTTGAAAATAACGGTAATGGTGGTGATGCTTATCTCTCTGCTTCCTTTTCGGGAAATGGCAATTTATTATATGTGCAAAAAGGAAATAATAACGAATCATGGATAGAACAATATGATGTTTCAGATTACGAAATTAGTGCCATAAAAGCAAGTAAAGTGAACATCGGCAAGATTCCCCTAACAACATTTACTTATATTCATGCTACAGATTTAAGTTTGGCAAATGATGATAAAATTTATTTTGTAAGTCCGTTTATAAACCACAATATTGGAGTAATCGAAGAGCCTGATACCAAAGGTGTTGCTTGCAATTTTAATCCAAACAAAATTTACAGTCCCTTTTACCTTAACACCAAGGCTATACCCAAATCCAAAATTTTACCTTCAATTCAAATTAAAAATTTTTTACCCATTGATACCACAATTTGCAACAATGTAGATTTAATTTTAAAACCTAAAATTATTGATTTTGATAGTTTAAAGTGGTCTAATGGAAGCAAAGCTAATTCCATCATTATTAGTAAACCTGGCGTCTATGGTTTAGAATTGTACAATAATGGCTGTTTATACCTTGATACAATTGAAATTTTTCAAAAACCAGAACTAATTCTGAATCTAGGCCCAGATCATTGGCTTTGCAATGCTGAAAGTCATCCAATATCACTAAATGTAAGCAATGATGACAAGATACTGTGGAATGATGGTTACACCCAACCCAATAGAATCCTTTTCACTCCAGGCACATATGCAGTTTCTGTTACTTCACAAGATGGATGTAAGGTTTATGATTCATTAACTATCTATCGCTCTTTCAAAAAAATACTTAAAACCACAACAATAGAGCTTTGTAAAAGCGATACTTTTACTTATAAGTCAAAAAAATACATTGCTGGTGATATGATCATTGATAGTATACAAGCAATTACAGGATGTGATACTTTGTGGAACATAAAACTGCAACTTTCTGCTATTCCCCAGATTTTCAAAGATACACTAACATGCGACAATGCCCCATTTGTTTTGTCTAACGTTACATATCATGTAGGAGATACGATTCACCAGACAAAATTTAATTCTTTAGGCTGTGATACAATCATGCATCTTATATACAGAAAATATATTAACCATTTTAAAGGTGTAGAAATTTTAGATACATTTGTTTGTAAAGATATGCTAGTACCTGTTACCGTAAAAGACACTTCGCTCAGTTACATTCTATGGAGCAATGGCGAAAATTCTTCCAATACAATGCTAGGAGCGGGCATGCATTATGTGAAAACAATTGACAGTAAAGGGTGTATGAACTATAAATCATTTGAGATCAAACAATATCCTTTAATTCAATATGAGATCGTTGAAACTGACCCAATCTGCCTACAAGAAAACGGTGGTATTATGGTAATAAACAAAAATATAGATTTGCCTTTCATATCGACGATCAATAATATCCGCACCGATAATCAACAGAATCTCACATCTGGGAGGTATAATATTCTTTTAACAGATTCGTTTGGTTGCATTACTAAAGATTCATCAATCTTGATAGATTTGCAAGATTTTGAGATCACAATTCCAAATGAACTTAATACATCAATTAGGCACATGGTACGATTCCCTTACGGTGTATCTGGTAGTCAAATTGAGAAAATAAGTTGTGATCCGAATGTTGACCTTTCATGGACGTCAGACAGCATCGTCATGCAAAACATCTTAGATGACAAATACGAAATTACTTTTATTGCAGAGAATGGTTGTTTAGTAAAAAAGACTCTGTACATCAACAACTTAAAGACAAATTTTAGTCAAATGTTACCTAATATTTTGTCACTTCAATCTTCAGATGCTGAAAATACCCTCTTTTACTTAAAAAATCACGGAGTGGTGTATGACCTTTCAATATTTAATCGATGGGGCAACTTGATTTATCAGACAAAAAATAATATAAGTGGAGATCAATCACAAGCTTGGCGACCAAATAGTAATTCTACACTTCCAGGAGTATATGTTTATTTGATTGCCATCCATTCTAATCAAGGTTTATCTTATTTTTATGGTAGTGTTACTGTAATTTAAATGTGAATGTAATGATTTGACAATCAAACAAGATAAGTCCTAATACAATTAAGACTCACCTTGTTTAGTTTTTTCTCAATAATAAAAGTTACTCGATATTTACTGTGGCGTGCCATTTTGAATCCAACATTGGATGATTTTAATAGTTGCATCTGGCAGCTTACTACCACCTTGTGGCATAGCAGTGGCTCCAGATTCGTGTTTGATAGATTTCAAAAATGCGCTACTCTTAGTTGCGGTGACCACAGTAGCATAAGTACTCAAGTTATAGCCTTCTGCCTTGGTAGTAGCATCGTGACATCCAGCACTAGCGCATGATGTATTCATAATAGTAGCTATCTCAGTACTATACTTTGGTGTAGTACCTGTACAATCTATATTGGATGAACTGCTATCATCCTTGCTACAGGATAGAAAACTCAATACAAGGCTGAATGCAAAAAATGAAAAATATTTACTTGTCATATTTAAAAATTTTATTGTTTTACAAATTTCAGATCAAAAATAACGTGATTTATAACATATAACCTATATCTCTTTACAATAAATTTCAAAAAATTGATAGAATGGCCTTATTTTTGACCCTTCATTAAGTATTCGTACTAAAAATTATTTTATTAAATGGATTTTAAAAATTTGATTGCCCACTGCAAAGAGTATGGTTTTATCTTTCAGTCAAGTGAGATATATGATGGTTTGAGTGCTGTTTATGATTACGGTCCTTACGGTGTTGAATTAAAAAATAACATCAAATCATATTGGTGGAAATCAATGGTACAAATGCATGAAAATATTGTAGGCATAGATGCAGCTATCTTCATGCACCCAAAGACATGGAAGGCGTCTGGTCACGTTGATGCATTTAACGATCCATTGGTTGATAATAAAGATTCCAAAAAAAGATATAGGGCAGACCAATTGATAGAAGGTTATGCAGAAAAAATTGAAGCTAAAACCTTGAAAGACATAGAAAAGGCAAAGGCTAGATTTGGAGATACTTTTGACGAAAACCAATTCAGGACTACCAACGATCGCATCATAGAGCGCCAAAAACAAATAGATGAAGTTTTGGGCAGGTTGGCAAAAGCCATGAGTGCTGGAGATATGGACGATTTGAAGGCGATGATTGACGAATACGAGATAGTTTGTCCAGAGAGTGGCTCGCGCAACTGGACAGAAGTGCGTCAATTCAACCTTATGTTCAACACACAATTGGGCAACATAGCTGGAGAAGAAGGCAAACTCTATCTCAGACCAGAGACTGCACAAGGTATTTTTGTCAACTTCTTGAATGTACAGAAATCAACCAGACAAAAAATACCATTTGGTATCGCTCAGATAGGAAAAGCTTTCAGAAATGAGATCGTAGCGCGACAATTTATATTCCGTATGCGCGAATTCGAACAGATGGAGATGCAATTTTTCATTCGCCCTGGCTCACAAGACGATTGGTATCAGTATTGGAAAGAAACGCGATTGAAATGGCACAAGGCATTGGGCACAAGCCCAAGCAAGCTTCGTTTTCACGATCACACCAATCTGGCACATTACGCCAAGGCCGCTGTAGATATTGAGTTTGAATTTCCATTCGGCTTCAAAGAGTTAGAAGGCATCCATTCACGAGGCGACTTTGATTTGAGTCAGCACCAAGAGTTGTCGGGCAAAAAATTGCAGTATTTTGATCCCGAACTCAACGAAAATTATGTACCATACGTCATAGAGACATCAATAGGATGCGATAGGATGTTTTTGGCAATGTTGGCCAATAACCTGATCGAAGAAAATGTCCCTGATGCCGAAGGTGCCGATTCGACACGTGTAGTATTAAAATTGCATCCAGCTTTAGCTCCAGTCAAAGTAGCTGTACTGCCACTTTTAAAAAACAAAGAAGAACTGACAACCGTTGCCACTGAGGTATATGACAAACTCAAGCTATCATTCAACTGTCAATATGACGAAAAAGATGCCATCGGGCGTAGATATAGACGTCAAGATGCTATCGGTACGCCATATTGTGTGACCATTGATTTCGAGACATTAGAAAATCAAACAGTGACAATACGCGATAGAGATTCTTTAGTGCAGTATCGAGTGAAGATAGATGACATTAAAAATTTTGTAGAAAGTAAGGTGTCAATGGAGGCACTTTTGGCATAAATAGTGATATTATTACCATCACAGAGCACAAATCTAATTATTGATTTGCGCTCTGTGAATTTTAGAATTTTAATTAACAACTATGTTTCCATTTAGAGTTATTAGGTTTTTCTCGTAACCATTTTTATCAATAATTTTACCTGAAAGTGAACACGTTGTACAATTATTTGAATTACACCAAACAACTCCCCACTTGCTCTCCTTTGGGCATGAGTGTCCTGGTATTTTACAAGAACATGTTGAAGCACCAGTTCCAGAACCATCGTTAATTGGTTTAAAATAAATAGATGTATTATCTGACTCGCTTGGAATATCAAATGGTATAATATAACCAAAAGCATTAATTAATACTAATTTTCTTTCTGCACCATCCTCATTTCTCATTAATTCATTTAATTCGGTAAATAAATCCTTAAATTCATTTGCCTCAATAAATTTATTTGGAAGTAAAGATTGTCCATTGAGTTCATTAAAATTATCAACTCCCATTTTATATTCAGGATTTACAATAATCATTTCGACTAAGTTTACATCATTGCCTACAATTTTAGAAGTGCTTTTTTTACATTCACTACAGCCACTTTTCATTAAACATCCGTATTCATCTCCATTTTTAATTGGATCACATCCACTACCAGATGTACACGAACAAGTAACAGTCCCTGCCCCTCCAGAAAGAGATCGATAAAAATTTCCATTACCGTCAATACCCAAAATATAAAATGGTTCAGGTAAATCGAATTGAATACCAAAATCATTGAATGATATAATTGTACCTTGTGGAAAATTTAAATTAAAAGACCTAAATTCGTCTAAATTATTTGTTCTATTCTCCAAATTATACTTACTTTTGGTCAATACAATTTCTTCCTTTTTACTGTCTTGAGCATCTTTACCACAAGAATAAATAAAAAACATTATAAAAAATACACTTGAAAAAATGTTGCAATATTTAAAATTTTTCATTTCTATTTACTTTATTAAATTAGTTAAAAAACGGGAAGTGTTCCCAAATAGAGCCTGACAGTCAATTCATCAGGACACAACTCAATTTTCACACGATGATGATAAATATTGCTTAAATCGAAAATTTATCATTAATATCCAAATACAATTATGAGAAGAAATTTTGAATAGAATCCAATCATTCTGCCCAACAGTAATAAAACTTCACTTTACGCACTATAATAACTTTAGTCATCATATTTCATTAAAATAATATACCTTTGCATCTCCGTGATCTTACGGTTTGGGAGTCTGCTCCACTTCGCACAGTGGGTTTCAGTAGACTCTCATTTTATTTACTTCTGATTTAGTAAAAGTTAATTTGTAAAGCCAAAGTCTTTAAGTCTCTATGATTTTTTAGTCTATGGTCCCATGTTTTATATTATTTTGCTTGTTAACTAATTTTATTTTAAAATGACCTAAACGATATTATACACTTCATCACATTTGAGAAGTGAAATTTTTCTTTTTCCTTTGTTGCCATTTCGATGTGCATTTTAATAAAATAATGCTACATCAAACCTGATCATCAAGTACTCGGCAAACTGTTAACAAATATTTTTAGGTCACTTAGATTAATCCACACATTTATCTCCATCACTATCATGCTGTCGATGCGCTAACATGATCCAATACAATGATAACGATTTATTCTTGAATTACGATGCAAAATTTTACATCAATTAACACATATTTTTTTCAATATATATATATATATAGTAAATCAATGTGTTATTACAAAAAAGTCTAGTAAAAAATTTTCAATACTCATCATCCTTATCCTCTCATCTCTTTCCAAGCATTGATGAGTCCATTGGTGGAGCTGTCAAATTTTGTGGTAGCACTCGTATTTTCAAGCTCTGGTATGATATTTCCAGCCAGTTTTTTGCCCAACTCTACGCCCCATTGGTCAAAGCTAAAGATATTCCAAATGATGCCCTGCACAAAGATCTTATGTTCATACATAGCTATCAATGCTCCCAAAGTCTCTGGATCGAGGATTTTTACCATGATAGAATTAGTTGGCCTATCACCATCAAATACTTTGTAAGGCACCAAAGACATATAATCTTCAGGTTTTCGTCCTGATTTCTCAAACTCAGCTATGACTTCATCACGGGTTTTGCCTTGCATGAGCGCTTGTGTTTGCGCAAAGAAATTGGACATCAGCAAGGTATGATGGTTGCCAACAGGATTTTGGGACATAGCTGGCGCAATAAAATCGCAAGGTATCAAATGCGTACCTTGATGGATCAACTGATAAAAAGCATGTTGCCCATTGGTGCCTGGCTCGCCCCAAATGATTGGTCCTGTTTGATATTGGACAGGCTGGCCATTGCGGTCTATGCTCTTGCCATTGCTCTCCATATTACCTTGTTGAAAATAAGCTGCAAATCTGTGCAAATACTGATCGTAAGGCAAGATGGCTTCAGAACTCGCTCCACAAAAATTGACGTGCCAGATGCCTATCAAAGCCAAGATGACAGGTATGTTTTTTTCAAAAGGTGTCTTCAAAAAATGGCGATCCATCTTATAAAAGCCTGTCAACAATGCTTCAAAATTTTCATATCCGATGGCCAAAGCTATGGACAATCCTATGGCCGATGTCAATGAATATCTACCTCCTACCCAATCCCAAAATTCGAACATATTGGCAGGATCGATCCCAAATTTCACTACTTCAAGTTTATTGGTAGATAATGCAACAAAATGCTTACTGACATGATGGACATCTTTTGCTACTTGTAGAAAAATGTCTCTTGCTGAATAGGCATTGGCCATTGTCTCTTGTGTAGTGAATGTCTTGGATGCGATCAGAAACATGGTGGTCTCCATGTCGAGACCTTTGGTCACTTCTATTAGATGGGTAGCATCTACATTAGAAACAAAGTGTACATTCAGTCTTGTTTTATATGGCTTTAAAGCTTCGGTTACCATCACAGGGCCTAAGTCAGAGCCGCCGATGCCAATATTTACAACATCGGTGATAGGCTTGCCCGTGTAACCTTTCCACTTGCCAGAGATAACTTGCTGTACAAATGCCTTCATTTTGGCTTTTACGGCCTTGACATCTGGCATGACATCTCGTCCATCTACATAAACCGGTTGGCCTGATTTATTGCGCAAAGCAGTATGGAGTACTGATCTGTGCTCTGTGACATTGATTTTATCTCCAGAAAACATGGATTGGATAGCATCTTTAAGTTTACAGTTTTTGGCCAATTGAACCAATAATGCAATAGTCTCATTTGTCACCTTGTTTTTTGAATAATCCACCAGCAGGTCGCCCATTTGCACAGAGAAGTTTGCAAATCTCTCAGGATCATTTGCAAAAAGATCCTTCGTGTGAATGCCTTGGATAGATTTGTGGTGCTTGATGAGTTTTCGCCACGCTGGCGTAGTACTTGGATTTATATTGTGCAACATATATTGTTCTTTGGAAGGCTCAAAGATAGCTCAATTCCCTCAAAAGACTACATAGCCCAATTCCAATTTTGTCTTAATATTGCCAATATTATATTGTCTTAGCTTGATACCCACTTCGATTTTCACTACTTCACTTTTCATCATATTGACTAATTGTGTAGTGCTGCTCAATAATTTGAGTTCCTTTTTGGTATTGAGTGGCACAAATTCGAGATAATACATTTCCTTTTTATTATTAATGTCATGGGTATAAACATTGACTACTACGCGCTCTATAAAACTGAGATCCACATCATTGAATGACGGTCGAAGCAAACCATAAGACGCTTTCACATCAGAGATAGACGCAGTATCTATTTTATGGAGATCAGCATTCAGTTTAAAAAGTGTAGGTACATCATGGATTGTAAAATAGTATGTCTCCAAAGTATTTAGACCTACTGGTATTGTAAACTCTGCATCCATTTTTACCTGATATAGATAATTGATTTCCTTTTCGCAAGAGGACAATAAACCTATTGTGAATATGCAGAGCAACAATTTTTTCATCATAAACTTATAAAACTATCTGAAAGATACTACAACAACAAAAAAGCAAAAATTATTGTAGCAAATTTATAATATTGAGTTTTCCTAATGGATATCTGGCTTTATAAAATCTTTAATGAGATTATTTACCTCTGCTGATTTTTCAAACATAACAAAATGGCCTGCTTTATTGACCATGTGCAATTTACAATTTGGCATTTGATTAGCGCCTTCTTTGGCATATTTTTCAGTAAATCCGCCATTCAAAAACCTATTTGGTATTAAATTGTCATTGGCACCAAAAATACAAAGAGTAGGTTGAGTTACATTTTTCAAATATTCAAAAACTGGACTATCCACCATGGCGTTTACGCCTTGTGTGATATGATAACAGTATGCTGTAAAATCATTAGCTCCTCTTATTTTCAATCGATCCGCGATCATAAAATCTGCATCTTTCGGCATTTCATAAAAATTGTAAGCATAATTGGTTCTGATTTGCTCAGCTGTAGTCAATTTCACACCGTCAACAGTCATGACATCTTTAAACCATTGTCTTTCACCCTTATTAAAAGTTTCGAAGCCAGCAGGAGCTATTAAAACCAATTTTTTTACCAAAGATGGACATTTCAAAGCAGTACTGATGGCAATTTGTCCTCCCATAGAGTGTCCTGTTAAGATGATTTGTGAGATTTTTAGTTTGTCACAAACTTGTTTGACGATGTCTGCAAAAAAATCCATTGAAACTTGATAATTGCCCTTAGAAGATTTGCCATACCCTGGTAGATCGATAGCAATGCACCTATATTGTGATTTCAAGTCATCAATGTTTTTTTGCCACGCAGGCAAGTAAGAACCTAGTCCATGTATAAATAAAATAACATCACTTCCTGTTCCTAAATCACTATAAGCTACTTCTATATCATTGCTCAAAGTCACATAAGACACTGGCACAGTATACTCTACATCTTTCATAGAAAAATTTTCTGTTTGAGCCTTGCCAAATTGAGCCAAAATAATCAAAGCAAAAGTGGTTAAAAATCTTTTCATTTTCTCAATATTTACAAATTTCATTATTAAAATATCAACCATTTTAAACAAACAAATCCCAACCAAGGATTGACAGGTCTGACATTCACATCGCCATTGGTCAATTTGCTGTCATAAAATCCACCAAGTCCCATATATGCAGCATGAGCTTCGACTGTCAAAAATGCTCCAAAATCATAACCAACTTTAGCATTAACTTCCCAACCCATAAATTTTCTACCACCATACGGAGCTACGTTAGAAAAACCTGACGCACCACCGATCTTAGTGTGCAATTTATTGGGAATAAGATCTTTTGAAAAATTGATAGTGCCACCAGCAATGCCATATCCAATATTAGAAATATCAGTGACTGCAGCAACAAATCTATTGACTACATTGGCATGAGGAAATAAAATATAAGCACCATGTCCTATGAATATTCCTCCTGGACTTCCCCAAGTATTAGCTGTCAATACGCCATTGTATTTCTTGTCTGTAATACCATTATTATCACCACTGGAAAAGATCAAGTCAGTAGTTATTGCATCTCCTGTCGTTTGCCCATACCTATATCCAGTGCGCAAATTGGCAGCAATACCACTAATCGAAACAGTCTTGGCATAAGCATCGCTTGTAGCTGCCTTTTGCATGATAGAACCAAGATTATAATTGACAAACCCAGACATAAACCACCTATCCATCATCATATCTTCATTTCTAGAAAAGTAGGTTCCCAACCAAAAAATATTAGCCTTGTAGGGATCTCCACCTATTGGAAATCGATATGCACCATTATAGTTGGTCAATTGGCTTCCAAAACCTTGACCCAAAATGCTCACGCCTCCTTTGCCAGAAGAATTGTCTTTGACATAATAAACCGAAGCTCCAATATTCCACTTTGGACAAACAGTAACTTGTTGGTTCACCTCAAAAAGTGTAACATCATCATTGAGTTCGACATTGTTTTCGTAAAGTTTATAAAATCCAAGTTTAAGTTTTTTGATGTCTGACTGTCTTCGAACACTGATGCCTACACCATCTGTTCCAAAAAATGCTAACCTATAACCAGTATTGGTAAATTTATCAAAGAAAGTGCGATAGCTATCATGTGGCGAGTCAAACATTCTTTGCAATCCTACATTGACAGTCCATTTTTTTGCTGGTACAAATTCGACTTCTAAGTTTTGGGTTTGTAAATTTACTTGGTCCGCAGATATTGCAGATCCCAGATTACCACCTGAGCCATAAGCCACGTCGCCCCAAGTCCAGTCGATCTCAAACGAAGCTCTCAATGTAGCTTTACCATCAAAAATGTGTGGTGTGTAAACAAAAAAAGGAATAGCTCTCTGCTCTGCGTACAAGGCCTTAAATTCATTGGATGTGGTAGTGGTATTTGCACCAAAAAGCCTACCAACAATTTGACCTTTTAGAAAGTCATTTTCTGGTGCCATATTCATAGCTACATTTTGTTGGTAAAAATAAACATAAGCTTGAAGTTGCTTATTAGCTTTGGATGGCAGTGATTTGTCAAAGCCCTTAAAACCATCATTGCCCGACTCTTGAGCATTCATCAAATAGGGCATCAAAAAGCACAAATACAATAATACTACTCTAAACATCCTAAAAAATATTTTGTAAAAAGGTGGCAAAAAACGGAGGAAGCCCAGCTTCCTCCTTTATCTAATAATGCAGAGTTTTTACTTTACTCTTACATAATTTTGAATGTTGATGATGCCAAATGCACCACCAGATGTACTGCCAAATCCTCCTGTTGGAGTAGGTGGAGTAACGCCTGCAATAGCAGGATCAGTTTGGGCAATTTCGTATTTCATTGTTGTATTACTTGCAGCCACTTCAAAAATTCCTTCAGCTGTCAAGGCAGTAGGCGTAGATTGATTGAGCTTGATAGTATAAATATTACCTACAGAAGATTTTGTTTGTACATAGGTTCCAGATAAAACCACCTTGTTTCCAGCCTTCCATTGATCAACCGAATAGGTGCTATTTACATTGAACTGTGCTATAATTGAATCTGCAAAATTTACTAAAATAGGAGCAACAGGATATGATTTCCATTTTCCTTGCACACCCACTAAACATGCGTTGCAGCTTCCTCCACAATCCACACCTGTTTCTGTGCCATTTTGGATTCCATCAGTACATGTAGGACATGCAGAGCAAGTACCGCCACAATCTACGCCTGTCTCAGTGCCGTTTTGGACACCATCAGTACATGTAGCACAAGCTGTACATACACCACCACAATCGATACCTGATTCATCCTGATTTTTTATACCATCACTACAAGTTTCTTTTTCGCAGCCTACCATAAAAAAAGATGCCATGAGCATCATAATGCCAAAAATTTTTAATGATTTCATTTTTTAAAGATTTAGATGATTAATAATATTTTATAAAAGTTTTAACGATTTCCTATCTATTTTACCGCTGTCCGATTTTGGAAGAGCATCTACAAAAACAATGTATTTTGGGCATTTAAATTTCGCCAATTGTTGGATACAATATGCTAAGATATTTTCTTCTGTCAATGGTTCATTCAACACAATAAAAGCTTTGCCTACTTCTCCCCATTTATCATCCTTGACTCCAATGACTGCACACTCTTTTATTTCTTGCAATTGACGCAATACTTTTTCAATCTCAGCTGGATAGACATTTTCTGCACCGCTGATATACATATTTTTCAACCTATCGACAATGTATAGGTATTTTTCATCGTCTTCAATGACAATATCCCCAGTTTTGAACCATTTGCCATCATCAGAAAAAGCAGCCTTGGTCATAGTTTCATTTTGCCAATATCCTGATGTCACCATTGGCCCCTTTAGCCATAATTCTCCAGGTTCATTGGGTTTAGCGTCCAACCCAGACTCGCTTATAATGCGATGTTTGACATAAAAATTGGGTCGCCCAATGGATCCTTTTTTCCTAATAGCATCATCTTGATGGAGTGATGTCAAATTTGGTCCCACTTCAGTCATGCCATACCCTTGTCTGATGGCCACTCCTTTTGCCGCATACTTTTCGATAAGTGGAATCGGCATAGACTCTCCACCAACAATGATATAATCTAAATGACCTAAATCAGTTTGATCAAAAGTTTCTTCTTGAGCCATCAAAGCCAGCATCGTAGGTACACCCATAAAAATACTGCATTGCATCTGATCTAAAGCGTTTAACACTTTGTCAGCTTCAAACTTTTTACTTAAGACTGTGTATCCACCATGGTGCAGAAATGGCAATAAGAGCACATTCCAACCACCAGTATGGAAAGGTGGCATCACATTGATGGTTTTGCTTTTGGTAGAAATATCCAGCGAAATAGCTGTGTTAATACTATTCCAAAAGGCCATCTTGTGCGTGTATTTTACGCCTTTTGGCAATCCTGTTGTTCCAGAAGTGTAGATGATAAAAATTGGATCGTCTTCGTCCACTTCATCTAATTGGTCTGGTAGATTTTGTGTATCATCTGTACTGATTTTAGTCAAAGGAAAATACAAGTCGTCGTATGCAGCACTTAATAAATGTTTGAATTTATCTTCAACAATGATCATGCTCGGCTTTGCATCTTGAATTATGTCTGTAATCTCTGCCGGAGCCAATCTATAATTGAGAGGTACTAGGATAATACCCATCTTTTGAGCAGCTACAAACAATCCTATCAATGGGATGCTAAATTCCGCCAAGGTCACAATCCTGTCACCTTTTTTGATAGAATATAATTCTTGCATTTGAATGACAATGCAATTTCCAAGATTATTGAGTTGTTGATAAGTCAATGTTTGGCCATTTTCAAATTCTTGAATTGCTGGTGCATTTGGACTATACAATGCCCATTTTGAAATCCAATCTTGTTGCCAAATTTTCATATATAATCAGATATCAAATTCTAAACAATGATGCTCCAAAAGCCAATCCTCCACCAGACCCAACAAAACACACCAAATCGCCTTTCTTTACTAATCCTTTATCCATCCAAATATCGAATGCCATAGGAATACACGCAGATCCAGTATATCCATAGTGGTGCATGATGGTAGCAGCTTTTGATCTATCTACGCCTAAAATATCCATTGTTTGCATGATGGAATTGATATTGATCTGGGTTAAAAAAAAATGGTCAATTTCACTAACATTTATCTTATCTCTTTCACAAAGGTCGATGATCATTTTGCTCCATATTTCAGGATTGATATGTGTGGGAATTTTTTGGACAAATTTCAATTGCTGATCGTGCCTATTTATAACTTCATGAGTCGTAGGTTGGTGGCTCGCACCAGCATAGATTCCCATCCAGCTATTGTATTCCCCTTTGGTCATCAATGAACTTTGCATATAGCCAGTACCATCATCATTCGAAACACCAAGTAAAACAGCCCCTGCACCATCAGCAAATAATGTAACTGTCTTTTTATCATTCATGTTCAAATATTTGCTCATGGTATAAGCTCCAACAACCAAAATATATTTGTATCTACTATCTGAAACTATGTATTTGGTAGCAATGTCAAGTGCTGTGACGAAGCCCGCACAAGCAGTGTTGACGTCAAATGTACCCGCATTGATCAATTTCATCCTGTCTTGAATAACAGAAGCTGTTGAAGGAGAAATATATTCAGGTGTATCTGTTGCCACAATGAGTAAGTCAATATCATCTGGAGTAATATTAGCTTTTTGTAATGTCTTGTTACAAGCCTTTTCTACCAAATCTGCCGTACTTTCATGCTCGGCACACCATCTACGCTCATATATTTGTACATGTTCTTTTAACCATGCATCTACATCTTCGCCCAATAATTCGTTGAAAAAAGCATTGGAAACAACTCTATCAGGAACATAAGATCCTGAACTAATAATACATGCATTTCTCTTTTTTGTCAAATCGTTCTTCACTGATATATTAATTTAAATTACCATTCAAAACTGGTTTTGGCCTGTATACGATCAGTAACATGTATCCAACGATCAAGGCACTAATTATTGCTAATGCAGCAGCGACGGTTGGATTTTTAATTGTGCCTGAAGTATAATAAGTAAGCTGACCATAATATACACTAAAATGCACAATGATAGCAGTAATGGTGGCTCCAATAGCAGCCTGCTTAGGAGTATTATTGATGAATATTCCGAAAAGCACGGGTACAAAAGCAGCAGAAAAATACGCATATACTCCGTTTTGAGCCAAGATGCCCACGCTTAGATTTGGATAATTCAATTGCTGATAGCTACCTATTATGGCTACTATCGCTAAAAGTATAATCACCCATTTATTAATTTTGTTGATTTTGGCTGTCTGTCCTTCCAAAGCCAAAATAGGCACAATGATATCATTGCTACTTGTTGTAGAAAGAGATTGAATGATACCTTCCAATGTAGATAATCCAGCTGAAATCAATCCTAACACCACTATTATTCCTACACTGACAGAAAACCTTTTGACTACATACACTGAAAATATACCATCCATTTTGAGTAAATAAGCCATCGTTGATGAGATCGGAAACATTAATCTTGCATATAGCCCAGCAAATAAAACTGCAAAAACAAAGCTTCAACTACAATAGCTGCAATAAATATTTATTGACATCATGATCATTTTTGAGCATGAGCGATTTAGTGATTATGTTGTAGTTGACAAACTATAGCAATACCCACTACAAAATTGCAGAAAATGACACCAGAGCAATCTCTAAATAAAGGACTTTGATCGTTGAAAGAAACCCAGACATTTTTGAGTCAATGGCATCAAATTTTGTCAAAATGCATCAACACCATTGCTAAATAGTCGAACCCAGATCCGATAAGAATGATTGCCACAATTATCATCAAAACGGCTTAGATAATGGTAATTGTACACCTAAATTATTACAAACATTGTATAGTAAAGACAAAAACAACCATGATTATTAACACCCACCAATTCATTCAATGCATTTGCAATCGCTTTTACATGAACTACACAAGTGTATTATGAAAGTCATAAAAAAGCAAGATGAAGCAAAAAGCCATCAAATAAGCCAAAAACTTGCTATCATGCCTTTAGCAACCCACGGCGCCAAGTAAATTTTGTAGTATGGATCAATTTCCTAAAGCTTTGCTCGGCAATCAATGAAATAAAATAAACCAATAGGAAGCACAATCGACCATTGCTAAAAACGCACTCCAATATACATAGCCACAAGTAAAGTTGATGATAAATGTAGCGGCACTTGTGATACTTGCTATAAAAGTATTGACCTACTACTAAAGGTGAAAAACCATCACCAATCGCAAAATCCTTGATGTCTTCGATTCAGTACTTTTACTCTATACACTATATACAAGGTGAGCAACATATACAGACCCAATAAGATGTATGGCGCTTGCAAAGCTCATATCAAGATGCGATGTTGAAATTTGATGCTAATATCTTTCATAATTTTCAAGAGCGGTATTATTATTTATACTAATTGTATTAATGCGACTTTATTCATATAAAACTATATTTAATTGTTATTCAATGATTTAATACCATAATTTATTCGAGATTATTGTTATTAATATAACTAACATTAACAATTATCTTTCGAAATATTTCAAAATACTGCCCCTATTTTGTCTTTCAATTTTAAATTCCATACAATATTTTACAAATTTATGATACATTATCAAATAAAATAGCCTGTGATCACAGGTGGATCATCTGGATTGGGCAAGCTACATTAAAGAAATTTGCATCAGAAGGCGTAGCTATCAATTGGGATATAAATACTCAAGGAACATAGTTGTTAAAAAAGTTAGAGGCACAAGGTTTAAATCAGATTTTTATCAAGTAGATACAGCTGATATACAATCGGTTACAAATGCTACCAACAGCATCATCCAAAAATATGGATGTATCGATATTCTCGTCAACAATGCAGGCATCACAAGAGATGCAACTCTGCTCAAGATGACTGATGAACAGTGGCAAGCCGTTATCAATATCAATCTCACAGGTGTATTTAATCGTACAAAAGCTGTAGCACCATATGGTAGAAAAAGGGTATGGTCGCATCATTAGTATCTCTTCTGTAGTGGGTTTGTACGGCAATTTTGGTCAAACAAATTATGCTGCTGCCAAAGCTGGTGTTATAGCCATGACTCAAACTTGGGCAAAAGAATTAGGTCGAAAAGGAGTACATGCCAATGCTGTAGCTCCAGGATTCATTCAAACTGAAATCCTTGATGCTATGCCAGAAGAAGTGCTTGCTAAAATGAGATCAAAAGTGCCCTTGCAAAAATTGGGTTCGCCTGATGATATTGCCAATGTGAATGCATTTTTAGCTTCATCGGCGGCTGATTATATCAATGGAGCTGTGATCAGCGTAGATGGAGGCATTACACTTTAATAAATCGAAAAATTGAAAAGCAAACTTTTAAAATTCACTTCCTTTGCGAAAAAAATGCTTCCATTGGAAGTGGATTTTTTAAATTACTATCAAAAATTTGAAGATGACCAAAAAATTGAAATTCTCAATACACTCACTACTTTTGCAAAGTCTCCACCAAATTCTATTACTTTTAATGATAATATCGATAAGAGAAAATACAGCTATGTGAAAAATTGGTCAGAAAAATTTCTAAGTGGAATTGATGTAGATATGAACTTGAAAAAACTACTAAAGTGGGAACAACAAATCATGTCTGACAACATTGCTTTAGGTGACGAAAAAGAACTTTTAAAAGTTATTCAAAACGCTCGATCATCAGACTTTAATTTTCAAAAAATATATGATATAAGTAGAACCTACAGACATTTTTTACAAATTAGACTTCGATACAATGATTATCAAAAAGTGCATCTTTTTTTGACAGAAAAGAGGACAGACTATGAATTTTCTAAATTGGTCAATGATAAACTGCATGAATCTACCAATGAAATCATATCTGACTACAGTCATAAAAACATAGCAAATTACACAGACTTATTTCCTTGGCTATCATCATTATTTTACAATGAAAATTTGGATGGTTACAATAGAATATTAGCGTGGATCAGAATGGTTTTCATAGCACATAATAAAAAACAATATGATTTACTACAAGATGCTTTTGTTTATTTTGACAAAATGATAGCCATTGGTAAGTTTTATTCGCGTCGCATTGTGATCAACTTTTACAGCCAATATTTACTTTATTATGCATCAAGACAAGAGTTTGAAAAGGCGATCTACTACGGACAATTGTCAATAAAAGAAAAAAACAATGATTACTTATACTATGCCAATAATCTTGTGGCCGTCATGCTGCGATACAACCGAGCAGATGATGCGTTAAGGCTATTGAGAGATGCCTCTATGACAGCACAAAATGAAGTAAACTTTCACAACAAAATCAGCCATGCAGCCTATACAATATTTGCATTAATTGACACACAAAAAACAAAACAAGCTGAAAATCATGCGTTTGTATTTTATAATGCTTATAAAAAGGAAATATTCCAACACAGATGGCATTTGTTTTTCGGAAAAACGGCGGTGAATACAACGAAAACTACACCAGAAATTATCAAATTGACCAACTACCAGAAGTTGAAATCACTAAAGATGAGCTTTTAGCCAAAAACACCAATTACACTCCATCTATACCATGGATGTATTATCTCGCCAGTTTCAAAAATGGAGACATCTCAACCGAAAAATTAAAATCTAATCTTCAAATTTGTGTAGATGCTACCCAAAATATTGCTTCCAACAATAGTTTTGATGATTTGATAAAGCTTACTAAAAAGGTATTGAAAAGTGATTTTGAAAAAATGGAAATCTCACACCTTATTCCTTAAGTATATTACCTCATTACAATTGTGGGTTTGAAATACATTTTGGGCAGCCAAAAGTAAATCTTCAGATGTCAACTCTTGATACCTTGCACCTTCAGTGTTGACTAGTTGTGCGTCTCCCAAAATTTCAAAGTAAGCTAAGCTGATGGCCTTATTGAGTACACTGACCTCAGAAAACGCTAAGCTACTTTCGACAGAGTTTTTAAGTTTTGTCAATTCTCTTTCTGGAATTTTTTCGTTTTGAAGTATTTCCAATTCTTGTATAATAGCTTGCTTACCATTATCTATCGTCACATCTGGCATAGTCTTGCCTTCTATGACAAATAATCCTGGATCTAATGAACCAGATATAAATGCATCTATTGTACTGAAAAGCTGCTTTTCTTTGTATAATCTTTGATAAAATCTTGATGATCTACCATTGGCCAAAACATCAGATAGCAGATCACATGCATAATATTCATCAGACAGTCTGTCTCCTATATGATAACCTTGATAGATTGCATCATGTGGTACTTCCTGATGTAAAATCACTTGCCTCATTTCCTTTTGAATTGGCTCTACTGGTAGTATTTTCTTACTGAATTGACCACGAGGTATTTCTCCAAACCATTTTTCGACCAAAGAAAAACCCTTAGTTGAGCTGATATTTCCAGCCAAGACAATCACAGCATTTTCAGGTCTATAATATTGATAAAAGAAAGATTCGACCTGCTCCAATGTAGCATTGGAGATATGGGACATTTCTTTTCCGATGGTAGGCCACTGATATGGATGGATAGAATAAGCCAATTTTGACAAATGATGCCACATATCACCATAAGGTTCGTTAAGACAAGTCTCTTTAAACTCTTCTATCACTACCTTTTTTTGTGTATTGAGTGTTTTTTTACTAAATTTTAAGTGAAGCATTCTATCTGATTCCAACCAAAGAGCTGATTCTACATTTTCGGCAGGTACTACATCATAAAAATTGGTCAAATCGGTATTGGTAAATGCATTATTTTCTCCACCAGCCTCTTGTATTACTTTATCAAAATCTGGGATATTTACCGATCCACCAAACATAAGATGTTCAAACAAATGTGCAAAACCAGTATGATCAGCATCTTCATCTCTCGAACCTACATTATACACTATATTAATAGCCACCATAGGGGTCGATTTGTCTTCGTGGATGATGACTGTCAGTCCGTTATTAAGTACTATCTTATCAAATGCTATCATATTTCTCCTTTGGTGTTGCTTTTTAGCAATTTTGTGTGGTGCAACCTTCAATAACAATGACTATCTCACCTTTGGCAAGGCGAATTACAAAAATGGGCTATTGCTTCTGTCACTGATAATGTCAAAAGCTCGCCAAACTTCTTGCTGATTTCTCTTACCACACACACTTTCCTGTCTCTTCCCTAAAATCTCGAATTTCTTCCAAGCATTTTGACCAATCTGTAAGGAGACTCATACAACACGATAGTGACATCAAGATTTGCCAAATATTTCAATCTTGTCTGTCTTCCCTTCTTATGAGGCAAAAATCCTTCAAAATAAAACTTATCTGTCGTCATACCTGAAGCTACCAATGCTGGTATCAAAGCAGTTGGGCCAGGCAAACAACTCACTTTAATGCCCTCATCTACACAAGCTCTCACCAATAAAAATCCTGGATCTGAAATACCAGGCGTACCTGCATCAGATATGAGGGCGATGTTTTTTCCACCTTTCAAATGGTCAATGATGCTCTTGAGAGCTTTGTGCTCGTTGAATGAATGAAAAGCCCACAATGGTTTATCGATCCCAAAATGCTTCAGTAGTTTGCCACTGGTACGAGTGTCCTCAGTCAGTATGACATCACAAAGATTTAAGGTGTCAATGGCTCTGAATGTCATATCATCCAGATTTCCTACTGGTGTGGGTACTAAATATAGCATCTGATTTTGTGAAGATATTTTAAATCACAAATGTAATTAATCGATGAGTAGTCTATATATTAAAAAGCTCAAATAAATATTATCCAATATTTACTTTACAAAATCTATTGCCCAATCTGTGGTTATACAAATGAGCAGAAGCCACCATCAATCCTCCAGCTACACTAAAAAGCAGCATCCACCCATGATGTTCCACCATACCAACAAATAAAAATACAAATCCTAAAATTGCAAAGAAAAGCGGTGTAATATTTCTATGTCTTTTAACATAATCTCCTATTAACGAATATGTTGCAATGATAATCCCAAAACCGATGACTACCCAATCTATCAAATGATTGTGCAACCAAGTCGTTGTACTCAACATACCCATTGAGATCAAAACTGGTACCAATGAACAGTGTATGGCACATAGCATTGAAGTAAAAAATCCAGCTGTATCAGGATTAATATTAAATAATGACTTCATAATATTACTTGTATTCCTAAAAATATTGGCACAAAAGTACACTAATAACATCGTTTATGCAATGTTGTTGCATTTATTTTAAATAAATTTAGATATTTACTCAAAAAATAAGGTAAGCTTTATTTGAAAAGAATAATTTTGCATGCAAAAATAGATTATGGGTTTATTGAACGGAAAGGTTGCTTTGATCACAGGCGGATCTCGCGGTATAGGTGAATCAATAGTAATGAGTTTTGCTAATGAAGGTGCAGACATAGCATTCACATACGTATCATCAGAAGAAAAGGCCAATGCAGTAGCCGATGCAGCAAGAGCCTTAGGCGTGAAGGTTATGGCCGTCAAGTCAGATGCAAGTGATTATATGCAAGCTGAAAATCTAGTGAACGATGTAGTCAACCAATTCGGCAAAATCGACATCTTGATCAATAATGCTGGTATCACCAAAGATACTTTAATGTTAAGAATGTCTGAGGAGCAGTGGGATCAAGTGATGCAAGTCAATTTGAAATCTGTTTTTAATCTCACTAAGCATGCATTAAAGCCCATGATGAAACAAAAATCTGGATCCATCATCAACATGAGTTCTGTAGTAGGAGTATTTGGCAATGCTGGTCAAGCCAACTATGCAGCATCAAAAGCTGGCATCATAGGATTTAGCAAGTCAATTGCTAAAGAAGTGGGTTCACGAAATATAAGATGTAATGCCATAGCCCCTGGATTTATTGAAACAGATATGACTCATGCGCTCACTGAAGATCAAAAAAAGGCCTACACAGACAATATACCATTGAAGCGCCTTGGTACTGGCGAAGATGTAGCACATGCCTGTGTTTATTTAGGTTCTGATATGTCTCAATACGTAACAGGACAAGTTTTGAGTATTTGTGGTGGCTTGAATACGTGATTTTTTTCAATAGTTCAAAAAAAAATCACTATTCTATTGTATTATAGAGATTTATCCTTACCTTTGCGTTCCTTTTTAGGACATTAACCATAAAATATAGAATTTTCATTAAATAAATTTTTTAAAATGAAAAAAGAAATCCATCCGCAAGATTATAGATTGGTAGTTTTTAAGGACATTTCAAATGATGAAATGGTACTCACAAAGTCTTGTACTAAATCTAGAGAAACAATAGTTTATACTGACGGTAAAGAATATCCTTTGATAAAAATGGAAGTTTCTTCTTTTTCACATCCATTCTTTACTGGTAAAGTAAAATTTGTGGATACAGCAGGTAGAATTGACAAATTCAATAAGAAATTTGCAAAATTTGCTAATAAATAAGTTTTATTTTATAAAAAAACATAAAAAGCCCTTACAAAAACTAAGGGCTTTTTTATTTTTATGAAATTTTATCTTTTACATTATGACTTCACTTCCTTTGACATCTATCATCCTCTTTGACGATCAGTCTTGGCAAGATCTATTACCCCTTACCTTCACACGACCCCTTTCTGAGCTTAGAGTAGGTATTTTGACCATCAAAGAGAAATGGGAGCATTGGCTGCATGGTGAAGTATCATATATTACTCAGGATTATCTTTCTGAAAAATTTAAACTTATTATTAAACATGAAAATTATCTAATCAATAGTAGCTACTTGCCTACTGAAGCATTGGTACTACAAGTCAAAAGTCTATCAGCAGGACAAGCAATTTATGACCATAACACATTGGTTGCTGCAAAATTATCAGCAGAAACAATAGCTAAAGTGGTTGTAGATAAAAATAATATTTCGACTTCTACAAATTTTAAAAAAATTGATGGAGAAAATTTAACTTATGAAAGAATTACTAAACCTTATCATATATTTAGCAAGAATGGTCAAGAACTTACAAAAGACTTCAATTTGATCACTAAAGGCAGGCAGTCTCAAGCGATATCAAATACAAATCAGGTCTTTGGTAAACATCCAATCTTCTTAGAAAAAGGCGTATATATGGAATGTTGCATCATCAATACCCATGAAGGGCCAGTTTATCTTGGTAAAGATGTGCAAGTGATGGAAGGTAGTATGATACGTGGCGGATTTGCAGCATGTGAAGGATCAATAGTCAAAATGGGTGCAAAAATCTACGGCCCTACTACTATTGGCCCACATTGTAGATTGGGTGGCGAAGTGAATAATAGTGTTTTATTGGCCAATTCTAACAAAGGGCATGATGGTTTCCTCGGTAATAGTGTCCTAGGTGAATGGTGCAATTTAGGTGCAGACACCAATAACTCAAATCTAAAAAACAATTATTTACCAGTAAAAATATGGTCTTATTCCAAAGAAGGATTTGAGGATACAGGACTACAATTTTGTGGCTTGATCATGGGAGACCACTCGAAAGCGGGTATCAATACTATGTTTAATACAGGTACTGTTGTAGGAGTTGCAGCCAATATTTTTGGTGATGGATTTCCAAGAAACTTTATTCCATCTTTTTCATGGGGCGGAGCATCTGGTATAATAAAACATCAACTTAATAAAGCTTTGGAGACGGCTGCAATCGTCCTTAAGAGACGAAACCAAGAGCTCAGTGATGAAGATGCTAACATTTTAACTCATTTATTTCAAGCAGAAAATCAAAATAGATTTCCAAATCCATAACTTTTGGTGCTTGATATAGCTAAATATTATACTTTTACAACCACTAATACAATTGTAAATGTTTTTTCCGATCGGTGATACTCAAGTACAAGGAGGCTACAAGCCAATATTCAGTTATCTATTTATTGCTATCAATATTGTCGTCTTTATTATACAAGTGACTACGCCAGGCAATTTAGTTTGTGAATATTCAGCAATACCTATAGACATCATAAAGGGAGATTCATACTATACGCTCATCACAAGTATGTTTATGCACGGCAGTTGGATGCACTTGATCGGCAATATGTTATTCCTATGGGTTTTTGCTGATAATATTGAAGCCAAAGTAGGCAATTTTACTTTTTTACTATTTTACATAGCAGGAGGACTATTTGCGAGTTTTGCACATATTTATTTCAGTACGGTATCTTCAGATCTTACGCAAATAGTCTGTGCGCCATGTTCAACCAATATGCCATGTGATGAAAACTTAAACGTATCATCGGCAGTCATACCATCTTTAGGAGCAAGTGGTGCCATATCAGCTGTCATGGGTGCCTATTTATTGATGTTTCCAAGTTCAAAAATAAAAGTTTTAGTTCTGTTATTCTTCAGGTCATTTTATGTACCGGCATTAGTCTTTTTGGGTTTATGGTTTGTACAGCAACTATTCTCAGGTTTTGGATCTTTAGGACCTGCTTCATCGGCAAGTGAAGGAGTAGCATGGTGGGCACATATCGGCGGTTTTGCATTTTGGTCTGGCTGCGAGTTCTATCTCAAAGCATTTGTAAAAAAGAAACAGAATACTCAAGTACAACCAATGGATACTAAATTAGTCACTGCCATTTTGTATTTCACTTTTTTTGGTCAGGAAAACTTATATCAATAATCATCAAATTTCCATTTTTTTCCAATGGTATAAGTTTTTCTTTGAAAATACATTTTAAAAGAATAAAATGGCTCTATTCCCCCAGATAAGACACCCAATGGCTACGATTTGAAAATCAAACTTATTTTTCTTTGTAATAGCTGCTATTCCACCGAATAGTAACCATCCACCACCAAACCCTGTAAAGTTTTCCAATACCTTTGGCCGTACCATTCACCATCTGAACATGTGTTATTTCTGACATTTCTAACATTCCATCTGAAAATAACAACTTCATCTTTTCGTCAAATAAGATACGATCTATAGTCTTCACCTGCCATTCATAAAACTGCCTTGACTTAAATTTCAAAACACTTCCTTCATAAAATTTAATAGCATTGACCTCATGAGGAATTTCCAATTGCATTAAATTTGACCATTCAAAGATACCGAAATGTTTATAAAAATAAATAATAACAACTTTTTCATCACTCTTAATGTATAAAATTATTTTTTCTTTGCATTAATAATAGCAGTCTGCACAGACAATATTTCACCATCTTGACGAGTCCATATTGGTCTAATAATTCCATTGACTGCACTAATATCATTGTAATCCCCAAAAAATACTCTACCATCAGCCAAAAACGGTGTATCAGAAATTTTAATATTACTAAAACTCAAACCACCATCTGTAGAATAAGCCAAATAAACATCAGTAGAATCATCATCATAATTACGTCTGTCATAAAATACACTATAAATATTACCATTTGAATGATCAACATCCATCCATGAAAAAAACTGATGCTTATGTCCAGCATCATTATTGACTTTACTGGCTTTGGCCAAGATATACCTTTATCATCTGAATAAACCAGCCAAATATCTGTATCGTTATCACCATTGGTCTGATCACTGTATGAAATGTACAACCTGCCACGGTATTTCTTATTTGAAAAATCACATTTCATCACGAGCATTCCGTTACATCTTCCTATGCACTTGGTACTGTAAAAGACCAACCACCTATTTGATTTGTCACTACTATATCATTCCTTAACCAGCTTTCCCCATATCTTTAGAAACATCCAAATAAATTTTACCATTATAACTCCATGCAATGTAATATGTGCCATCAAGACCTATACATGGATGAGCTCCTTCTGGCGTATTATCATCGTCCAAACAATCTCCCGACAATTCAGAAATCACAATTGCGTCAGACCACGTAAGCCCACTGTCAACTGATTTTGAAAACAAAATCCTTGATCTATCAGTCAAATTTTTACTTCCATACTTATCAAATTCAGTCCAAGACATCAAAATTGTTCCATCCGGAGCTACTGCCAACCATTCCTTATCTTGATCTTTAGAATGATCAACTTTTGGAAAATTGCCATCGTTCCAAGTATGTCCACCATCAATAGAATGATGAACAACTATCCTATCCAAAAATTCAACACTATTATATGCCATACCAACTGAATTGGATAGATGTGCAAAAAGTGGAAAACCACTAATAGTAAATCTAACTACTGGATCCCCATACACTCCATGAGGTGACTTCATTTGACTTTTTTCCCAGCTTGCGCCACCATCCTTGGATAAATATACATTATCTAAGACAGCACCAGCAACAATATGATTTACATTTTTAGGATTTATGCTAATAGTAGGCTCACAAGGTCCTATTTTCTTTTGCCCTTGATCAATTGTAATCACCTTGATAGAATCAAACTCAAGTTTACTTTTATCATAAGATTTACTTACAATTGTCTTCTTAGTACATCCTAATACCGTAAAAACTATAAACCCATAATAAATTAAAGTCTTCATTTTCTACATATTAACATTCTCTAAAATTACTGCATATCCCTGACCAACACCTATACACATAGTAACTAAGGCAAATTTTTTCTTTTTTAGGTTCAGTTCCAATGCTGCCGATAATATCAATCTCGCTCCAGACATACCCAATGGATGCCCCAATGCTATAGCACCACCATTAGGATTAAGTCTTGAGTCATCAGCTTCCAAATATAATTCTTTCAAACACGCCAACACTTGAACAGCAAAAGCTTCATTAATTTCTATAATATCCATTTGATCCAATGACAAACCTGCCTTGTTCAAAGCTAATTCTGTTGCTCCAACTGGTCCAATACCCATAACCTTTGGTTCAACACCGACTACTCCTGACGCAACAATTCTGCACAACGGCTGAAAATTGTTTCTAACTACTGATTCTTCTGATGCCAGCAATGTGATAGCAGCACCATCATTTAGTCCAGAAGCGTTTCCAGCAGTCACAGTTCCACCATCTCTCTTAAATGCAGGATTAAGTTTTGATAGACCTTCCATAGTAGTACTTCCTTTTATAAATTCATCAGTATCAAATAAAAATATTTCCTTTTTTGAAGGAACAATGCTAACAGGTACTATTTCCTTTGCAAAACGGCCTGATACCATAGCCCTATGAGCTTTTGTTGGGAATGGTAGGCAAATAAATCTTGCTCTTCACGACTGATACTATACTTAACTGCCAGATTCTCAACCGTTTCACCCATAAATCAACACCATACATAGCTTTCATCTTGAAAGTTAACAAATCTCCATCAAAACTTGTATCAAATAATTCCCCATTCCGCCAAATGGTGTTGATGACTTTGAAATCACTAATGGTCCACGTGTCATATTTTCAACACACTCCTGCCAAAAACTAACTCTCCATCTCCTGCTATAATAGCTCTTGCACCATGAATGACTGCTGACATGCAAGCGCAAAACCTATTAATTGTTTCATATGGCACTCTATAATTCAAACCTGCCAATAACAGAGACATACGAGCGACATTGCGATTATCCTCACCAGATTGATTTGCACAACCCAAATAAACATCATCCAATTGCTGAGATAACACGCATCTCTCCATATTTATTTATTAAATGGCTAATTGGTATGGCTGCAAGTCATCAGTACGAATCGATGATAAACTACCCTTCGAGAGACCCAATTGCCGTCCTATACCCATCAACAATGAAAACAGTTTTCAAAATACCTTATTTATTGGTCAAATGTAGGCAAATCTCTAAAAATAAAAAAGCCCCCTCAATTTCTTGGAGAAGGCTTATCCCAAAAACCGATTTATCGCTAACTCAGTCCTGAGTTATGTCATTTATGATTACTCAACAATGATCATTTTCTTAGTAGCTGTGAACTCACCGCTCTTCAGTGTGTAATACAATACTCCGCCTCCCCAATTGGTCTTTAGTGAATACTTCACTGTTTTGACCTCTCATCGCACTGATGTTTCTTACTTGCTACTACTTTACCTTGATCACGTCATGTACGCTCAATGTTGCTGTCGCTGCCTCTGGCATGTCATTTGTAGTTGTTGTCTGACCCTTGAATGGGTTTGGCTCGTTTTTGGAACAACTCGATGAATGCTACCGGTGCTGTCCTTACACTCAAGCTTACTCTGCTCCTACTTTCAAGTCGCCATTGTATGACTCTGCTCTCGTTACATCTTTGATATCAATGATAAGATCTCGCTTACATTTGTAGCTTGATCTGCTTTCACTACCAAGGTAAACAATACGTCTCCCTCGTTGGCACTTACTGCCTCATCATTTGCATAACTCATCGTCAATACATCTCCTGACAATACTCCTACATTGGATGCATTCATCTCGATTGCTCCACCGTTGATACCTGAAGCTCGCACCTTTAAAGTTCATTGTGTATTGGAAGCCCGATACTGATGCAAATCTTGATGCTGTCACTGGTATTTCTACTACGCCACTGCTGCTACTGCTGCTGCTTCTACGCTCATCTTACTTGTTGGCTGCTTCTGCCCTCTACATTCAGTGTGTTGATGTTGGTGGTAACGTTGCCGTTAACATCTCCTATCTTCCTGCTGCAGAAGTTTTGGCCATTCATGTCTGCACTCAAGTTGTCGATGTTGATCTCTGCTCTGTAAATCACTTGATCGGTGAGGTTGTCACTGCTGTACCCCTTGCTACTGGGAATCTCCAGCTTGCATTGTTTGTGTACATTTGTCCTCCTAAGATCAATTTTCTAAGGTCGGTCAAGTCACTTGCTGTCACTTTACCATCGTTGTTAGCATCTGCTTGCTATCCACTTGTAATTGTTGTCTAATGCTTGCAAGCCCAAGATATGTCTTTGGATCATGACTAAGTCTAAAGTTGACACACCATTTAAGTAGTCGCCACCTTTGGATGCCTTAAGTTCATAATTCAATGTATTTGGATTGTCTATCATGCCATACGCTCCGCTCCTCCTGTCAACTCTGGATTTGGGTATTCTGGTGCCAAGGGTTGTAAAGGTAACTGTTATTATTTACTCCTTGGCCAATCTGTTGTGGCTACGTTTCCAGCTATTCGATAAGAACATCCACCTCTCGCGTATAGCCAATACTGTACAATAGTCTGTATTCCATACTATCATCCCATACGCTTACATTTTACATTGTAATCGCCTGCTGCTGTCCACTCTGGAAATCCTGCACTTCTGCTGCTTGGCAACCATATGCTTTACCTTGTACATATTCTGCTGCTGTTGCATTCCTCACGCCGCCTACTACTTTGTAGAAGTGCTCTCATTTACTCTTGAGAGTAGATAGGTGCTGCGCCTTCAAGGTGCCAAGTACAATTTGCTTTGTGGGCTACAGTTGTCAAACGCTCCTTTGTCGAAGTCTCTTGCCCACAACTCTACCATCTTAGGACTTGTCTGCATCAATGCTGTACTTACGCTCACACAGTATGGTGTTGGTGCTTTCTTGTCCACTACCATGACTGTACTTTCACATTGGTCAACATTACCACAACCATCTGTTACCTTCCACAATGCTTTGTGGTTGATATTCTCTGCATTCAAGATAAATGCTGTTGCGCCTGTACCTACTGGCAATTTGACTGTCTCGCCACTTGCTTTCGTTGGCTTGATGTAGGTCACATATACCAAAAGTCTGCCAATGGCAAGTTTGGATGTTGGTTTTGTAAGGCTACCCATGTTGGGTTCAATACTCCTGCTATATGTATTTTGCTTGTGGTACCCAGATGCCATTCCATGATTTGTTCACAAGCTTGATCCCAATCTGTCAACCGTACCATTGTTCCAGCCGTCAAAGAACATCTGCCACTTGATCCAGCTTTCTTCTGCACAGATCAATGCATCGCTTGCACTTGCTTCAGAGCTGCTGATGCCTCCTGACTTCACCATTTGGATTCAATGGATTTGGATTGGCTGCAAACATTTGAACATACAGCTCAGCCTGGTGCTTTCCGCATCTTTGAATGCATACCAGTGTACTATCGGTAAGCCTGCTATCGTATTGATCTCCTCGCCTGTACACCAGTTTTTTTGTATGAGTATTTCACTCTCCATTTCTTACATGCGCCATCTTCAACAAGAAGGTATCGATGGTGATATTCTCGCCTACGATGTCACACTGACCATAGTTCACGATTGGACGCTTGATGCTCGCATTGGCTGCATCTCTCGCATCATCCGGTGTAAAGTTACACTTTGTCCACTCTGTGACGCCATTCTGATTAGGGAAGGTCACTGTAAATGGTACTGTGATCGTTGTCACTGCTTGATGAATTGTGTACATGTCACCACTATACTGCCTTTGGTCACTTTGAATGTTCTTCTGATCGTACCACTCTTACATACTGGATCGTGTGTGCCTACCCACTGGTCGCTGTAGGTGATGTCAAGGTTTGAACACAAGTCATACGCTTTTGGATAACCTGTCATCGTCAAGTTGACATCGCGCTTACTTTGGTATCTACGCCCTCCGCTCAAGTTCAACTCCATATCACATGTTACTGTCACATCTTTAGGGCAGATCAATGTCGGTGGCAATTTGTTTTCTACTCTGATGGTCACCCAAGTAGTGTTATAATTGTCCTTCATCTCAGTCACCCCATTGTATATGATGTCATTGTCCTATAGATACCGTTCATATTACCATCATCCCATACTCTCATCTACATCATACGAAGCCATGGTCTGCACCTGCCGGTATGTCTTCACAACAGAATTTGACAAACTCGCCACCATCTGTATCTTGAGCATTGTCCATTTGGGTGGAACCATACTGCATATAATTGCCTCACTTGGATATCCATTGTGGTTGTTATGTGCTGTTGTTATTGTGTGTGCCATTAGCTCCTACGTTGCCACGCCAGATTTTTATCTGCTCTCCTTACTTCAAATCATCTGAACAGTGGTCATAAGATCCATTGTCTATCTGCCAACCGTAGATCTTGCCTGCTCCGTCTGCTCCGTTACCGCTTCTGTCAAGCTCATCACGATGTTTGTTTCGCTACTGCTACTGGTACGCTTCCGTCTATCACTGTCACATACGCTTGTCTTCTCTGTGATATTACCACCAGCAGTCCTGCGATAAACGATCGCATGTGTGCCTTTTGGCATACCTGTCACACTGTAATTTGGCTGTGTACCGCTCAACGTCAAGCCTGCTGGTACTTTTACGCCCCACTTGATCTCCTCGCTCTTCGCACAGTTGTCATATCAATTCCCATGGTTTCTCTACTGTCCAATTCGCTTTACAGCCCCATGGATCTACACTGATCGTGGCATTCTTGACATTGAAGCTCGGTCTTTCTCGTCTGTCGCTTTGATCACTTGTGTGTAGGTAAATACTTCGCCTGTACACCAGTCTAACGATTTCCAGTTTCTGATCGCTTTCATATTGCCACTACTGACCGATGCCACATGCTGGGATTACATCATCTGTATATAGGTCGTATAGATATTGCATACGCTATTATCTACTTTTTGGCTATGGGACGTATTGGCTGGTGTGTAGCCTTGGCAATGTGTATGTAAAATAACCGTACTGATAGCCCTCATTCCACTCTACTACATACGGTGTCTGTGCATAATCGTCTGCAAAGGCTCCGATATTGGTGGTACTCGCTGGTTGTGGTCTTGAGTCAACATCCAAATATCCTGCTATCGCTGCTGGACTTGCATCCAATCCACATGATAAGTGTGCCTCTCTCACTGGTGGTACTAAGTCAAATACTGTGATCTGGCCAAATGTGAAAGGTTTGTGAACCTGGCTGCATTGCCTTTCGCATCTGTAAATTTCCAGTCTCTGATCAACGGTATCCCCGCAATTTGGTCTTCGTGATTCTATCCTCCAAATGTCATGCTCACGCTTATCCACACGCATCAACTACTGCTGGTGGTGTTGTCAATTTTGATTTGTTTGCATTCTGTCGCAGGATGTCATACAACATGCCCACTGTCTCCCCTTTTACCATCCAATTCTTAACATGAAAACTGACACGCTGGCGAATCTGATGGATTCACGATTGTGATCGCTTGACGCAGACCTGTAATCGTTACAGTATATGCGCCTGATGGTGCATCAAATGGACTCCAGTTTGTAAAGATATAGTAGTAAGTCGTGCCTGCTGTCAAATTGACTGTGATCAATGGATCAATCCTCCTGCACTATCATCATTCTGTGCTATCATGCCTACACATGGGTTGGCTGGGTCAAGCTTCCTGAATTGATATATGCATAAGTATCGCCTGCTGGGCTACTCGCGGTAAATGTATATGAGCCCATTCTGTTACTGTAAATTGATATACATCATACGGCCATGTACCATATCCTGTAAAGCCGCATCTGTCAAACAATGAATCAGCATCCAACGAGCCTGCAAAACTTATTGCGGTGTTGGTATGTCGATATCTTGGCAGTTACATGTCACTACTGGCGCTTATCTTGTCTTCTACTATAAATGTACCCCAACAGATATTGCCTGTCACTGGGTCGTAATCTCATAAGTATGCTCGCCACATGTTAAATAAATACCTGTATTTTGTGCTATATCCTTAATCGCATTGGCTTTGCTATTGAATAGCCATATATTGATCTGATATGACTCATAACATGCATAAAGGGCCTCCTTTAAAAACATATCTGCATTCACACAGACAGCACAGTTCTCGTCTGCTGAAATGTTGACTCGGCTGTTACATACCAAGCTCCTTGTAGGGGTTGGGTATCCTCCACTACGATGTCAAAACAACAATCGTCAAGTGCATCCCTGCTGGATTCAACAACTCATAACACAAGGTATATGTGGGTGCCAAAGCATCTCCAGCCTCAGGTCACTCACATGGTTGATTACCCATGGTGCTGGCACAACTGCTGCTTGGAATCTAAAGTTGGTGATCGTCGCTGTCCGTGGACCACTTGTAGCATCCTCTGTATAATTTACTAATGAGAAGATCTGACCTTGTGTCACTGGTATGCTTAACATTCCTGATGCAGTAACATCTGACAATACAGTTGTTGTTGTTTGTAACGTGGTTCCAAACATACCCGTTGGAAAATTTGGATTCCGTAGTTAAACTATAGCCAAATCATCCCAGCCTGGATCATTGGTTGATGTCGCCCAGTTGAATGAAATTGTACCATTCGCTGGAACTGTCCACGCAACAACTGTACCCCACCAATTACATGTGTTACCACCGCCAATACATCCGCTGATGTCAACACTAATATGTAATACCAGTCGTATTGGTACAAGATAGATTGCCATACGTTGGGTCTGATCCCAATGCTGTATTGTGGAAGTATCTATTGGCATAAGAAAACGCCCCTGTAAAAGCCTACCACTGGTGGGTAGCACTACTGCTCCATCTAAACATGGACCTGCCATGGTTACTAAATTAGGAACTGTATAATTACACTCTTACCTGCTAAGGTTACGTTTTAGTCACCTGAACAGACGAGTAAGCACTCAACTGCTCCTGCATCAGCAGCAGCTACGCAAGTATAAGTCTTATTTACGGTGAATTCAAAATACATATTATCACCAAAAGCATCATTATCTTGAGCTCTAAAGGCGATACTAGTAATCGAGTGCGTGTTGGTTATAATTATAAGCCATGATAGCAGCAGCACATTGATTGTCAGCTACTTGCACACCATTGACAAGAATGTCAATACCATACCAAGATGGACAAAATGTAGTACCACCAGTTGCAGAAAAATAGTGAATTGCAACTCCACTGATAGTGACACTAGTCAACTCTTGTGTGAAAGCAGGTGCAACACAACCAGCAGGTGCATTGGTGCATGGAGTCAAATCTGCATTCCATACTGTCATAGACTGATCTCTACCAGCTGTGTTTGAACTTACAGAACATGAAAATGTTTGCCCACCCTGACCAAACATTTGGCCAGTATAAGCAACTGTAAGTAAAAGTACGAATATTTTTAAAAATTTCGTCATGAGATTGAGTTTTGGTTAATTAATTAAAAGATTTCTTAAGCAGATTCTTATAGAAAGCTTCTACTTCTTGCACGGCAAGCTTCCTTTCAGCAATGTTTCCTGGGTTAAAAGTGGAAATAACTGAAACGATCGCATCATCAACAGATCTACCTTCTTTTAAAGGCTGGATCAATAATTCTCCAACTTTGATCTTGAGAGAATATACTCTGTTAGCAGCAACAGAAGTTGCTGTAGTGTGAGCTGCCTGTCCAGCAGCTGGTGGGTTTTTCTTAAGGCTTTCTACTGTTGATGCAACAAGATAAGCTGCCTTTGAAGAAGGCAAATACTGGGCATTTGCAGCTAACCCTAAGAACATGAATAGTGCTGTTACAAGCACTGCAAGAAAATTACATTTCTTCATGAGATTGAGTTTTGGTTAAAAAAATAAAATGTTATTTAAAAATAATAAATTAGCCAAATTAAAAATGACGATCATGCACGGTAAAGTAAGGTTTACCATCCATCATTATTACCATTAAACCTTAATCGACGATTTGGATCGAACAGACAATTTTCGTCTTTATCTATCTTATCCTAAGAAACAGAAACAGAACAGTTTATCTATAAAATGATTTGATTTTCGTGTTATTTATAAAGCTCATAAATACCCTGTCCCGGCGTAGTTTTCTTATTTCTTATTCGTCATATATATACACAACCAGTCCTTTGACGAGGTCTATTGAAGCGCAAAGCTAAGTATTAAAATCATAATCAATGCATTTTTTCAAAATTATTTTATATTTTTTTCAATATGTTAAAATTATAATACGTATCAAATTCATGCACAAAGGCATTTAAATTTGTAGCAACAGTCATCCTATAATTTTAAAATCATTAAACAAAACGATGATAAAAAAAGTACATTTTTAAAAAAATCAACTTACCTTTAAGTTCAGAAATAATTCAAATCACAAGATATGATTCAAAAATTCAAATAAAATATTTGTTCAATATTTTAACTTGGGTGAAACAGCATATCGTGAGAAAGTAAGATTTTTTGAAGAAAACATTCGTATTTTCGATATTCTACAATTCGAGATAAAAATAGAAATCGAAATTGACTATATATTTTGTTTATTTGAGTTGGGAAAATATGAAAGATATCTAAATAAAGTAGATGTATTGATAGAAACAGTAATAAAAGAAAACATCTTCACAATAGATCAAATCAATGTGTACAATGAATTGCTTTTTAAAAAGGCTGCTTGTCTCTATCAACTTTCGAGATTCATAGAAAGTGAATTCATCTTGAAGCAACTCATAAAAATGGAGAAAGAAAATACACTTTACCTCGGCTTGTATGTAGTATGCAAAAGAAAAATTCTCAAAGAAAATTTCTTAAACATCAAGGCGATGGCAATAGTCTCCTTTCTTACAGTCATTACAATCACGACCAGTCAAATACTCACCTTTCCACTTCTGGAAAATTATGCAAATACATTAATGCTAATGAAAATCGTACTTTTTGTCATTGGCGTTGTAATTATATTGTTTTTGGAAATAAGCTTTCAATACCTTTTGTATCGAGAGTCTGGCATGTTTAGCTATACATTAATGAACAAGATATTTTACAAGAAGGTGGATAATTGATTTATAAATGATTCTTTTTGGTCATTATAATAATAAAGCTACCTTTGCGCCTGCAATAAAAATAGAAAAATGAGCCTTCTTACCGTAGGAACTGTAGCGTTTGACACCATAGAGACACCTTTTGGAAAAGCAGAAATGGTCATTGGAGGAGCTTGTACATATATAAGCTGGTCTGCATCATACTTTACTAATAATATACATTTGGTATCCATAGTGGGTGATGATTTCCCTGCTGACGAATTACAATTGTTAAAAGAAAGAGGTGTCAATCTAGATGGATTAAAAGTGGTGAATGGAGGAAAATCATTTTTCTGGGCCGGCAGGTACCATAATAATATGAACAATAGAGATACCTTGGTCACGGATCTAAATGTATTGGCTGATTTTAATCCTATCTTACCTAAGTCAGCTCAATCATGTAAATACGTGATGTTGGGCAATCTGACACCAGCTATACAAAAAAGTGTTTTGGATCAACTCGATGGTACTCAAAAAATGATTGCTTTGGATACCATGAATTTTTGGATGGACATCGCAATGGACGAACTTAAAAGTGTCATAGCTCGCATAGATTTATTGACTATAAATGATGAAGAGGCTAGGCAGCTATCGGGCGAACACTCATTGGTCAATGCTGCTAAAGTGATTCATCAGATGGGACCAAAATATCTTGTCATCAAAAAAGGAGAGCATGGAGCATTATTGTTTTGTGCAGATGATATCTTTTTTGCACCAGCTTTACCATTGGAGCAAGTGTATGACCCGACAGGAGCAGGAGATACCTTTGCTGGAGGCTTGATGGGATACCTTGCAAAAACTGATGATACCAGCATGGAGAATATGAAAAGAGCCATCATTGCTGGCTCCGCTATGGCGTCTTTTTGTGTAGAAGACTTCAGTCTTAATAAGTTGAAGCGACTATCCGAATCTGAAATTAACGAAAGAATCGTAAGATTTAAAAAACTAATGCACTTCGATCTTGTATAAATTCATGCTTCTAATTTATTGAATGTTAAGAAATTAACGTTAAAATTCAGGAAATTTCAATAAAAACTTAAAAAAAATAACTATTTGCAAAATACTATAACTAATTTTTCGTTATACAATCTATATTTTAGTTACATTTGTAAAAAAATAGAAATTGTCATGAATCTAAATCCATTGGAGGAGCAAATAATGAAGATTTTTTGGAAATTGGAAAAAGCCTTTCCAAAAGAAATAATTGCATATCTTTCTGAGCCAAAACCACCATACAACACTGTGTTATCTACCATCCGCAAACTAGAAAAGGATGGATTACTTTCTTATACAGTTTTTGGAAAATCCCACCAATACTATCCAAAATTAAACAAGAATCAATATAACAAATCACTATTTAGCAAGATATACCATCAATACCTTGGAGGAAATAAAATATCTCTTTTATCATATTTTATGGAAGAAGAAAATATAGATATTAAAGAGCTAAAAAAAATTGTAAAATCAATGAAAGACGAATAAAATGAAAACAATAGTAGAATTACTTACTTACCACCAATCTATGCCATACTTGATAGAAGCATCACTGATAATGTGCATTCTGTACCTGCCATATGAAATTTTGTTCAAATACGAACGAACGTTTGTACTAAACCGAATCTACTTAATAATCATAATGGCCATTGCTGCCATTTTGCCCATTTACAAAATAGATTTTTTCCCAATATTTATGGAAAGTGTAAGAACAAATGTTGTAAAAGATACGAATTTTCAAAGCACAACAACAGACTCAATTTTTACTACAATGAATTATATGACATTATACTATTTAGGAGTTATCATATTGTTATTCAGATTATTATATCAAATACTAGAGATATATTTATTGATAAAAAGATCATCTAGTCTCAAAGATGAAGGAGTAACATTTATAATGAATCTACAATACCCTATTTCTAGCTTTTTTCAGTATATTATTATCCCAAATAAAGACGTAGATCCTTTGCTAATCAGTCATGAAATGATACATGCAAAACAATATCACAGCATCGATAAAGTCCTATTTGAACTCTTTAAGATAGCTTTTTGGTTTCATCCATTGACCTACCTAATAGGCAAATCTATAAGTGTTAATCACGAATATATATGCGATCAACAACTATCTGAAAAATTCACAAAGAAGAAGTATGCACAACTAATATTGACCCATGCAGAAAATCAAAAAAAGAATAATATTTTTAACTATTTTAATTCATTTATCAAAAAAAGAATCGCCATGATGACAAATCAAAAAATTCAAAAAAACGTAACAGTGAGCGTAACGATGCTCTTAACTTTCGTCACAATCTTTACCCTCTTTGGGTTTGGAAAGTATCATGTAGTCAGCCCACACTCTTATGGTAGTCAAATGCCACTTGACTCCATTTCGCCCAATGATGAAGTGGATACCATCATCACCCTTGATCCAAATACTTTTAAAGAAAAAATTGAATATGTGAGGAGACCAAAAGTAATTACCTCCACTATCAATATTACAGACACTATCATGCTACAAGAAGTAAAAGATGGTAAGGTCTGTCAAGTAAAGAAGATCATTACCAATTCATTTCCTAAAGATTATTATGAAAATAATATCCATGTAAAAGTGGCACAAATAGACACCATTATAGCAATGGATCCACAAACATTTACAGAAAAAGTAACTATAGTGAATAGCTCCATTTCAAAAGTTTATAAAGAGCTGATAGATGCAGAACTTAAAAAGAAAAATCCAGATTTTGATATGATCCAGCATTGGAAAACGCTGGGTCAGAAGTAACTAGATCAGAAGAAATAGTGAAAAAAATCAGTCTATATCACAGAGAATCATCATCAATGTTATCATCCTCACTTACAGGCCCATTGAGTTTATAAAATAAAAAACCAAAACCTACGATCAAGTGTAAAACGATAATGATAATCAAGAATTCAGTCATACTGCAAAATAAGCCCCAAAGTTAAGTGGACTTCAAAACATATTATGTGATCAAAGTCACAGTAATTTGTACATACATCATATTGATAGTTGAGTAGTCTTCCTTAACTTTGCGGCTTTATAGTCAAAAGCAAAAATTCAATTTATTGGAGTGCGAATAATTAGTTTTGCACCAATTACAAACGATAGGTTATAAAGAATGATTCAAACAGATATACTCATCATAGGAGCAGGACCCGTAGGTTTATTTACAGTATTTGAAGCTGGATTGCTTAAATTAAAATGCCACTTGGTAGATTCATTGGGTCAACCAGGAGGCCAATTAAATGAAATTTATCCTAAAAAGCCAATATACGATATCCCAGGATACCCAAGTATTTTGGCAAGTGATCTCACCGAAAACCTATTGCAACAGATAGCACCATTCAAACCAACATTTACATTGGGTGAGAGAGCTGAAAAGTTAGAAAAAACAGAAGAAGGCTTGTTTAAGGTAACTACAAGCAAGAGTACAACCATAGTCGCACCCGTTGTAGCCATAGCAGGAGGATTAGGATCGTTTGAACCACGGAAGCCACCCATCAGTAATATTGAGCAATATGAAGATATGGGAATAGATTACATCATTAAAGATCCAGAAAAATATCGTGGCAAAAAAGTAGTCATAGCAGGTGGAGGAGATTCCGCATTAGATTGGAGTATAATATTGGCTGATATAGCTGCCGAAGTGTCATTGGTACATAGGAGGACTTCATTTAGAGGTGCATTAGACTCTGTAGAAAAAGTCATGGAGTTGGCACAAAAAGGTAAGATACATCTCATCACCAATGCTCAAATCATTGGACTCAATGGAGATGAAAGATTAAAAGAGGTAGTCATCAAAGAAGAAGGCACAGAAAACTACTCAAGACAGGTAGATTATTTCATACCATTATTTGGCTTAGCTCCCAAACTAGGACCAATAGGTGAATGGGGACTCGAGATCGAGGACAATGCTATTGTAGTCAATACGATGGACTATAGTACTAAATATACTATAAGATCTATGCTATTGGTGACATCAATACTTATCCTTAAGCAAATTGAAGCTAATCTTGTGGATTTAAGGAAGGTACATTGATGGTGCAATCAGCATTCAAATACATCTATCCAAACCAAAAACTATCGTTTAAATATACGACGGTGGCAGGTGTCAATGGATTTGAATAAAAATTATTTTTTTTAGCCTATCAATCAGTTTTCATAGGGTACAGGACGACCTTGCTTGACTCGCGTCAGACTCAATAGAAGCTATCTGAATATTGCAAAAATAAAGTCCGTCTTGGATAGCTGAAGGAATATAAACCATTTCGGTAATGGTCTTGTCCCAACCAGAAATATCTGGGAAACCCCAAAATGCCTTATGGCCAGCTAATTGGCCTCCATCTACTTCTTTATCAATAGATGGCAAATCGGTCAATAGGTGCTTAATGCCGTTGTTATTCAAAAATAGTATAGTATCTTCACTAAAATAAGCAGGATTGCTACCTGAATAATCTTTGGTAAGCTTATCATCACCATTTGGCAATGTGCGCACGACCAAAGCTTGAGCACCACCAAAATCACCCAGTTTTTTCAACGCATCGTCAGTGATAATGCGATCAAGGTCGGGCATCAATTTGGGCTCGACAGTGATCAAACGTGCCACGAAATGAAAAGTTTTTAGACATTGATTGATGGTGAATGGCTTGGAAGTAATATGTCCCGCACATTCGGTATGAGTACCATTGCCATGCGGATTGACAAATAAATTTTTAAATTAACAGGGCTACCTTCATCGGTAGAGCCGATAAAATCTCCAGCTCTGACAGCTTCAACTCGAAAATCAGGCGCATAAAAGCACTTAGGCCCCGATGCATTATCGACCAAAGGTATAGAAATATCAATACCCTTGCTTAAATCAGTCCAATACTCTTTATCTAAATGTGTAAAACGAATAACCATAATGAAAAAAACTGAGTGTTTAGAGAATCATTTATCTGCTCCAAATAAAATTAAATTACACTTTAATAGACTTCCACTTACCCCGTTTGAAAACAAAATAAGCCACAAGAGCTATTATTGTCTCGGCCACAGGCACTGCAGCAAATACAGCATCTAAACCAAAATCTGTACACTTCATAAAATAATAAGCCAGCGGAATCTGCAACAACCAAAAACCTACAAAATTGATCCAAGTAGGTGTAGTAGTATCACCTGCACCATTGAGTGATTGCATCATGACCATACCGACTCCATAGAAAACAAATCCCGCTCCAATGATGCGCAAAGCTCTAGTACCTATCTCTATGACTCCGACATCATCAGTAAAAAATGCTATGATAGGATGCGACAAAAATAAAAATATCAAACTAACACAAGTCATAAATATCACATTGTACCTAGCTGCCAACATTACACTACGTTCGGCTCTATCTGGTTTATTGGCTCCCAAGTTTTGACCAATCAATGTAGCTGCAGCATTGCTCAGTCCCCAAGCAGGAAGGATAAAAAACACAACATTTCTAATAGCAATCTGATATCCCGACGAAGCTACAGTACCTCCAGCATCAGCAACGATGCGAGTCAACAATATCCAACTGCCAGATGCGATGATAAACTGGAAAGTCGCTGGCCACGCCAACAAAATAGTTGAGCGAATGACCTTGAAATCTGGCACAAAATCTGACCATTTGATCTTGATCCAGCCTTCGCCATATCTCAGTTGGTACACTTGGTATGCTACTCCACTACCTCTACCTATGCAAGTGGCAATAGCCGCTCCTTCAAGACCAAATCCTTGCCACGAGCCAATGCCATAAATCAAAATAGGATCCAAAATGATATTCAAAATACTGGCTATCCATAGGCTACGCATAGCCAAGGCAGCATTGCCAGCGCCTCTAAAAATACCATTGATCAAAAATATCATGACGATGACTATGTTTAAGCTAAACATAATCTGTGTGAAGACTTTGCCCTCGCTGACCACTTGCTCATCTGCACCCATAAACTTTAGCAAACTCTCAGCTGATGCCCAACCTACTACTCCCAAGATCACAGAAACTACAGCTGATAATATGATGACTTGTACTGCAGATTTTGAAGCTTCTTGATAATTTTTCTCGCCAATTCGTCTCGCAATGATGGCCGTCGCAGCCGTACTCAACCCAATAGCAATAGAATAAATGATAGTGATCAATGATTCAGTATAAGCCACCACAGCAATGGCGTTTTTGCCCAATTTACCTACAAAATACATGTCAACCAAGGCAAAGACACTCTCAAGGCTTAGCTCCAAGATCATGGGTATTGCCAGCATAAATATAGCCAATTTGATACTACCTTCGGTATAGTCTCTCTCCTCTCCTCTTATAGCTTCTCTAAAGATAGATAAAAAATGTTTGACCGAATCCACACCTTGAAATTTCATGCAAGCAAAAATACAAATAAACATACACTTTGAAAACAAAGTTTACCCACCTTCTCAAATTAACTTTACCAAGCATATCTACTCATTTGGCAGCTTTCATAGTTTTGCATACATCTGCTCTAAATATTTTTATAATTATGAATGCGAAATCACCAAAACAAAAATTAATGTCGTATATTGCGTCGTTTTTATGTCGGTTTTAATGAACTTTTTGAACAACCGAATTTTGAACAAACCGAACAATCGAACAAACCGAATTTTGAACAACCGAGCAATCGAACAACCGAACAATCGAACAACCGAACAAACCGAATTTTGAACAATCGAGCAATCGAACAATCGAACAAACCGAACAAACCGAACAATCGAATTTTGAACAACCGAGCAATCGAACAATCGAACAAACCGAACAATCGAATTTTGAACAACCGAACAATCGAACAAACCGAACATTGAACAATTAAAATTTAAAAAAATGGAAGCTAAAAAGAGATTTGATAATTCTCCGATATTAATGAGGTTTAAAAAATGGTGCTATTCTTGTCTTGAAATAGTAAAGTCTCTAGAGTATAACAATGAAAATAAGGTAATCATAAATCAAGTGGTACGTTCTGCCACAAGTTCTTACATGAATTACCGAACAGTCAATAGGGCTAAATCAAAAGCTGATATGATCCATAAACTCAAAATCGTAGAGGAAGAAACCGATGAGACAATCGGATGGTTAGAGATGATTCAAGATAGAAATAGTACAGACACTTCTTGTGTGCGTAAAGAAGCAGATGAGTTGTTAAGGATTATTATATCATCTATCGCAACACTTAGGAAAAATAACCGAGCAACCGAATGATCTGAACAACCGAACAACCGAGCAACCGAATGATCTGAATTTTGAGCAACCGAATAATTTGAACAACCGAGCAACCGAACAATCTGAACAACCAAACAACCGAATTTTGAATAACCGAATAATCCGAACAACCGAACAACCGAACAATCGAATGATCGAACACTTAAAAATTCGCATTTTAATTCATTCGTCGTTCGGATAGCTCAAATCATTCAAATAATTAATAAAATGTACGATCGCGCCATCCTTCATTTAGACCTTGACTCATTTTTTGTCTCTGTAGAATGTCTAAAAAATAGCAGTCTATTGGGCAAACCGATTCTCATCGGCGGTACCTCCAATCGTGGTGTAGTAGCATCATGCAGTTATGAAGCTCGCCGATTTGGCGTACACTCTGCCATGCCCATGAAAATGGCACTCAGACTATGCCCACAAGCCACCGTCATCAAAGGTGACATGGATAGCTATTCCAAGCATTCAGCAGTGGTCACAGACATCATCGCAGAGCAAGCTCCTGTATATGAAAAGGCATCTATCGATGAGTTTTATCTTGACCTTACGGGAATGGACAAGCATTTCGGGTGCTACAAATGGTCATCAGAGCTGCGTCAAAAAATCATCAACCAATCGGGACTACCGATCTCATTTGGCCTATCAGTCAATAAGACCGTGTCAAAAGTAGGCACAGGAGAAGCAAAACCAAATGGTACCAAATACATACTCAATGGCGAAGAGAAGGGTTTTCTAGCTCCATTGCCAGTGGGTAAGATACCAGGTGTAGGAGACCAAACACACAAAAAACTCAACTTCATGGGTGTACGCACCATCGACACACTGAGTCAGATACCTATACGACTACTCGAAAGAGAATTTGGCAAGCCTGGCCGTACACTTTGGGAAAAAGCCAATGCCATAGACCCAACACCTATCGTACCATATCACGAGCAAAAATCTACGTCCAAAGAGCGTACATTTGTCGAAGACACTTTTAGATGCGATGATGATGAAACACCTAATGTTCGATATGGCAGACAAGTTGTCGTTTGAACTACGTGCATCAGGCAAGCTCACATCAACCATCACCGTCAAGATACGCTACGCCGACTTCAACACCTACACCAAACAAAAAAATATAGCCTACACAGCCAATGACCGACTCCTTGGTCAGCACGTACTCGACATCTTCGACAAGCTATATGAGCGTCGCCAACTCATCCGTCTCATCGGTGTTAAGTACAGTGGTCTGGTGCAAGGTAGCTACCAGATCAATCTATTTGACGATACCATCGAGCATATCCACCTCATGCAGCAGATGGATAGAATCAGAAGGCGTTTCGGTGCCGACTCCATCGTGCGTGCCAGTGGACTGGTGAAGGCGAAGGTCTTGTATCAACCACACTTGCCACCAGATGGTGGGTAAAAAAACTAGTTAGTTAAATGAAGAATGTAGATGGTTTAGACTTCCCCTAAATAGCGGACAAAGAGATAGTTAAAACAAAATACTATTTTTACGCATCCAAAAGATCAAAAATATTTCAAAGTTGAATATTGCAATGGATTAAATAAATAGGTAATGTTAAAATTTATATGTATGTTAATTACAAATAATCTGTATTTTTCATGTCAAGTCATCATCATGTTTATAACTTGTATATCTTGTTCACAAAATGCTGATAAAGTCCTTTTGAAAAAACTTACAATAGAAAATACATTAACAAGGCTGAAAAGTGGAGATATGCAATATTATTATGCTAAGTATAAGGATTCAACTGGGCAAGAATTGTCTGAAGATTTAAAAAAGAAATTAACTGCAGGGCAATTAAAAAGAGAGTTTTATGTTAATAAATCTGACTCAATTAAGGAAATTAGAGTAAGTGAACTGAAAGATGATGAAGATATATTAAATGAAATTCAACTCAGGTCGGCAATGGGATTTCCAATGAAAAACTTTCCATTTGAAAAAGTTAATTGTAAAGAAATCAGTGAAAAAATTAATAACTCAATTAATAAGGATCAAGAAGCAAGAACATTGGAAGCTAATAAAGAAAATATCATCAATATCGATAAAGTTAACAAAAATTTGATTATTTCAATCATTGAAAAGTGTGGTTGGTCAAGTATAGATACATCACAAGTAAACGATGTTTTTTTATTAATACAACATATGGAGTCTGAATATATGGCAAGATATTATCCTGTTTTTCTTGAATTTCATAAAAAGGGAAGTTTAAGTAATTTAAACTACGCAAGAATGTTAGATAGGCTTTTGATGAATAATGGATTTGAACAAATATATGGTACCCAGATAGTTGATCAAAGTTTTTACACAATCAGAGATGCTGAAAATGTAAATATTAGGAGGCAAAAACTCGGGTTGGATTCTATTGAAGAGGCTGCAAAAAGTTTTGGATTTGAATATAGAGAGAACTAAATTTTGGATAGACTCCATCATTCGGTTGCTTATTCAATTGTTCATTATTCGGTTGTTCATTATTCGGTTGCTCGTTATTCGGTTGCTCAACCTAGATCACTAATTTCAAATCCAAGGTTTCTCAGATCGTGCCAAAATTTGGGATAAGACTTTGATACCACCAATGGGTTTAGGATCTTAATAGGAAATTTTAACGCCAAAGCTGCAAAAGCTAAGGCCATGCGATGGTCGTTGTAAGTTTCTATGGTGGGAATATCTCCATTTTGTGGTTTGGCTTCACCCTCTTGCAAGTAATATTCCACCTTAGTTCTCCTACTAAATTTTTCTGGCATTTTTGTAAAAAAAACACCAAGCTTACTCCATTCACTTTGTAGGGCTGCTATTCTATCTGTTTCTTTGATGCGAAGGGTTTGTAGTCCAGAAAAAAGGCCATTTATACCCAGTCCTGCGCATACCACAGAGATAGTCTGAGCTATGTCGGGCACTTTGACAAAATTGTACTCAATTTCGCTGGGAAAAGTACTATTGATGCCTTTTGAAATGGTGATATAATGGTCTCCATAAGAAGTCTCTACGCCAAATCGCTTTGATATCTCAGCTATGGCGGCATCTCCTTGCACGCTCTCTTTGTTCAAACCATACAATGTGATTTCGGCACTTTCGCTCATTGCACACATAGCGTAATAATAAGATGCAGCAGACCAATCAGCTTCAACAAAATAATCTTTGGGTATGTATGGCTGATGTGCCACTTCTATAATAGGTCCATTCCATGTAGAATGTACACCAAAATAGCGCATAATATCCAATGTCATCTCTATATAAGGTCTTGAAACTGGCTCGCCTTCCAGGTGGATTTTCAAACCATTTGGCATCGTAGGTGCTATCAGCAATAGAGTAGAAATGTATTGAGAGCTTATATTCGCCGTCAAAGAAATTTCATTTTTCCAAGATGGATTAGGTGCATTGATTTCTAATGGTGGGTAACCTTCGACTTCTAGGTATCTGATGTTGGCTCCTAAATGATTGAGTGCATCTACCAAAGCACCAATAGGCCTTTGTTTCATCCTTTCTGATCCAGTCAATACTTTAGTACTAGGTTGGAGTGCCAAGTATCCTGTCATAAATCTGAATGTAGTGCCTGCATGATGTGCATCATAGATCGATGGTGGTTGATGCAATAGTTTTTCTAACGTAGCGGTATCATCACTATCAGAAATATTGGTGATGGCAAATGATTGACCACACAATGCCTTGATCAAAAGCACTCTATTTGATATACTTTTCGAACCACTGAGCGTGATGTTTCCTTTGATATGTTTGTTTGGAGCTGTTACTATTATACCCTTCATTCAGGCCATTTAAAGACTATATTTTGCTGAATGTCTGGATGCAAACTCAATGCAACTGGACAGGTTAATCCAGCTTTTTCCAAAATTTTCTTATCTTTTTTTGAATATTCTCGATTGGGCAAATTGACAATAACATCAACACCTGAAATCCTACGTGGGTCAGAAGCCATGTGTTTGGTGATCTCAAGTGTGGTACCATCAATATTGATCTCATGGTTGCGTGCTGCAATGCCCATGATGGTGATCATACATGCACCCAAAGATGTTGCCGCCAAATCAGTAGGCGAAAAAGCTTCACCTTTTCCATTATTGTCTATCGGAGCATCCGTGATAAATGTCTGCCCTGATCTCAAATGTGTACATTCAGTACGCAAATCTCCTAAATACTTGATGGTAGATGTCATATTTTGTCTATTTTTTGATCAGTGGGTATGTTGTCATCTTTGGCAGCCTCTCTTGCTGCTTCTTTTGCCTCTCGAATGCGCAATTTCTCAGCTTCATCGGCTTCGTCTGCAAGGTCATAAGACTTGATAATTTCTTTGACCAATCTATGCCTTACTACATCTTCTGAACTGAGGTATAACTGCCCGATACCGTCGATTGGTTTCAATATATCCAGCGCCTTTCTCAACCCAGATTTTTGGTGTCCTGGCAGGTCTATTTGCGATAAGTCTCCTGTTATGATGGCTTTGGCACTGGGTCCGATCCTTGTAAGAAACATCTTTAGCTGAGTAGTAGTGCAGTTTTGCGCCTCATCAAGTATGATGAATGCTTGATCCAAAGTCCTGCCTCTCATGAAGGCCAATGGCGCTACTTCTATAATACGATTGGTGATAAAAAAGGCAAGCTTTTCTGCTGGCAACATATCATCCAAGGCATCGTATAAAGGTCTCAGATATGGATCCACTTTCTCTTTCATGTCACCTGGCAAAAATCCCAAATGCTCACCAGCTTCTACTGCTGGTCTTGTCAAGATTATTTTTTTTACCAATTTTGTCTTCAGTGCTTTGATGGCCAGAGCTACAGCTGTATATGTCTTGCCAGTACCAGCTGGCCCAATGGCAAATACAATGTCATTAGCATCTGAACACTCTACTAATGCCTTTTGATTTTTGGTTTTTGCCTTGATTGGTGATCCATTTTTGCCATAGACAATGACTCCTCCAGCAGAATGTTGGGAGATTTTATTGTCAGCCGCATGTTCACTGACTAATAGGTCTTCTACTACTTGGGCAGAAAAATCATGTCTATCCTGTATCATCTTCACCATGACTTCTAGTTTCGATTTGACAGCTTCTGTGCCTTTTTTGTCACCTTTCAGTTTCACCTGATTGCCTCTAGACGTGATCTGAACATCAGGATAAGCTCTTTTAATGAGATTGATCTTACTGTTATTTTCGCCGTACAGTTCCAATGGGTCGATGCCCTCGATGGTCAATATTACTTCACTCAATATGATGATAAAATTTATTCTTTAATTTTAAAATTCAAATCAACTCAAAAAAAACTACTTATAAATAAATTATATATAGTAAAAAATTTTAATATAATGAGAATTTGTCATTACTTTGCACAAAAATATTGGTTTATTTTTTTATTTCAGTAAGTGAATGTGCATTATTTTTTGTAAATTAACGGTATTGGGATGCAAATAGTTTCTTTGACCACTGATTATGGGCGGAAAGATTATTATGTAGCTGAGTTGAAAGCTAGTATTCTGACCAATAAAAATGATTTTACTATCATAGACATCAGTCATGAGATTGACAAGTATGATATAGTACAAGCATCGTTTTATTTAGAAAATGCTATCAAATCATTTCCAAAGGGTAGCATTCACATTGTGGCTGTCAATTGCAATTACAGTAGAAAAAGCGAATACATTTGTTTTGAGAAAGGTGAACATTTCTTCATTGGCCCCAATAATGGCATTTTTAGCCTGATGTTTGACGATTTGGATGAAAGTATGGTTTACACCATTGCAAAGCCAGATGGCAACCATGTCAATGTCAACACTATTTTTTCTCATGCCACTGCCTATATTGGACATGATCTACCACTGAATGAAATCGGTGAGAAAGTCAAAAATTTCAATAAAAAATTGGTCATCCAACCAGTTGTTACTTCCAACCAAATTCGAGCTACAGCTATCCATATTGATCACTTTGAGAATGTAGTGGTCAATCTACGTGAAGATTTGTTTGAACGAGTGCGCAATAACAGAAGATTTGCTCTCTTTTATCAACCAAATGATCCGATCACATTCTTGAGCAAAGACTATGGAGATGTGGCTGTAGGTGATGCCTTGGCATTTTTCAATTCATCAGGATATTTAGAGATCGCTTTGAACATGGATAAAGCCAGCTCCATGCTCAATCTAAATAAAGGCGAAATGATACAAATAAATTTTTATGAGTAAGCCCATCATTAGGATAGTTAGATTGTCATTTGAGCCGAATCTTGTTACAGACTTTCTGCATATTTTTGATGAAAGTAAGGCATTTATACTTGGTTTTGATGGTTGTGAGCATTTGGAACTGTTGCAAGATATTCATCACGACAATGTATATTATACCTATAGTAAATGGATCTCGCCAGATGCTCTTGAGTCATACCGGCATTCTGAACTTTTCAAAACTACTTGGGCAAAGACTAAGGTGCTTTTTAATGCAAAACCAGTGGCTTACTCTATACAGCAAGTGCAATAATTGTACCTGCACTATACCAAAATGATGAAGATCGAATCTGCTGAAAACGAAAATTCAACTGTTTGGCAGTGAGTGTAAAATATTAAAAGATAAAATTACAAAGAAAATTCTATTTTTGCACCTTACAATCAACTGTTAATCAATACATAACCAAAAACAATTGTAATGAACCAAAAAGCATTTGGACTTTTTCATATTTTTATGATTTTGTTACTTTTTACATCGGCTTGTAAGCCAAAACAAGAAACAGAAGTCAGAAATACCCAATTTAGTGACGTTACCAATGATGATGATACGCCAGAAACTGAACTATTTACTTTATTAGGGCCAGATGAGACTAAAATTGATTTTGTCAATACCTTAGTAGAGACTAATGATCAAAATTATAAAAGCTTTGCGTATATATACAATGGTAGCGGCGTAGCAGTCGGTGACATTAATAATGATGGCTTGCAAGATTTACTTTTTGGAGCCAACCAACAGCCATGTAGGCTTTACTTAAATGAGGGTAATTTTAAATTTAAAGATATCACTGCGTCGGCTGGTTTGACCAAAAATCACGGTTTTCGTACAGGTGTCAACATGGCAGATGTCAATGGTGACGGATTTTTAGATATTTACATTTGTGTTTCGGGTTACTTTCAAGATGATTTCAGAAAGAACATTTTGTACATCAATAATGGCAACAATACTTTTACTGAAAAAGCAGAAGAGTATGGTTTAGCTGACAAAAGTTATAGTACACAATCATATTTTTTTGATTACGACAGAGATGGGGACTTAGACTTGTATCTACTCAATCATCCTCTCAACCCAAGGGAGAGCAACAACCTCAAAGTAGAAAATGACAAAGATGGAAAAATGAAAGTTGTGATGTCAAAAGATCTTACCTTCATCTCAGATAGATTGTACGAAAATAAAGGCAATAAATTTGTAGATGTGACTGAAAAAAGTGGCATACTTAACGAGGCATTTGGACTGAGTGCTTTGGTTGGAGACTTTAACGAAGACAATCACTTGGATATTTATGTTTGTAATGATTATGTCAAACCAGATTACCTTTATATCAATAATGGAGATGGTACTTTTACCGACAAATTTGCCGATTATTTTGACCATACGTCTTTTTCGTCAATGGGCTCTGACTATGCAGATATCAACAATGATGGTTGTATTGATATGATGACATTGGATATGTTTCCAGAAGACAATTTCAGACAAAAAATGCACGGTACCGAGTACAATTACGATAAATATCTACTCACTCAAAGGTTTGGTTTTGCTTCGCAATTTATCAAAAACACCTTGCAAATCAATCAGTGCGATGGTACGTACTCTGATGTAGCACCTATGACCAATATGGCGCACACTGACTGGAGTTGGAGTGTATTGATGGCAGATTATAATAATGATGGAAAAAAAGATGTCTTTATCACCAATGGATATCGACGCAGCACTACTGACAATGATTATGTAGGTATATTCAAATTCAATCTACAAAAGTACAACCAATCAAAGCAGAGCTAAACCTTGCTAAGTTCATTAGCGCTATACCCGAACACAAGACCAAATCATATTTTTATATGAATAAAGGAGGCTTGCAGTTTTCAAATGTTTCAAAACAATGGGATCCATCTCCTGCTGAGTTTTCAAATGGAGCTGCTTATGCAGATTTGGACAATGATGGCTTCTTGGATGTAGTGGTGAGCAATATTGATGCTCCGCCCTTTGTCTTGAAGAACAATGGTGCGACAACAAGAAAAAATAATTTCGTAAGATTTAGCCTTCAAAATGAAAAGAACAAACCAGTATATGGAGCTAAAATCGAGATGATTGACAATTTAGACAACCTACAAGTATTTTACTATTATCCATCCAAAGGGTTTCTCTCTTCTGTAGAGAATTTTGCACATTTTGGTTTAGGAAAGGCAACTTCAGTCAAATCAGCTAAAGTGTACTGGCCCAATGGAAAGTTGCAGGCACTATCTGATGTCAAAATTAATACTTTGAACAAAATAAATTATGATAATAATAGTGTAGCAACAAAAAAATTGGTCAATCCGAGTATATATTTTGAAAAGAAAAAAGAAATAGTTACCTCAGATATGCTGCACATAGAAAATGAATACATTGATTTCAAAAGAGAGCCATTACTCCATCGCAAATATTCCAACGAAGGCCCTGCAGCGTGTTCTGGAGATGTCAATGGCGATGGCTTAGATGATATATTCATAGGAGGATCGACTGGATTCGAAGGCAAAGTTTTTATTCAGAATGAAAATGGAAGTTTCAAAAAACTGAGCAACCCAGACATTGAAACTGACAAGGTATATGAAGATACAGATGCTACCTTTGCAGATGTGGACAATGATAAAGATTTAGACCTTATGGTTGTCAGTGGAGGATCGGAGTTCCCTAATCAATCACCCAATTATCAAAGTAGATTGTACATCAATGATGGTAAAGGTAACTTCAAAAAATCAAACCAAATGCCAACCATACCCAATAGTGGATCTTGAGTAGCAATGCAAGATATTGATAATGATGGCGAGCTTGATATGTTTGTAGGTGGTAGATTGAGTCCTGGTCTATACCCTACAACTGCTATGAGTTACTTAGCCAGAAATGATAATGGCAGGTTTATCAATGTCACGCCAGATTGGTCTGAAGGCTTGTTTAAAATTGGAATGGTGACTGATGCTGTTTTTGAAGATTTGGACAATGATAAGACCAAAGAGTTAATAATAGCTGGTGAATGGATGCCGATCACAATATTCAAATGGAAAAATGGCAAGTACCTCAATGTCACAGCAGACTTTGGTATAGACAAGATAAAAGGTTGGTGGGAGACATTGCACATAGCAGATCTCAATGGTGATGGCTTTAAAGACATAGTTTGTGGTAATACAGGACTCAATTCATATTTTAAAGCATCCGATGCTAAGCCAGTGACCTTACTTTATAAAGATTATGACAATAATGGCACTTTAGATCCCATACTCTGCAACTACAATGGTGAGAAGACGTATCCTTTTGCCATGAGAGACAAAATGTTGGATCATTCTATCATTTTGAAGAAGAAGTTTTTGAGATACAAACAATATGCAGGTGCTACCATCAACGAAATCTATAGTCCAGAGCAACGCAAAGGTGAGAGTAAATTGGAAGCCAACCAACTGGCAAGTGTCATTTTTTATAATGTAAACGGAAAAAGTTTCAAACAATATATGCTGCCTACAATGGCTCAAATTTCATGCATCAGAACTATTTTAGATATAGATATCAATCAAGATGGTCAGCCAGATTTGATCACAGCGGGCAATTTTTATGGAACAGACGTATTTTTGGGTCGATATGATGCGTCCAAAGGCAATATTTTGCTGAATAATGGCAATGAAACATTCAAAAATTTACCTCCAGCATATACAGGGTTTAGTGCAAGTGGCGATGTTCGTAAATTATTGAAAATCAAGACAAAAATGGGTTACAATATTTTGGTCGTCAAAAATAATAGCCTACCAGACCTATTCGAAATCAAAAGTAACAAAGCAATACAATAGTTAGAAAGTAGCCTTCACCTGTACACGACCGATATGAATAGGTTTAGAAATGCCTGTTTTCCTGCCTTCATAATTGAATGTAAGATCGATGTTTTTTGCTATTCTTTTGGTAAAGATTGAATTCCAAAGGAAGTTTTGGCCATTCTTCAATCCATCCAACATATCATATTCTAAAGGCGAATTGGATATACCAGAAAACTTGATCTTAACAAGACTAAGCGAAAAGTCTATACTGTATTGATTGGCCTTCCTAATGGTAAATTCAGAGGTCACATCATTGATATATGCTACATCTTTGGTCAATATCCGCTGTCTTTTGTCTTGGTAAGCATATTTCATTAATACTCTGGTATTGGTTGTAGGTCTTATGCTGATCTCTGGTTTGATGCGCTGAATTAGGATATCCAAGTTTCTTGTAGGAAAAGCTTCTGAAACATACGTTTTTAGTGATCTTTCCAAAATAAAAAACACATCAATATTGCCAAAAATATTTGTTCTACTCCTGAAGAAAACATCATCCAGTCCGCGATCTTCTTTGCCACTGATTTGCACTGTTCTGTTTTGGTTATTGCGTACACCGAGCTGTATATCATAGGCCACATTGCCACGATTAAAAAATAGTGTGTTGGCATATAGTGCATTGTAAGCTACCAAAGAAGTATCATGAACGCCAAAATCAAGATAAGAAAACAAGGATGCTGCTGCATTTTCCATTTGTTTTTTGGTGACCCTAATGTTTGAAATGGTTGAAAATTTTGATAAAAACAGGTATGATTTACTGAATTTTACACCTTCTTTTGGCTTCTTAAATTTTGAAGGTTCAATGTGCAATGTTTGATTGATTTCATTGTTGTTGGTGCGCACAAACTCATTATTTGTCAATGCTAATCGAATATATCTCGAAAGTGGATTGGTAGGATCATATCTAAAATCCTGAATCACAGATAAGTTAGGATTGAGCGTGTCACCGATGTAATAATATTCGCCTTGTCCTGCATCTACTTTTTGAAAGACATACTCTATCTTTGGTTCTTGCCCAGAGTTAGTATTGTAAGATGTGATTGATCGTACACCTTGATTTAGCAAAGAGAAGGTATAGTCTATTCTGCCCAAAATGGTTTTTTTGCTCTTGTCATTGGGCAATAGATCTTGCTCTTGGATGTCCAATTGTCGGCCTATGATACTCCATTGCAAATCAGATTGTGATGAAGCGATCCACTTGCCTGCTATTTCAACTTCCTTCGCAATTGAAGCCTTGGTGAGCTGGTTGGATTTTGAAAAATAATCATCTCTGATACTATAAGAAATCCTCACAGCCGCATCATCTGCAAAGTCATTGGTGACAAACCATTTCAAATTTTGAAAAGCATAGCTGGCCTTACTCAAAGTATCTTTCGAAATGCTTCTCAATTGATTGTTTTCGGCATCTAATACAAATCCTGTTACCCATTTGTGTGATTCGCCTATTTTATATTGGATGGTTACATTGGGCCTGATGAATCTCGAACTTTGGTCAAGAGCTGGCGATGCAGAGGTCAAAATATTGGCAAATGCCTTCAAATTCCATCTTTTATTTTCAAAATGTACATCACCTTCGTGTTTGTTGCCCACATATAGGCTACCTTTTTCAAATCTGTTGAAACTATAAGAAGCGCCAAATCCATTTTTACCATTGATATTCATATTGGTCAATAAGAGATTTTCGTCAGCAATACCTGATAATTGTGTGATATTCCAATCCCTGACAAACTCAGGTGATCGATATGGATTCAATGCCTTGAAATGTCGCTGTACAAATTCGTGCTTTACATTACTACCTATTTCCCATCTATTGCTATCAAGTTGTGTAGTATATGATAAGGCAACATTTGACGCTATGCCAATATTGTCATCATTGCCTATGGCAGATCTCCTATTGATGTCATAATTGCTCATCGCTACTTCCGAAAACACTTTGATATCTTTGTTGAAACGATATGTTCCATTTAATGTGATGAGTTGTTTTTGCTCTGGTGGTATCAGTTGAATGACGGGCAGATATGTACCTTGTCCCTTTCCTACATAGAGATATACCCTGCCATTTTTATTTTTTGTATTATCAATGACATAGTCTCCTTTACCTTGACCGACTTCTGAAAATACAGCAGTGTATGATGCGCTATCTAAATTTTCAGTAAATGCAAGGATGATATTGCTTGGATCGATAGGGTCAGCTTTTCCAAAGTACAAAATTCTGTTGGTCTCTTTTTTTTCTTCTTCTGTCACCATTCTGATGCTTTGTCTTACTGTGCGGCTCAAGTCGTCACCACTATTTTGCAATATGCTGATGTCTGTGGAGTCCAATTGCAAATCGCCTGTAGTATTTTTACTATCTTGCTCTGAATAAAAATTAAGATTAATATTCCATTTTTCAGACTTAAACTCAGTATGTGTGGCGTACAGTGACCTTAGATAGGAGATGTCTGTATATTCAAACTCAATGATCACCCTTGAATCTCTGGCCACTATCCTCCTTGGTGAGAATGTAATATCCGCTCTATTATAATCGATAACATAGTCATAATCAAAGCCACGAGTAAGTAAATTGCCATTGAAATATACTTTTTCTGTACCTGCTAGTACGATGATAAAACGCTCTCCATTATTACCTTGTAGTCGATATGGTCCTTGGTTGCCTTCTTTGGTTGGTAAGGTCTGTCTTGCAAATTTCCCACGCGATATAGCAAAACTACCTTTGGAATAAATCTCATTACCATTTTTTAAAGGAACTGTTGTTGCCAAACTCACTCCTTTTAGTTTCTTAAAATAATTCATAAAGTAACTATTAGGCTTTCGCAATTCATAATCTCCTGCTGTCACCGATGTTTTTCCCTTGCTTACCTGAATAAAAACCTTATCAAACTCTTGCAATTGCTGTGTATTGCCTTGGGCTTGGATAGGTAAGTTTTCGTCGGAAATGGCTGCAACAACCTTCAGACCATTACCCAAATCACCGTTGAGTTGCATGTCAAAATTTGAATTGGGTACCAAACTTTGGCTATTTCCAACAGAAAATCCACGCGAAAAACTGCCTCTGTAATCAAGACCTTTGGCGTCAACCAGCGAATTTTTGTTTCCACTAGGTCGATATTCATACCCCGTGATAAATGGTTTTTCTTTAAAACTTAGCAATGATGAGTCGATAGTGTAGTACGTTTTTTCGAAATCAAATCCAAATGTCCTGTACCTAATAGTAATAGTATCACCCAGCAGTTGATCACAAAGGTCTTTTGGCAAGTAGAGTGTATGATTTTGAATAGTAAAATTAGTCAATGTATCTTGATCATGAAGAAGTAAAACCGAATGGTGCATCAATGTATAAGAGTCAATTTCCGTGGCACATTGATTGATGACAATTTTCTTGGTTTTCAATGGATATCCTTTTGAGTTTTGACCAAACAAAGTAAAACCCAAGCAGAAAACACAACAAAAAACCATATACAAATCAATCCGCATACTCTAATATACGTTAAAATCTAAGATGAAAGTATGAAAACAATCATTTAGAAAATATTCTGATGAAAATGAAAAATTTATTTTGATAGCATCAAGCTGAATGCGCCGCTCTACGCAATCTATCATTGATAGCAATTCCTAAATCTCTTTCTGGCACCAATTCTGCATAAATTACATCCAAATCACAAGAATCTAAATATCTCATTCCTGCAAATAAATGAAAAGCTGCATCAGCAAAATTGGACGATGGTGAGAGTACGATTTGATGCTTTTGTGGAATATTGGGCAAAAATTGATTGAATGCGATGATACCAGTCCTTTGATGATCACTTTGCGCAGCCAAAGATCGTATATCACCCAAGATAAGAGGCACTTTTGGAGCATAATGATTGGTCAGCATACCTGGTGCTTCTGGATTGGATGTAGAGACATCTCTTACCACCACATTGCCAATCTCCGCAGTTATACTTTCTATTGATAAACCACCTTTGCGCAATACTTCTACTTCTCCTTTGTCATTCATACCCAAGATAGTGCTTTCGAGCCCAACATCACATGGTCCACCATCCAAGATATAATATACTTTGTTGCCCAATTGATCCGCCACATGTTGAGCTGTAGTCGGACTGATGTATCCAAAAGGATTGGCGCTTGGTGCAGCCAATGGAAAATCTATTTTTTCTAAAAGCGCTCTTGTGTTAGGATGAGATGGTATTCTTACAGCCACATATTCAGAGCCAGCAGTCACCAAATCAGGTATGACATTTTTCTTTTTTAGTAAGAATGTGATAGGTCCTGGCGCAAATTTATTGGCTAATAGTTGAAATACTTCAGGTATCTCCTCCACATAATCTTTTACTTGCTCAAAAGTACTCAAATGGATGATCAATGGATCAAAAGTAGGTCTTTGCTTGATTTGAAATATCTTTGCTACTGCCTTGATATTCAATGCATTGGCTGCGAGACCATAGACTGTCTCTGTAGGAATGGCCACAGCTTCACCTTTTTTGAGAAGAGCTGCTGCGATATCTAAATTGTGACCTATAAAAGCTGTGTTTGACATAATGGGAACAAAGATATTTACAATTCCATTATTTTTATAATAAACAGATAAAAAAGATAATATGTATTAAATAATATTACAATATTATAATTTTCTTTGCTTATATGGAAAATATTTTAAACTTTGAAGCGTAAAGCAAGTCTAAATTTTTTCTTTTACTTTGACAATTTAACGATGAACCTTCTGAAGCCCTTTGATCTCATTTCTTTTCTGGTCATTCAGCCATTCATTAGCTGGTCAAAATCTTTATTTTCCGCCGCTTGTGGGAGCAGATTGGGAGACCATTGATCCAACGACATTAAACTGGTGTCAGCAGGGTATTGATAGCTTGTATGATTTCTTAGATGGCAAAGGCACGAAAGGATTTATTATCTTGAAGGATGGAAAAATTGTTTTGGAGAAGTATTTTAAGTCATTTACAAAAGATAGTGTTTGGTATTGGGCATCGGCAGGCAAAACCATGACTTCATTTTTGACTGGCATGGCTCAAGAGAAAGGTTTACTCTCCATCCATGACAAAACATCAAAATACTTAGGAGCTGGTTGGACATCTATGCCATCAATAGATGAACAAAAGATCACATTATGGCATCAACTGACTATGACGACTGGACTCAATGACGATGTCAATGACGACAATTGTATGCAGCCTTCTTGCTTGACATATAAAAGTGATGCAGGCACAAGATGGGCGTATCACAATGCTCCCTATAGGCTGCTACATGATGTAATAGGTAAAGCTTCAGGTACTACCATCCAAAACTTTATGACTACCAATTTGTCATCCAAAACTGGCATTTATGGCTTGTGGAGTGATGGTGTACTGTACTCAAAACCTAGAAGTATGGCACGATTTGGACTTTTAGTGCTTAGCGGTGGTATATGGAATGGTAAGCCAATCTTGAATGATCAGACTTATATTTCTGCCATGACTACACCATCACAAAGCATCAATAAATCGTATGGGCTACTATGGTGGTTGAATGGACAATCATCTTTCATGCTACCCAATTCTCAAATTGTATTTCCAGGGCAATTGATACCGAATGCACCTGCAAAAACTTGGTGTGCTCTTGGCAAAAATGACCAAAAAATATATATTATACCCGATGAAAATATTGTCATCATCAGGATGGGAAATGATGGTGGACAAGTTACTGGTGCTTTGAGCTCATTTGATAATCAACTTTGGGAAAAAATAAATGGACTATCTTGCAAAACAGCTACAGAGAGTGCATCAGAATTAATATTCAATGTGTATCCAAATCCATCTACTACATTTCCAAATATCTCGATCGACTCAAATTTTGAAATTTCAAAAGTGGAACTTTATAATTCGAATGGCCAATTATTGATCACTGCATTTGATCTTTCTTCATTCCCAAAAAGGGAATATCAAAGCTTATGTACAGGGATGTACTTGCTCAAACTTACTTCTATTCAAGGTCAAATTTTGACTAAGAAGTTGATTAAAAATGGTTTAAATTGATCTTGAAATTTATTATTTTAAAGGTATATTTTTCAAAATTTCTAAAGTAAACTTCCAAAACTTTTCCACTGACGCAATATTCACTTTTTCGTCAGGAGAATGCGCTCCTTTTATGGTAGGCCCATAGGAGATCATGTCCATTTTTGGATAATTTCTACCTAAAATGCCGCATTCGAGGCCCGCATGACATGCCACTATGGCTGCCTTTTGTCCAAACATATCTTCATACAATGAGGTGAGTACGCCCAAAATAGGTGAATGAACATTTGGAGTCCAACCTGGATAATCACCTGAAAATACTACGTTAAAACCAGCTAATTCAAATGCAGATTGAAGACTTTGGGCTACGTCCATCTTTGAAGATGCCACTGATGACCTAGTCAGGCAAAGGACTTTGGCATTTCCATTTTTTATTTCAACCCTGGCTACATTATTGGATGCCTCTACAAGGTCATCAATATCAGGACTCATCCTAAATACACCATTGTGAGCTGCATAGATCGCTTTCAAAAACAAATTTTGATCTTGTGATCCAATGACTTGGGTTGGGGCATCTACTTCATTTACTTCGATTGCCAACGATGGCTCAAGTGATGAATATTCAAATTTTATATCTTTAATTCGTTGATTTAAGGCGATTATAAGATCACCTTTATCTTTTGTCGTTACGGCGATGACAGCGGTACTTTCTCTCGGTATCGCATTGCGCAGGCTACCACCTTCAATAGATGAGATATGCATTTCAACATCATGCAGCCCATATAGCAATCTATTCATCATCTTGTTGGCATTGCCTCTGCCACGGTGTATATCTATGCCCGAATGCCCACCTTGCAAGCCCTTGATATTGATTTGAAGTCCTTCATATTTGCTTGCATCCAAAGATTGTGGCAAGTAACTTTTTTCTGCTGTGACATCCATACCACCAGCACATCCTATGTCTATTTCGTCGTCTTCTTCAGTATCCAAATTGAGCAAAATTTCGCCATGCAGCATATTTCCTTCCAATCCCATCGCGCCTGTCATGCCAGTTTCTTCATCAATGGTAAACAATGCTTCCAATGCTGGATGTGCAATGTCTTTGGAAGCTAAAATGGACATTATAGTTGCTACACCTATACCATTATCAGCTCCTAAAGTAGTTCCACGAGCTTTGACCCACTCACCATCAATGTACATTTCTATGCCTTGAGTGTTAAAATCAAAGGTTGTATCGTTGTTTTTTTGGTGCACCATATCAAGGTGCGACTGCAAGACTACAGTTTTGCGATTTTCCATTCCATTGGACGCTGGCTTACGTATGATGACATTGCCTACCTTATCTTTTAATGTTTCTAATCCTAAATGTTGGCCAAAATCCATCATGAATTGTATGACCTGTTCTTCTTTTTTTGAAGCTCTAGGTACAGCATTTAATTCTGCAAAGTGATTCCACAAAGCACTTGGCTGAAGGTCTCTTACTGAAGGCATATCTATTATATTTTAGGCGAAGATAAGAATTTTTTTTGCAATTCTGAAGATAAGATTTTGAAATGATTAGAATCAACCAATAAAACAATTTGAATTGACAATACTTTGAGTTCCTTAACTGATCAATGTATATTATCATAAATTGTTAATTTTTAGACAGTTTTGGGATATAATAGCTACCTTTATGGCCGAAAACAAATAGATTGATGACAAACAACCATCTATATACCCAGATACTCAACGCCAAAAAATCGGGAGAAAAGAAGTTTGTAGTTTTGATCGACCCTGACAAGGTGCGCTTAGGCAAAATTTCTAAAGTCTTAGAGACATCTGTTGAAGCTGGAGTAGATTACTTCTTCATAGGAGGCAGTTTGGTCGTCAATGATATGCTGGATTATGTGCTCAAATCTATGAAGGATATGTGCAATATACCAATGATCCTTTTTCCAGGCAATTCATTTCAGCTTAGTTATAAAGCAGATGGACTCTTGTTTTTATCGTTAATATCTGGTAGGAATGCAGACCTATTGATAGGTAAACATGTGATCACGGCTCCATTTCTCAAAGTGAGCCCATTGGAAATCATTCCGACAGGCTATATGTTGATTGACGGTGGTATCATGACCAGTGTACAATACATGAGCAATACCAGTCCTATTCCAGCCAACAAAGAAGATATAGCCCTTTGCACAGCCATGGCTGGAGAGATGTTGGGACTTAAGCAAATATATATGGATGCTGGTAGTGGTGCCAAAAATCCAATATCCGATTCCATGATCAATACTGTGAGTGGAGGCATTGAGATACCATTGATTGTAGGTGGTGGAATTGCGACAGCAGAAAAAGCCGCTGCCAATGCAAAAGCAGGTGCTGATGTGATTGTTGTAGGAAATGCCATTGAAAAAGATCCATTCCTTATCAAAGAAATGGCATTAGCTGTACATGAGCAATCCAATATCGGTCAAAAGCAAGAGCTCCAATGATCAGTGGACTCATCATCAAATCTACGGGCAGTTGGTACAATGTAAGACTAAATGATGGTAAAGTCATCCAATGCAGGATAGCAGGTAAAATAAAACTCGATGGTCTCAAGACAACCAATCCCATTGCGGTAGGAGATATGGTAAAAATAGAGATGGAAGATGGTGAAGAAAATCGAGGTGTCATCAAGGTCATCGATCCACGAAAAAACTATATAGTACGACAATCACCTCGCAAAAAACATCAATTGCACTTTTTGGCAAGTAACGTAGATCAAGCAATTTTGATCGTCACTATGCGCGAGCCCAATCTAAAAATAGGATTCATTGACAGATTCCTTATCATGACAGAGCCGTATTCGATTCCAGTCATCATTGTCTTCAATAAAACAGACATTTACCACGATGATGATTTGAAAGAATTGGCAGCACTTGAAGCTATTTATACCAAAATCGGTTACCAAACGATCCAAACATCTTCTGTTACAAAATTGGGAATTGATATTTTAAAGCAAACCTTGAAGGATAAAGTTAGCTTGATAGCTGGTCAGTCTGGTGTAGGAAAATCAACATTGGTCAATACCATAGAACCCAACTTGGAGCTTCGTACCGAAGAGATTTCAGATTTTTCTGGTAAGGGACAACATACTACCACCTTTGCAGAGATGCACGATCTGAGCTTTGGAGGACAAATTATTGATACGCCTGGTATCAAATCGTTGGCATTTTCTCACTTAGAAGTCATGGATATTGCCCACAATTTTAGAGAGTTTTTTGCAATATCAGATGAATGCAAATTTGCCAATTGCACGCATAGAAATGAACCAAAATGTGCAGTAAAAAATGGTGTTGAAAACGGTGAAATTTCACCAGTTAGATACCAAAATTATCTCAATCTCCTTGAAGAAGTAGAAGATCAAAACTATTGGGAAAGGCATAGCGATGTGTGATGAGATGATCAACATTATTGCGACAAAGCTGATATTACAAAATAATTAAATATATTTGCGGTGTCATCAAAGACCAGCAATTCTCATGTCCAATCAAGCATTTAGAGTACAAGGCAACGCACACTTATCAGGATCAATCCAACCTCAAGGTGCTAAAAACGAAGCACTTCAAATCATCAGTGCTGTTTTACTTACTGACAAAAAGGTTACGATCAAAAACATACCCGATATCCTTGACATACGCAAGCAAATTGAATTGCTCAAAGGTCTTGGAGTGAAAGTCGAAAAACTCAATGGCAATGACTATACATTTCAAGCCGACGATATTGATTCAGATCACCTATCATCTGCTGATTATCAAGAAAATGCAAAAAAAATCAGAGGTTCGGTAATGCTGTTAGGACCACTATTGGCCAGATTTAAAAAAGCATTTTTACCAAAACCTGGTGGCGACAAGATTGGTAGGCGAAGATTAGATACTCACTTTTTGGGCTTTGAAAAATTGGGTGCCAAGTTCAATTATGACGAAGATGCTGACCAATATTACATAGGTGCTGAAAGGCTTCATGGCACTTTCATACTGATGGACGAAATCTCTGTCACTGGTACTGCCAATGTACTGATGGCAGCTGTAAAAGCAGAAGGAATCACTCAGATATACAATGCCGCTTGCGAGCCATATCTCCAGCAACTTTGCAAAATGCTCAACAATATGGGAGCGCGCATCTCTGGAGTTGGATCCAATCTACTCACTATACACGGTGTAGAAAGTTTGGGTGGCACAGAGCATACCATCTTGCCAGATATGATTGAGATAGGCAGTTTTATTGGATTAGCAGCTATGACTCAATCCAGTCTTACTATTACCAATGTGTCGGTTCCCAATCTAGGTGTCATACCCAATACTTTTGAAAAATTAGGCATTACCATTGATGTGCAAGGCGACAACTTGTACATACCAGCGCAAGATGTGTATGAAATCCAAACTTTTATAGATGGCTCGATCATGACCATTTATGACGCACCATGGCCTGGCTTCACACCTGATTTATTGAGCATCATCTTAGTGGTAGCTACACAAGCCAAAGGAAGCATCCTGATCCATCAAAAAATGTTTGAAAGTCGCTTGTTTTTTGTGGACAAACTCATAGACATGGGCGCACAAATCATCCTTTGCGATCCACACCGGGCTACAGTGATTGGACTAGAGAGAAAGTTTCAACTGCGAGGCATACGCATGAGTTCGCCAGACATCAGAGCTGGAGTTTCATTGCTTATTGCAGCTCTTTCGGCAAAAAGTGAGAGCATCATTTCGAATATCAGTCAGATAGATAGAGGTTATCAGAATATTGATGGACGTCTCAATGCCTTGGGTGCTCAAATAGAAAGGATCGAAGAGTAATCAGTGTGGTTGGTGCTGCCAGCAAAAACCATTTTTATTATCTGTGGTGCGTTGACATCGTTTACCATCTTGAGATTTGCCTTTACACTGCATTTTGTCTTTTTGTTGTGTACCAGTTTTCTGTTTACACTTTTCATGACTACCTTTCATTTCTATTTTGTACTCATAGCCCCAGATGAGAAAACGGCAAGTTTCCCATCTTGATGTATTTTCGATGGTTTGATCGAAGAAGTATCAAAATGACCTTCTCTGGAAATCAATTTTAGTTAGGAAGTTGTCCTTTACATCCACCAAAAGCATCTCGTGGCTTTGCCTCTTTTGCATCGGGTTTAAAGTGAAGATCACCTTGGCACAATAGGAGCATATCTGGTGGCTTTGTTTACAGCCAATGATAAAAGCATAACACCAAAAATGCCATCCATTTTAGATTTGACATTGCATTCTTATTAAAAGTCAAAAATAATCTTTGCATAAAATACCAAATCATTTCTTTACCAACATTTTTATCTTGTATCCTAAAGCGGCTACTATCAGCGTCGCGAATGGGTCATTGATCCAGTTGAAAATGGCATACATCGTATAATCTACTGTAGGTACTCCCACACCAGCATTGTAAGCGCCACAAGTATTCCAAGGTATCAAAACAGAATATGTGACGGTACCCGTCCTCAAGGGTACGACTCAGATTGACAGGATGAAGACCCTTTTCATCAAATGCTTTTTTTTGTACACATCTGCCAGTAATGACGATGGCCAGGTATTGGTCAGATGCCGACACATTGATAGTTAAACATGACAATACAGTACTTGCAAACAACCCAAACACCGTTTGAAACATCTGAAGCAAAGCCTTGCTGATCCTAGACAGAGCACCGATGGCATCCATCACACCTCCAAAAACCATCGCACACAAGATTAGCCAAATAGTACTCAGCATTCCCTCCATACCTTTTGCAGCAAATAGATCATTGAGTTCAGCATTGCTGGTCTCTATTTGTGTTTTGGTAGTCAATGCTGTCAGCGATACCTTGTAAGCTGAATTAAAAATCCAAATGGTAGCCCCAGCCACCTTAGTGACCAAATCTGGCTGGAAAATGACAGCCGCAATTCCACCTAATAATGCTCCAGCTAATAATGCTACTAAAGGTTCTGTTTTTGATGATCAAAAATATGACTATACCTTTTTTACTTCAAAAACAGCCAAGGAGATATATTGAATGATCCGTTTATAGCACTTAGTTTGTCAGTAACATCAGGTGTGCCAGTTGCACTCAAATTCATACCTATATTAAAAATAAATATTACTAACGAAAATAAAATAGATGGTAATGTCGTGATCAACATATACCTGATATGGTCAAATAATCCAGCTCCAGCCATGGCTGATGCCAAATTGGTAGTATCAGATAATGGTGATATCTTATCTCCAAAATAAGCGCCAGAGATGACGGCACCAGCGGTCATGCCAGGATGGATACCCATAGTATTGCCAATGCCTATCAATGCGATACCTACCGTAGCACTTGTGGACCATGAACTACCAGTTGCTAACGAAATAATAGAACAAATAATCAGTGAAGCACCCAAGAAAATCGTTGGTGATAAAATTTGCAATCCATAATAAATCATTGTTGGAATGATACCACTTAGCATCCAGGTACCCGATAGCGCTCCTACCATCAGCAATATAAGTATAGCGCCAGAAGTGGATTTAACATTATGAGCCACCTCTTCCATCATTTGAGCATAAGAAATTTTGTTTTTGAAACCAATTATAGCAGCCACAGCAGCTCCTAATAACAAAACAAATTGATTGCTACCACTGAGTGCCGCATCTCCAAATACAAAAATATTGTACGCCAACATACACACTAAGATGATAACTGGCAAAATCGCTTCTCCAATTGATAAGTCTTTGTTTTCAATGATCTCTTCTTGTTCAGGTGTGCTTGGTTTGATATCTTCACTCTTCATAAGGACTTTAATTTTGTAAGGTGCAAATGGCTCCGCAAGATATGTATTTTTGAAATTGTTTCAAAAGAGTATTATAATTGTAGATTTTATCTGTATTACAAAACACAATTTATAATCTTTTACATTTGATAGCGACACTTTAAAGCCTCTCACCATCTTTTCTTAGTTTTTCTTATGTATCTTTGTGGATACAACTTTATAATATTTTGTCACAAATTTTTGTCAATGTCATTTTACCTTTAGCTCTACCAGCCTCTTATACATATTCTGTCCCCAGTTTGTTGGCTGATTATATCAAGATAGGTGTCAGAGTAGAGGTGCCTTTAAAAAATAAGTTGTATTCAGCCATCGTATCTGAAATCCATGAAAACATAAAACTTAATTATAAGACAAAAGATATTGTAGCCGTTTTGGATATTGATCCGCTTGTGACAGAATCCCAATTGCAATTTTGGAAATGGATGGCCAACTATTATTGCTGCACTACAGGAGAAGTGATGAATGTTGCCATGCCAGCAAGTTTGAAGTTGGAAAGTGAAACCCGAGTGGTTTTGGATGCAGATATCAATGATGTAGGACTCGACCTCAGTGACGAAGAATATCTGATAGCTGAAGCCTTGTCAATACAAAACGAACTCACCATCCTTCAAATACAAGGTATCCTCAATAAAAAGTCCATTTTTCCGATATTGAGAAGCCTGATTGATAAGAGAGTCATCTCCATCAAAGAAGAGCTTATAGAAAAGTTTAAGCCTAAAATGGTCAATTATATTACCCTAAATGAGCCATATTTGACCAATCAAAACCTATTGACAAAGGCTTTTGATCTCGTGGCAAAGAGTGATAAACAGACAAAAGCTCTCTTGGCCTTTGTACAAATCAGCAGGAACAAAATTTTTACTGTACCAGTATCTGAAATTTGTCAATTGGCTGGAGTGGACACCACTACTGTACTCGCTTTGGCCAAAAAGCAAATATTTACCCTTGAAAAAAAAATCTACAGTAGAATAGGCCTCAACGCTATTGAAAAGCAAGAAACACAAACTTTACAACCTCTTAATCAACTTCAAACTGAGGCATTAATAGAGATATTTGACTTTTTTGGTACACAAAAACCTGTACTACTTCATGGTGTCACAGGTAGTGGTAAGACCCGAATCTACACGGAACTTATCCAGCAACAGATAGCTAACAGTAAACAAACCCTCTATCTTTTGCCCGAAATAGCCTTGACATCGCACATGGTCACTAGACTCAAATCACTGTTTGGTGATGAAGTCCTTGTTTATCATAGCAAGATGAACAACCAGGAAAGAGTGGAAATTTGGAATGCTATCTTGCTTGGAACTAAGATAGTCATTGCTGCAAGGTCTGGCTTATTTCTTCCCTTTACCAATTTGGGGCTAATCATTGTGGACGAAGAGCATGACCCATCTTATAAGCAAAACGAACCCAATCCAAGATATAATGCAAGAGATGCCGCCTTGTTTTTAGCACAGCAAAGCAATGCTAATATCATTTTGGGCAGCGCCACTCCAAGCTTAGAATCATATTCCAACGCTATAGCAAAAAAATTTGGATTGGTTGAAATCAACGAGAGATATGGCGATTCAGTTCTGCCATCTATCACAATTGTTGACTTAAAAGATGAATACAAAGACAAGCGTTTCAAAGGTGTTTTTAGTCATGAACTTGTTACTGCCATTGAAACTGCTTTGATCAACAAGGAGCAAGTACTCTTGTTCCAAAATAGACGTGGATATTCACCTACACTATCGTGCCAGATGTGTGGTTGGTATGCTGACTGTATCAATTGTGATGTGCACATGACGACCCACAAGCTATTCAATGAGGTAAGATGTCATTATTGTGGTTCGCGTGCCAAAATACCTACCGCTTGTCCTGCATGCGGAAATCCAGACCTCAACGAACAAGGTTTTGGTACTGAAAAAATAGAGGAAGAAATCAAAGAATTATTTCCAACAGCCCTTGTAGGAAGGATGGATATGGATACTGCCAAAACCAAGTTGGCCTACGAAACCATCATTCACGATTTTGAAGATAGAAAAATCGACATTTTAGTAGGTACACAAATGATTTCAAAGGGTCTTGATTTCGAAAATATTCTTTTGGTAGGAGTATTGAATGCTGATAATATCTTGCGCTATCCAGACCTTAGAGCCAACGAACGTGCCTTTCAACTACTCACTCAAGTATCTGGACGAGCTGGACGAAGAGAAAAGAAAGGTCGCGTGATCATCCAAACATTTCAGCCAGATCATCCAGTCATCATAGAGACTGTCCAGCACTTGTATGACAGGTTTTTTACCCGTGAGTCAGAGGAGCGCAAAATGTTCAAGTATCCACCATACTTCCGAATGATACAAATTGAACTTTTACATAAAAATGCAGCAACAGTTGCTCATGCTGCTACAATCTTGAGTCAAAATATAGGCCAATTCATAGGTAATAGGCTGATCGGTCCTGCAGTACCTTCTATCGCAAGGATCAGAGGTCAGTATATCAATACTATTACTATCAAAATGGAAAAAGATCCGAATGTAGTCCATAAAATAAAAAAAATTATTTTGGCAGAGAGAGATAAGCTGCGCTCCATTCCTGCCTGCAAAAGCGTAAAAATAGTAATTGATGTCGATCCTTATTGAGATTAATTAGGATGGAGAATATTTTGACTTAGTGACTCTGGCAAGTTCACATCAATCATCAACATCAAGAAACACTCCTACAACTTCACTACTTACCTACACCCAATTAAGAATTATCACATCCTGCCAATGATCGGCTACTTGCCTCCAACCCATCCGTCTCATCGGCGTCAAGTATAGTGGTCTCGTGAAGGCCAAGGTATTAAATCAGCCACACTTGCCGCCTGATGGAGGGTGATTAGGAATATTGTCCTATAATGGCTTTAAATTCTGGATCATTTAAGAAATCTTTCCAATCTTCGTCTTTTTTTACATAAGCAACATCAATTTCATTATTGTTCAAAGAAGTATTGAGAAGTTCTAAAGCTTCATCCCGTTTACCTAAAATAGCATAGTAACATGCGACATTGTAAAGTCGAGCACCAAACCCCAACCTCTGAAAATCACTTATTTTTTTCTCTGCTTCAGAGAGAAATTGATCTTTTTGTTTTCCAGTTGATAATTTTGCTAAAGACATTAATGTCAAAGCCCAATTGCTTAGCAAATTACCGTAACTTTTATTTAAGTCTTCGTCTTTATCTAAAGCCAAATGATACTTATTTGATGCGATTTCATATTTATCTAAAGCTTCTAAAAAATACGTTTTCTCATTTAGTAGCAAGCCAATCTTATCCAAAGAAAATCCCCAATTTAAATAAGGACGCATATTATTTTGGTTAGATTGAATTGAATTTTTGAAAAATTTTATGGCCTCATTCAATTCTTCAATATTATTTGAATTTTGATGTATTATCAAATTGCCCAAGTTGTTAATTATGTCACCATTATTCGGAAGATATTTTAAAGCATCAATGTATTCTTTTTTCGCATTACCAAAGTCTTTATTTATAAAAAAATCTACACCCTTATTAAAATGTTCAATACCCTTCTTCTGCATTTCCTCATCACTTAATACCTCCCAAGGCTTGAAATCACTTGTCAATGTTTCCAGAAAATTATTGTAATCAAAAGATATGGAATTAGCATCTGTAATTCTCTCACTCAATACAGGTATGTTTTCACCATAAGCATAAGAGATAACGTAGGGAATTTGACACTTATCTATATAATTATCCAGATTGCACTTATCTAAACGATAAATTTCCTTAAATATACCTTCAAACCTTTTCTGATGAAAATCTCTCCAAGTTTTCTGATCAGAAGGGTTGGTACTTTTTTCAATTCTAGAAGGTAGTGGATATATGCTTAAATGCCTTTCGTCCATAGAGTTCTTTCTATAATCTACAGCTTGGCGAGTAACTTTTTCAACTCCATCTAGGTTTTGTTTATTTAGCACATAGACCAAGACCAATTTCGAAGGCATCAACATTGTAGATATTCCTGCAGTGTCTGCAAGACCAGTTCTCGAATCTATCAGTATAAAATCATAGATACTTTCCAAATAATATGCTATCGATCTAAAAAGAGGTGGAGAGTTTTGATAAATTTCCAACCAATTGATTTGGGCTAACCGTTTTGAATACTCATCGTCAAATTTTCCTGCCTTTATGATGTCTAACTTAACTTTAGTTTCTTTGCCAAGAGTCAAATCCTTTAGTATATATTTTCCAATCTCTTTACTCACCAACTCTTTTATTTCTTCGTCAAACTCCAATTTTTTTGAAGCAATTGATTTTGAAATCTTAAGCACAAAATCTACCAATCCTAGATTGCTTGGCTTGATTTTTCCATTAAAAAATGAGTGTAAACCAGGTGCTTCTAAATCCCAATCGATGATCAATACTTTTTTACCTTTGAGTGCTAGCAGACATGCAGCGTTGATCAAAGCCATACTTCTGCCCACTCCGCCTTTGTAGGAGTAAAAAGTTATCGTTTCACCATTTCTTCGCAATATATCTGCCATTTATTTTATTATTGGAAGGTTTTTGGATTCTATAGAGTTTGCTTGTCTTTTTTGAGTTTTTATCCAATCAATAATTTTCGGATCATCGGGCATTTCCAATTTTTCTATTATGTCAATTAATATATAATCTGAGAGTTTGGAGATAATTTCATAATTCTTAGACAATACATCACAAATATCTCTTTTAAACTGAGTAATGTCTTCGTTAACAACACCGTTAGTGATAGATGTTTCGTATAGATTAAGGTCTTTTATATTTTTTGTGCTAATGGATGATGGTAAATAAGCTGCACTACCTCGATGTAAATAAGGAAAAATAAAACAAAATTGATCATTCCCTAGTTTTTGTCTAACAGCTTTTTCAAACTCTATTGCTCTGAAAATTCCCTTTGCGCACCATAAATTTTCAAGACTTAGATAATGTGGAGTAATTATAAAAACAAAAGAATATGAACTTACAATGCTAGCATAAATGGCTATATCAAATTCTCTTCCATGATCTATTGACTGTTCGTCAAAGAAAACCTCCTTCATATTTGTAGCAGTATGGGCTTCTGTTTGTATCAAATTCTTCAAATTACGCATATAATCAAGTTCGCCTTGATTACGTCTGTAACTAAAAAATGAAGAATACTGAAATGCCAACTTTCAAAAGATATTTTCTTATAAACTTCAACAATTATACCAAGCTTTTAGTTCTGGTCTAATTTCTATAAAAACAAATTCAAAAAAATAATACCGCCACAAAAAAAATTACCCTTTACATTCTAATTGTCGTATCTTTGCGCTTTATAATAAATAGAACTTATCATGTTTAATTTAGTATTTGGTTTAGGCGGTCAAGAATTGCTAGTAATAGGCCTGATTATTCTCGTGTTTTTCGGAGGTAAAAAAATTCCTGAATTGATGCGTGGATTGGGTAGTGGCATCCGCGAATTTAACAATGCCAAAAACAATATAGAGGCAGAAGTTAAAGAAAATATGAAGGAATTGGATAAAAAATAATCCTTTCTCTATCATATCTGTATTCAAAACAAATACATTTTTCTTGACATTTTAGCTCTGATTGGCATCTTGTACAGATGCTAAATCTACCATCTAGGTGTACATTACACATAATTCTATCCATTCTCACCAAATTCTATTTGGTTTGGTGGCAATTTTCATGAAATTACCTTATTTTTGCACCATTATCATTCTAAAAAGAGAATTTTATGGCAAAAAGAATAAGAGTTCAGGATATATTTAGTGCGCCAACATCGCAAAACTATACAGTGATGGGTTGGGTCAGGACATTTAGAAACAATCAATTTATTGCTCTCAATGATGGATCTTGCTTGGCCAATCTGCAAGTCGTGGTAGATCAAGAAAAAACCGATCCAGAGCTCATCAAGCGCATCACTACAGGAGCTGGCATCATGATCGATGGTCAGCTCATTGCATCTCAAGGTAAGGGTCAGACTGTCGAGCTTTTGGCAAATCAAATCACTATTTTGGGAGATTGCGATCCAGAAACTTATCCTATCCAGCTCAAAAATAGACCAAGCCTCGAGTACCTCAGAGAGATTGCACACTTGAGATTCAGGACCAATGCCTTCAGTGCTATATTTAGGGTCCGTCACGCATTGTCTTATGCTATACACAAGTTTTTTAACGATAGGCATTTTGTCAATATCCATAGTCCTATCATCACTGGTAGCGATGCTGAAGGCGCTGGTGAGATGTTTCAAGTCACGACGCTAGATATAAACAATCCTCCAAAAAACGAAGATGGTAGCATCAACTACAAAGAAGATTTTTTTGGCAAGGCAACCAATCTCACGGTTTCAGGGCAGCTGGAAGCAGAATTGGCAGCTTTAGCACTAAGCAATGTATATACTTTTGGACCAACATTTAGAGCCGAAAACTCCAATACCACTAGGCACTTGGCAGAGTTTTGGATGATAGAACCTGAGGTAGCCTTCAATGACCTCGATGATAATATGGATCTTGCTGAAGATATGTTGAAATACCTTATCCAGTATGTTTTAGATCATTGTGGTGAAGATTTGGCATTCCTTGAGCAACGCCTCATTGATGATGAAAAAAACAAACCACAAGCTGAGCGCTCAGAAATGACTTTGACAGAAAAATTGAAGTTTTGTTTGGCCCATCCTTTTGAACGATTGACATATACCGAGGCAATAGAGATATTAAAGAACTCTACGCCCAATAAGAAAGGCAAATTTCAATATCCAATAGAAAAATGGGGAGCAGATCTTCAGTCTGAACACGAAAGATATTTGGTAGAAAAGCACTTCAAAAAGCCAGTTATTTTGACCAATTATCCAAAAGAAATCAAAGCCTTCTATATGCGCTTGGATGAAGGAGGTAAGACAGTGAGAGCGATGGATGTGTTGTTCCCTGGTATTGGTGAGATCATAGGTGGCTCCCAAAGAGAAGAACGGTATGATGTCTTGCTGTCAAGGATGGAAGAAATGCACATACCTGCTGAAGAAATGTCTTGGTTTTTGGATACTCGAAGGTTTGGCTCAGTACCACATGCAGGATTTGGGTTGGGATTTGAACGATTGGTATTGTTTGTGACAGGTATGACCAATATCAGAGACGTTATTCCTTTCCCAAGATTCCCAGGCAATGCAGAGTTCTAAAAAGGTCCCAAAATTATTTCTTCCCAAACCTATTGCCAGCTTACTTTTAGAATTGCTCATCGTTGGCTTTGGCGTATATTTGGGCTTTATGGCCAATACCTATACACAATCACAAAACGAAAAGAGCTACATCAATGCCACCATCAAAGAGATGTACCAAAGTTTGGCAGAAGACATCATTGATGCTGAAGACAATAAAGAGGGACACTACAGAGGTTTGAAAGCCGTTTCTTATTTTGTTAAATTAATTAAAAATAAGCCCATAAATCAGGACTCTTTTTTGATTTATTTGCAAGTCTTGACTCGCAATTTTGTCAGTGTGCAGAATTCTTCGGCATTTGAGACCATCAGGTCTAGAGGCTTTAATGTTATAGAAGATGACTCGCTCCGCAGGCAAATGGTCAAGCTATATGATTTTAAATATGAAACGCTTGAAAAAATAGAAGAAAAATACCAAGAGTCTCAAATTTACTCTAATGAGTCCAATCATATCAACACTATTTTGTCCAATTCTTTGGTTTTTGATGAAAATTTAAAATTACAGAAAATAATTTTGCCTCTCAACATTACAAATCAAGATAGAAATAGATTGATTTTGATCTTGCAGAGGATTAGCACTACTCGAAATTTCAACATCATGATTTATGACGATGCCATCAACCACATGAAATTGGTAAAAAAGCAAATTGCTACCCAATATCCTTTTGTACTGAAACAATGATCTCTGCCAAACCTTATATTAAATCACTATTTTTTAAAGATGAGGATACTAAAAACAAAAACGGATATCCATACAACATACCTGCTATCAGACAGTGTGAAGAAATAAAATTTCACCCAGATGTGACATTTTTGATTGGTGAAAACGGCAGCGGAAAATCTACTCTTCTTGAAGCGATTGCCATAGCTTATGGGTTCAATCCGGAAGGTGGCACCAAGTCAGCGCAATTTGAGGTACACAATACGCATTCAAGCCTGCATGAAGAAATCAAACTCTCAAAGAGCTTTAAGATACCTGGTGATGCGTATTTTTTGAGGGCAGAGAGTTTTTATAATGTGGCCACCAAAGCTGAAGAATTCGGTGTGCTGAAATCTTATGGTGGCAAATCATTGCATGAGCAGTCGCATGGCGAGGCCTTTTTGGCCACATTGATGCACAAACTCACTGGAAATGGCCTTTATATCCTTGATGAGCCTGAGGCAGCTTTGTCACCTGCTCGACAATTGACCGCTATCAGCTTGATACATGAGTTGGTACTACAGGATTCTCAGTTTATTATAACCACGCATTCGCCTATCATCATGGCATATCCCAATGCTACGATTTATGAACTCGGTGCTGAAGGTATCAGACAAGTTGATTATAAAAAGACAGATCATTACCTGATCACCAAATCATTTTTGGATAATCCAGATATCAGCTTAGACTTGCTCTTGGGCAAGGTCGAATGATTTGAACATTGTGAACAATGAATGATCACGCAAAGCGTGACAAGTTAAAAGATTTAATTATAAAGCATTTGGAGCTTTTCAATTTCTCACTCCTAACGAAATTCTTCAGGAAACCTACATTATGCCTAACACAGTTGATGAAGTTGGACTCTTAAATAAGTGTTGGTCATTGAAGAAAGAGAATAAAATAACTGAAGAGCATGACAATCATATAAGATCAAATTCGAATAATGACCCACTTTTGATTTCATATGATTTTAGGAACAACCTTATAAACAAGATAAACCCAAACTTTGAAGTTAAATACACTTTGCCATTCGCAAGGAATTTGACTAATAGTAGAGAATATTTATTTCTTGGCTATACAGAATCAAAGAAATTGAATGGTGTCTATATGTTTGCAACAAATGAATACCACAGTGAATATCCTATATTCATTGACTCAAATATTAAGAACATAATTTCAAATTTGAGCTTCGAAAACTATAAAAACCAAATAACATATAATTATACAGAAACAATTGAAAAACTTATAGAAGAAAAATATAGATTTCAAATTCAAAACTTCATAGTCTATCCTGACATTGAAGAATTGAATTATGACTATGATGAATATGAAAAACAAAAGCAAATTGATCAGGATTACTTAAATCATTATTTATCCTTCCTATCAAATCATTTAAGAAATACAATGGGTAAGGAAAACGAAATATTATTTGACGAAGAATTTATTAGATTTAAAGTCAGCAAAAGTGGATTGGACTTTCAATTCCAATTACCATTAAAAATGATAGAAAATACAGTTTTTCTAATGAAGAGAATCAACAATGAACTGAATACGATTTGCCACTATAATCAAAGGTTCAGACCAGAAAATTTTGGTTTCTATAACTTTAAGAATTTTACAGGTTGTATTCCTGTAAATAAAGCTATAGAACTTTTAAAAGATGGAATATTGGATAGAGAATTATTTCATTCATTACCTCTTCGAGCATTTAGCCCATCCAAACCAAAGATATTGAATATGGAACTAATGAAATTAATTGAAAAAGAAGGCTGGGATGAAAATACAATACAAACATTTTTAAATGATTTTAGCTAATAGTATACTGGCTATAACAAGTGATAAGAGATCAGACTTGCTACCGCTGCGTCCGCTCCATATCACCGATCGTTAGTCTCAATTAAAAATAGATAAGTAAAATACACAAATAATAAATAATATGTCAAACTATAAATTTAATGGAGATTGGAAGTTTGATTTATTTTTACCAGAGCTTAGTAAAATTAAATCTGAGAAATGGTTTAAATCTTCACATCATGTTCACCATAAAAACAAACTAATAAATGGATTAGTACCTTGCCAAATTGTTGACGAAAGAAATTTATTTCCAGATCCCACATTGGAACAAGAAGTTGCTTTAAATTATTTAGTAAGCCACGAAATTGAATTAGTTAATAGTTTGTTTCTAATCTTCGAAGATAAAATAAATCAGCAATACGCTGAATGGTGTGGTAAGTGATGATTGGTTTTCAGAATTCAATACAGTTGACGATTTAGGCAAATTATTAGAAAAACGGAATTGCAGTTTTATTAAATTTAGATGGAGAGAATAGCGATTATAAAATGATATTGGCAGCGATGCAGAGTTCTGAATATTTGGAAGTGAATCGAATTGAAGATCATATACAGTAACTAATAAGAAATATAAAATTAATAAATTGGGAGACTTGTCAACGATGATATATTTGTTATCGCTTCATCCATCATAGCCTTGGACGTTATTATTCCTCATTTTTCGCTACAAGAAAATAATTTCTCGTGCACTAAAGAATTAAAAAAATTCTGAAAAATTTTGTTACTCTTGATGGATAATTTATACTCTTGAAAATCAATGGGTTTTGAACGTTAACAGAATTTTGAAAGCACGACCCGACTTAAAACAAAATAAATAATGAAGAACATTTTAACCTTTTTAATTTTAACTTTAATGATAAATATTTCATTCGGGCAAACCGAAAAAGCAACTTATAAAACTGTTGCCGATGAATTTGAAAAAAATTATAACTCAGAAAATTTCAAAGCAATTTTTGAAAGCTTTTCTTCTGAAATGCAGTCTGCGTTACCATTTGACAATACAAGCAATTTTCTTAGTGGCTTAAAACAACAAGCGGGAAAAATAACAAAGTAGACTTCTCCGAAATGGTGGATATTGAAAAACAGTTGAATGAATAAATCAAATTACATAACAATGGCTATGATAGAATCGCTATCGCTTCATCCTTCACATTGCCTAAGCGTTGCCTGCTATTATTCTGACCGACAGTGACAAAAGAAATTGAAATAAAAAGAGCTGACATAAAGCTGTATTTTGACGAGACCGCAAAAATTGTGGGAACGGACGAATTTGGTCTATCTGAGTGTGGAATATATTATTTTGAAACACAACAATATCTACAAACCGACCCAAACAGAAATTGGATAGTAACGAAAGTTCAAATTGGAAATATTGAAAAAGACGGACACTTTTTTGAGTATTTAACCGACAACGAACACACTTGCTCATTATGGGTTTACAAGGACAAAAAAGACTACTTATTACTTTCTGAATTTCAAGGCGGACAGTCTATATTTGACGTTGAAGAGCAAAAGTTGCATAGTTTTTATTCGGAGGCAGACCCATTTATTTGGACAAGTATCTTTCTTTCGCCTGATAAAACCAAACTTGCGGTAACGGGTTGCTATTGGGCTTGTCCTTTTGAAATTGTAGTTTATGACTGCACTAACTTAACAGAATTGCCTTATGCTTGTATTTATCGCCAACCTTTGGACAATAATTTTGAAATGAAGGAATGGGAAGACAACAAAACAATAGTATTAACGGCAACAAATAAAAAGGACGAACAACGTGTGAAAATATAACGGCAGGTATCAATGGTTTTGAGCCAAAAGAGTTGATCTGCAAAATTCAACAACAGTTTTTCAATTGAAATTAAGTAATTAGTAATGTCAGCTCCTGTACTTCGATTTCCCGACCGAACGCCAAGCCCCAAAACCGTTTATGACAGAAACTTCTAAAGACAATTGTCCAATCTTGGATATCAGCAAATGCCAGAAAATATGTAAATAGATTGGTTTACATCTATCCAATCAGTAAAAGACATCTATGTGAGAAAGGGGCAAAATTGATCATCTGTAAAACTTAGTAGAGAAGTTTCCCTTTTTGGTCTCAAAGGTAAAAACGAAAAGTCCTGACAAGTGATCTGTTTCAATATAAAAATCGCCAGAATCAACTTTTTCGCCTTTATATATCAAACTTCCCGCAGTATTATAGATGGTGATGGTACCAGTGCTTTCAGATTCTAAGATGATTTGTTCGTTGTTTTGTTTAAATCTAAAAGGTAATTGAGCTAGCGTATCTTCGGTAAGATCAGTTTTGCCTGACCAATCAAAATCTACAATGACAGGTATATGGTCTGATGCTTTTGGTACATCCAATCTTTGCAAACCTGATGATGCCAATGCTACCTCTGGCAAAACTGGGGACCACAAGCTAAAAGAATTTTTCAATTTCATGACAGACCCTGTGTAGAAAACATAATCCAGCCTGCCAGCACTGTATCTTCCATAATCATTATACCACGTAAAGGTAAATGGCAGGTATGATGTCAAGGGTTTAGCATCTTCCAAAAAGGTATTGTCCCAATCTGGAGTAAAGTCTGGGCCAAAATTGCTATTGTTGATGATATTGCCATCAATAAAAGTCTGTTGTTGCTGTTTTAGACCAACCAAATTCATATCTCCAACAATGATGATAGGTGAGTTGACTGGAAGCTGAAAGGTAGAAATACCATATTTTACAGAACGGACAAATGACATTATCTTATCTACTTCTGCTTGTCTGCCTGTCTCATCATCACAACAAGGAAGATGAGCTACAATCACCAAAACTTGTTTTCCGCCAACATTGATTTGAAAGGCTCCATTTCCATCGATGTTCCTTGTGTTGGTGATCGGGTATCTACTCACCATTCTGATATCGGGAACTGCTTCACCATAGTACCATTTTTGATTGGCTGCTGATGGCAAAAAGCTCTCCATCAAAGCTGCCGCTTGTGCTCCTGAATTGCTATAAATTTCGCACATACCTATGATGTCAGGACGGATGGCCTTAAATATTCTTTCAAAATTAGATCTGAGGGCTGGATCAAATAGGTTGTCTTGCAAGACGTTGTATGATACAATCCTTATATCATTTGCGTCAAGCTTAGAAAAACTAATTGGTATCGGTTCAAAAGTTTTACTGTTATCAAAATTAAATGAATAAGCTCCTGCATCAGGTGCCTTATCGCCAGCATTGCTTTCGTCAGATATAAAAAGTTTGATAGTGTTTGACATCTTAAGAGGTGGATTGCCATAGTTAAGACTTCTTAAAATGCTCATTTCAAATTTGCTGCTTGTGACTGTTGGCGATGTGACCAATCCTACTTGATCATGAAACACATCAATAGAGGCATTGGATAAATATAACTTACCACTTCTGAAGCCAAAACTATATGTTAGATCTACACCGATCCCATTTTTACTTAGTCCTGTAGATACATTATTGTCAATGTCAATAAAAATAGTTAAGTTATTGTTGGCTTGGATGTTGATTTCCTTATTGATGTCAAAGTAAATATAAAGGTTGATGTCGTCATTGCTTATTTTCACATCTGTGATATCAATACCATTGGACACACCATCATTTTTTTTGTCTATGTAAGTAGTAGCTCCATTTTCCCAATCTTCATACGACTCATCCAAGATGATTTGTTGACCTGAAACTAAAGCAATCTGTATGAAAGCAATGAATAAATATAAAAAACTTCGCACGTATTTATTTGATATGAAGAGCAAAGATACGAGTTATCATCATTGATTTAAACATTTCTCATTTTGCCTTTTACATCCCAAATAATTCAAGACATCATGATACATCAAATCCTACGATAAACTTCATCAAAAGGCAAGCGAAATCTACTCCCCAAATACCCTTATTACCATCTCTGATACCACAAGCGATGACCATATTGATTTCTGATCCATACGGCAGGTTTAACGTTTTTTTCAAAACATGACTATCAAAGCCTTCTATAGGGCAGGTATCATATCCCTCATTGGCCATGGCAATCATAAAGGTTTGTGCTGCCAATGCTGCGGATTTATGTACAACAACACGCATATCATTTTCTGATACTTCGCGAATGATGGTTCTGAACACCCCGATGGTTTTGGTAATCACCACTCTGAAAAAGCCCACTATTCCCAGAAATCTGGTATACAATAAAGGCATGATTTTACCATAATAAAGCTCTCTGTTTTTGATACGTCTTTCTTGTCGTTCCTTTGGGCTATATTGCAATATATTTTTTCTTTCAAAATTTAAAACCGACTTGGCATGTTGACGATACTGATCTTGTCTGGTGACTATCACTATGATTTGATCAGCAGTAGCAGTAGCAGATTGTCCCAAACATGCATGAGTAATTTTGGTTTTTAGTGCTGGATTTATCACGTGGTAAAATTCCCAAAGCTGCATATTCGAGCTATTGGGTGCCAAAGTGGCCATCTCTATACAATGCATCACTTTTTCTGCATCAAGAGGCTTGTTTTTGTCAAATACCCTAACAGAACGCCTGAAATTTAGCACATCAATCAATGTCATTACTTCCAATATTTAAATTGACCAGCAAAAGTGCAAAACTTATGCAAATACCGAAAATGTTTTTTGGTGTAATAACTTTGAGAATGTTCTTTTTGATACAATTCTTCATTTAGTGATTTACTTTTGAATATTCAGACTATAAAATCCAATAATTTGAGTTAACTTTGTATGACCGATTACTATAAATCAAGTGTCGTATCAATAAATGGGGCTTTCATTTCATTATCAAGGTAGATTGCAAGAAGCAAAATTGCTACCTAAATTGATCACAGAACTCGAAGATATCTGCGATATTTTAGGATGGAAATCTAAAGTTTTCAATACTACATTTCCTAAAGATGCCTATACATCACCATTGGATGATGATGAATATGGTATCATGATTTTTCCACAGGATACAGAGCCTGTCAGTTTTGTCATGGATAGTCACGGTCGATTGATGAATCTTTGGCTCCGCAAAATGCTCAACGAAAACGGAGAAGGCGAAATCAAAGTCGTCACTGTCAAGCTGGATTTGAATCAAGAAAACCCAGAGCCTGAGATCACAGAAGATTTCAAATCTATAGATATGGAGGATATCGTATTTCAGATTTCAGTAAAAAACACATCAATCGATACAACATCTTACATCAAAGTACTTGAACTGATCAGATATTTGAGTGAAAAATATTTGACTGATTTTAAGATGGAAGATGAAAGCAATTATTGGGAAACTCGTAGTGTAGAGAAGCTCAACAATAAGATGGATAAAATCAATACTTTTATCGAAACATTCGATGAATTGATAAAAGAAAAAAAGATCAATAGTCCAAGTGATTTTCTAAAATTTATCAAAATGCTTGGTCAGTATATCAAAGATCAGAATAAGGACATTTAATGACTATAGTCAATCATTGTTATTTGTTTTGTTTCGACCTTTCTTAAAATAAACAAGCATACCATGCAAATCCATAATAGGAAATATGCAAAACTCAATTTTTGGACAATGGGTAAAAAGTAAATCCACTCTTGATGATAATAAAGAGCTGCATTGATCACAAAAATTACAAAATTAAATATTCCACTATAAAATAGGCAAAAATATTGATTTTTCCATAGGTTGATCATCGTGATAGTAAGGGAAACAACATTGAAAAGTGCCGCCCAATTGGATACCAAATCATGATCCAAATTTGTCATCAATAACAAGGATATGATGCAAGATATAAGTGCTGATATCCTTATAAAATATCTATGTCTATTTGGGACAATATGCGGCACCACAGACCAATAGAAAAACAATATTGAAAAACATAGCACGATATGAGCCATCATAGCGTACGGTCGTGCATGATTGGGCATGTCATTAATGGCTATGGGATTCAAAAGATTACACCAATAATTATGAAACCAACTAAACCCAATAGAACCTTTATCAAATTGAGAGCCGCCAGGATAAAAAAGAGAAGCAACAAAATATAATAAGACAAACAAGACGATGCCCACTATAGGCCAAATAATCGTAATATTTTTGCCTTTATTCATTGATGGTAAACCGTATGTATTTTATCTTTCTGCCACCAGCCAAGTGTTCTCTTTCGTAATGTGTCTTATAGATAAGTTCTGGATAGGCCAATTCATTTGCATAAATATCATCATTATGGTAGATGATCTTTGCCCCTTTATAATCGGCCAATGTATCTAAGGTAAAATGATACAAAGTAGGATCATCTGTTTTAAGATGTAAGATGGCTCCTTTTCTGATGATGTTTTGGTATTTGTCCAAAAATCTTGCTGATGTGAGGCGCTTATTTTCTTTACTTTCTCTCAAAAAAGGGTCAGGAAAAGTGATCCATACACCACTCACTTCATTTCTTTCAAAAAACAAATCAATTTGCTCAATCCTAGTACGTAGGAAGGCTGCATTTTTAATATTTCTTTCCAAAGTATGAGTTGCACCTTGCCAGATTCTGGCACCTTTGACATCTACTCCAATGAAATTTTGGTGCGGATATGCAACGGCCAATGCCTCAGTATATTCACCTCTACCACAAGCCAATTCGAGGATGAGATCATTTTCGTTATTGAAATGTTGATTACACCATTTGCCTTTTATATCCACTTCTATACCATCACCTACTACAAGCTTTGGATATTTAGGATTATAATTTTCAAATACATGCGGGTAGCTGAGCAAGTCACCAAATTTTTTGAGCTTATTTTTTTTACCCATGTTTTATATTTTTAGGGAGGCAAAACTAAGCTATTCTATACATATTTGAAATACGATCTTACTCCAGTATTGATCGAACCTATCTATTCAAATCTATTGTTTTGTAGTAAATTGTGTTTCATTTCTTACTATACTGCCATAAATCAAAGCAAAAAGTTGAAAAATATAAGGCAGATCACTCAGCCATCAAATGTAGAAATAATGTTAAAATTTTACAAAAAATAGGTTTCACAATACCAATTATTCCTTTTTCAGCCATGAGATAGAAGCGAAAAAGTAATAAACTACGTTCTAAGCTTATCATATAAATGTATCTTTGCACGATTTTTCTAAAAAACAAACAAAAAATGAATAAGTACCTCATAGTGCTTTTAATGGTTTTGATCTCATGGTCTGGCATCAATGGACAAAGTTTTGGAATCAGGGCTGGATTGAATTATACAAAATTTTCTGGTCCTGTTGAACAAGGTGTCAACGAGAGATTTTCATTGACCAATGGTTTTCATTTTGGAGTAAACTATGCTTACAAATTTGCAGATATCTTTTCTGTAAAAGGTGAGTTGTTATATACTCAGATTGGCTCAAAATACAATTTTGATGGAGATTCATATTACAAGGTACCTATTGGCACTGGATTTTACTATGAAAAAGGATTCACAAGCATCAATTTAAAAGTGTCTAATGCCTATGTCAGCTTGCCAATCACATTCCAATGGGAATTAAGCAAAAAGCTTGAAGTCTTTGCTGGTGGATATGTATCATACTTGGTGGGTCCAAGAGGTAATGGGACATTGTATTTTACACAATATACCGAGACTATAGGTATTAAACAATCGCTTATACATAATTATTATAGCGATGTTGCTGGAGGTATTGCCACAAGTACACTTGGCCCTTGGCTTGAAGTAGGAGGTAAGACTGTGCAGCTATACAGAGATGCTGGAGCATATTACAATCTTTTGGCATCTGAAAAAGAAGCAGATTTATACAAGTCTATGGATTATGGCTTACTGGGAGGATTCAATTACTTCATCAACAAAGGATTTTATGTCGGTTTACGATACGAATACGGTCTAAGAGATGTCACTGACAATAGAGTAGATTTTATCAAAAAGTCATTTGATGAAGACAATAACGTCGGTATAAAAGCTGAACATTTTGATAGAAATGTGGGCTTTGAAGTTTCCTTTGGATTTAGATTCTAATATAATGATAACATCGCACACAATAGAGTTTTTGAGAGATCTCAAGGCCAATAATAATAAGGAGTGGTTTGATCATAATCGTAAAAGATATGATATTACAAAGGCAGAATACTTATCACTTGCTGGTACTCTGCTCGAAAAGATGAAAAAAATAGATCCTGGTTTAGAGATGCTTACCGCAAAAGAATGTATCTTTCGTATCAATAGAGATATAAGATTCAGTGCCGATAAGTCACCGTACAAAACGAACCTTGGTATAGTCTTACAACCAGGCGGTAAGCGTCTCAACAGAGCAGCTTATTATTTCCATATTGAAGAAGGCGCTTGCTTTGCTGGTGGTGGATTATGGATGCCTGAAGGATCTTTGTTGCAAAAAGTAAGGCAAGAAATCCACTACTTTTATCCAGATCTTGTAGCCATTTTAACCAATCAAAAGTTTAAAAACACTTATAATGACTTGGATGTGGAGCCTGGGCAGAAACTCACTCGTCCACCCAAAGGATATGACGCTACTGACCCAGCCATCGAGTATATCAAGCTTAAAAGTTTTACAGCATCTACACCAGTTGCAGATAGCATTTTGACTTCAGAAAAATTGGTCAATACCATCACAGAATATTTTGAAGTTTTAAAGCCTTTGATCCAATATATCAATCGCGGACTTGACGCTGAGTGATAATTATTTTAAAACAAGAGTAAATCAACCAACATCTAAAATTTTACCAAAATGTCACAAGGCCATGTAAAGTCCACCTACACTGACAAAGTAACGACCATTGAGTTTTATCATCCAGCACAAAATTCCCTACCTGGATATTTGCTGGCTGACCTTGCTGAGTCTATAACACGGGCTGGTGATGATCCAAACACGATGTTGATTATACTCAAAAGTCATGGCGAAAAGACGTTTTGTGCAGGAGCTAGTTTTAGTGAGTTGTCAGCAATCCAGAATTTTGATGATGGGAAAAAATTCTTCATGGGATTTGCAGGTGTGATCAATGCTATCAGAAAATGTCCAAAAATTGTTATCGGCAGAGTACATGGCAAAGCAGTAGGTGGTGGTGTTGGTTTAGCTGCTGCTTGTGACTACTGTATGTCATCCAAGTATGCCTCTGTGAGATTGTCAGAATTGGCAGTGGGTATTGGTCCTTTCGTCATCGGGCCAGCTGTCGAGCGTAAAATTGGGTTGTCAGCCTTCAGCCAAATGGCTATTAACGCTACTGAATGGCAGACTGCTGATTGGGCCAAAAATAAAGGGCTCTTTACAGAATCATTTGAAACGGTAGATCAACTAGATGCTTACTTGGCACATTTTACAAAAGAATTGACAACAAAAAGCCCCGAAGCACTGATGATGCTTAAAAAAGTCTTTTGGACTGGAACAGATCATTGGGATCAGTTATTGGAAGAAAGAGCTGCTATGAGTGGCCAACTGATATTGTCTGATTTTGCAAAAAATGCCATACAATCATTTTTGAACGCTTAAGTCATATTTTTTCCATTCGCTGTGAAAAATGTAATATTGTGTCATTTTTTCATATCCACAAGCAATAAACCCTGCCTTTTTGACAGAAATCTTATAATGGCAATAAAATTGATAACCTAAAGTATGTTAAATAAAATCAAAGAATTTATGTCACATAAAGAGGAAGAGTCACATTCAAAAAAATCTAAAAAGAAAGAAGTACCTGATGATGCACAAGTTGAAGTTTTAGATCAAAAGATCGAAGAGCTAACTTCCGAATTGGATGAGTCTAAAGATAAATATCTCAGGTTATTTGCAGAATTTGACAACTTCAAAAAGAGAAGTGTCAAAGAGAGATTTGACTTGATGAAAACTGCAGGTCAGGAGATTTTGACTTCTCTTTTGCCTGTATTGGATGATTTTGATCGTGCCAAAAAAAGCGCAGAAAGCGGTGCAGAGTCATTTAGCGAAGGTGTCAATCTAGTTTACCAAAAACTTTTCAGTACCTTGGAGCACAAGGGACTGAAAGCGATGGAATCAACTGGTGCTGATTTTGATCCAGAATTTCACGAAGCCATTGCAGATATTCCAGCTCCAAATGATGAGCTCAAGGGCAAAGTCATTGATACGGTAGAAAAAGGATACCTCCTCAATGACAAGATCATACGCCACGCAAAAGTGGTGGTAGCCAAGTAACAACAATATTTTTTAAGTGGCAAAAAAGCCAAAGCAAGAGTTTTAATAATGAAACGTGATTTTTACGAAATACTTGAGGTAGAGAAGAGTGCTGATGAAGGCACCATCAAGAAGGCATACCGCAAAGTGGCTATGAAATATCACCCTGATAGAAATCCAGGTGACAAGGCAGCAGAAGAAAAATTTAAGGAAGCAGCTGAAGCATACGAGATACTAAGTGATCCCAATAAGAAAGCAAGATATGACCGATACGGCCATGCTGGTGTTGAAAATATGGGAGGCGGCGGATTTTCAGGTGGGATGACCATGGATGATATTTTTGAACATTTTGGAAATGTCTTTAATGATGGAAGCAGCCCATTTTAGTCATTTTTTGGAGGACAAGGTAGGTCACGTAGTGGTGGAGGTCAAAAAGGTACGAATCTTCGCATCAAGGTCGCCCTTACTTTAGAAGAAATAGAATCTGGTGTTACCAAAAAGATAAAAGTAAAAAAGCAAGTCACCTGCAAAACTTGTAGCGGATCTGGAGCAAAAGATCGCAACAGTGTATCAACTTGTACCACATGCTCTGGGTCGGGATATGTAAAACAGGTGAAAAATACATTCCTTGGTCAAATGCAGACTACCGTGGTGTGTCCTACTTGTAACGGCTCAGGCAAAAAAGTGACTGCATCATGTGGCACTTGTCGTGGCGAAGGCAGAACAATGGACGAAGAATTGATCGAAATCGAAATACCTGCTGGTGTTCAGGAAGGAATGCAGCTCTCTATGAGGGGCAAGGGCAATGCTGGTCAAGCAGGTGGACCATCGGGCGATTTGTTGATCAATATAGAAGAAAAACCTCATGAACAATTCAGCCGCGATGGAATGAATGTTGTTTATGATCTATTTTTAAATTTTGCTGACGTATCTTTGGGTACCAATGCTGAGGTGCCAACTCTATCGGGAAATGTAAAGGTGAAAATACCAGCTGGTACACAAGCAGGCAAAATCTTCAGATTGAAAGGCAAAGGCTTGCCATCTTTACAGCAATATGGTAAAGGAGATCAACTCATCAATGTCAATATCTGGACTCCAAAAATACTGACATCTGAAGAGACAGCCATGCTCGAAAAAATGAAGAATATGCACAATTTCAATCCAAAGCCAAATAGTGGCGAAAAAGGATTTTTTGAACGCATGAAGGAATATTTCAATTAATTTATTCTGGTGGCTCGGAGAAAGCATAATAAAATCATCAAGAATGTGTTGATGACTGGCATCGCCGATAGAGGCAAGGCAGTAGGCAGGTCTGATGAAGGTCAAGTTATTTTTACTGATGGTGCCGTGCCAGGTGATGTCATTGATGCTTTAGTGCTGCGCAAGAAAAAATCAATGTCTGAGGCTCTCGTTCAGAGAATTGTTACGTATTCAAGCGATAGGAAGACACCAGATTGCCAGCATTTTGGTACTTGTGGTGGATGCAAATGGCAAAACTTAAAGTATGAAGCTCAGCTCAAACACAAAGAGCAAACTGTCAAAGATTGTATCAAACGCATCGCAAAGATTGAAACAGACATTGTACAACCTATCATTGGCTGCCATTCCAATCTTAGATACAGAAACAAATTGGAATACAGTTTTTCAAATAAGAGATGGATTACTGATGAAGAGGCACAGTCAGATCAAGAGATCATTGACAATCTTGCATTTGGCTTTCACAAACCTGGGTACTTTGATAAGATAGTAGATATCAAAGAGTGCTTGCTCCAAGATGACCTTACCAATCAAATCAGAAATTTTATAAAATCTTTTGCTATTCAGCATGAATTGTCGTTTTACGACCTTAGGGCTCATACTGGCTTTTTGAGAAATATGATCGTGCGCAACACTACAAATGGTGACTGGATGGTGATATTGATTTTTGGATATAATGATCCAGAGAAGATAAAAATGATCATGGATGCCACTCATCTAAAGTTTCCTGATATCAAATCACTCAATTATTGTATCAATGACAAGGTCAATGACACTATTTGGGACAAAGAAGTCTTGACGTGGCATGGTCTGCCTTATATCGTCCAATCCCTTAGAAATATAAAGTATCAAATCGGTACAAAATCCTTTTTTCAGACAAATCCAATCCAAGCACAAATACTTTTTGACGTAGCAGTCAATTATGCCGATCTCCAAGTCAATGATAATGTGTATGATTTATATACAGGATTGGGCAGTATTGCACTGTATATTGCGGATAAAGTCAAACATGTGACGGGTATCGAAGAGATACATGATGCCATAAGAGATGCCAATGTAAACAAAGCGCTGAATAACATTGAGAATGCTACATTCTATGCTGGTGATGTCAAACACTTGCTCAATGATGATTTCGTCCAGAAACACGGCAAAGCCGATGTCATCATCACAGATCCACCTAGACAAGGTATGCACGAAAACGTAGTCAAGACTCTTTTGGAGTTGGAAGCACCAAGGTTGGTGTATATTAGTTGCAATCCAGCTACGCAAGCTAGAGACTTAGCTTTATTGAGCGAAAAATATGAAACCATCTTGGTTCAGCCTGTCGATATGTTTCCACATACGCATCATATCGAGTGTGTTGCCAAATTACAATTGAAATCAGCACAATGAGTGAAATAAATAGATTTTTAGATTTAGAAAAAGAGTTGAAACCTTATAAAAAGATCCTAGCACAGGCTGCTGATGTGATATTGGATGAAGGAGTTTCTAAATATCCTATTTTTGTCGTTCATCAGCAAGAAATAGAAATGGGCGTACTTCTCATAGAGGCAAGTGACAAATTTCATTGGTCAGTCAATGCTTCCACTTTGGAGGAATTTGTGACCAAAGAGATTATTTTTCATGAAAAAGCACCTGATTTTATCTCCACATACAAAGATCCAGAGCAACACCTTTGCTTGTTTGTCCTTAGCGAATTAGGTGCTCAATTTGTTTTCATGCCTAGGTAGGAATGTGCTGTCATCAACATTGGCATGGCATAAACAATCGCTACTTTTTTACTGCTCGATTTTCTTTTTCTTCCACAGCTTATAAATTGGTTCCAACAGTGCTGTAGGATTGAAGCTGGTATCTCTGATGGCCATAATAGTAAATAAGATAGACCAAGGTGCCAAAATTAAACAAGGCATCCACGCAGCTTGTATGCCACTGATGGCATCGGAGCGCACCATTTTCTCCCCATATATGGTGCTGATGATGAAAACCATATAAAATAGGATCGCCACAAGCAATGGGTATCCATAACCACCTTTTCGTATGATGCTACCCAAGGGTGCACCAATAAACAAAAATATCACACATATTGCTGCCCAACTGTATTGTTGATGTAGCCTTAGTTGATATTTTTGGTATTGTTTGTCATAATCGGTATTGTTGTTGTAGGCGCTTAGTAATTGATCTTTATTGCTTGAAAGGTTGGAGATTGCTTTTGAAATGACATCATTAAAATCTACAGAATCTATGGTCTCCACCCAGTGTTTTCCTTTCTCCCACTTAATGTCTGTCTTTTGTTTTATTAGCTTCCTTTCGGGAGTTTTTATAGGTGTTTTTTTAAGGTTTTGAGCATCAGTCTTATTGCTTAAAGCCAAAATTTGACTATCTCGATTTATTTCAAGTTGTCTGCTTGATGTAAAAGTGGCGCTAATAGAGTCAGGCAATGATTGGGTAGGTTTTGAATTGTATTTCTCTCGATAAGACTTGTTGATAACGCTTTCATCATCACTTGCCTGATCTTGATTGGAAGTGAAAAGTAAGGCCATTTTATTACTTACTTTTTCATTATTAGTCTCAATATTCATTTTGAAAGAGTCAATGGCATTGATCAACTGTACAGAATTCATCATTTGCTCTCTATCTCTGTTGAAATTGAGCAAGCCATCTTCACCATCAAAAACACTCATGTCAAAGGTTTTGGACCATTTGTCAAAATACATACGTGTGAATGGTCTTTCAGTCTTATTACTTCCAAGTTTTTGCCTTTTTTCTTCTTCTTGATAGCTGATACCTGTATCCAGTTCCATTACAAAATAGCGCCCTTCTTGTGCAGTAAACATTTTGCCGCTTTTGGCTGAAGTGACTCTGATCAGGCTCTTATCATTTGGCGTGTGGTCATATATCAAAACATCATGTATATCTCTCTTATTATCATCTATGTGATTTACCCTAATGATGGTTTCTGTAAATGCATCATTAAATATACCTTGTTCGATCGCTAAAGCCGATTTTTGCTTTTTGATGGCAATAAATCTTTTGTTAAACTGCAAAAGGGAGGCTGGTTTTAAAAAATTGGCCGAAAGGATTGATATAATGCCAATTCCTACTGCGATCAAGATGCCCGACCACATGATGCGTAGCAAAGAGATACCAGCCGATTTCATACTTGATAGCTCATATTTCTCAGCCATATCACCGAATACCATTACTGACGATATTAACACCGCAATAGGTACCGCCATGGGTATCAAAGTGGCAGCATAATAGAATATCAGCTCCATCATCTCAAGAATAGATAGACCTTTACCTAGGATTTCGTCTATATATTTCCACAAAAACTGCATTATTAACACAAATGTGGCTATAAAATATGACAAGATCGCAGGCCCAATAAAACTAGTGGCAATGAACTTATCTATCTTCTTCAATCCTATACAAATATTGAATTTATTGGCAAAAATAGTCAAATTTATTTTGGTAAATATCATCATACGTTATCTGATCTTCATTTTAGGAAATAATTAATGTTTTGCTACCTTTGCATATTCATCTATTTATAGCCAAAAGAATTTGATCATTCGCACCCTTAAGCTGACTCAATACCGCAATTACAGCCAGATGGCCATTGATTTTGACCCATTTATCAATGCCCTTACGGGAATGAATGGCGTGGGCAAGACCAATGTATTAGATGCAATCTATCATATTTGCCTGGGCAAGAGCTATTTTACCAATTTGGACAAACATTTGTTTTTGCAAGATCATGATTTCTTCAGACTGGATGCTGATTTCATCATCAAAGAACAGCAAGAAAAGGTTGTCATTAAATCTAAAGCTGGCAGCCGAAAAGAAGTAGAAATTTCAGGTAAAAAATTGGCAAAGGTGAGTGACCATGTGGGTCGTTTTTTGAGTGTAATCATTGCGCCTGATGATGTCAAATTGTTGATGGAAGGCAGCGAAGAGCGTCGCAATTTCCTTAATAATACCATAGTCCAAACTGACAAAACATACCTTGAAGACTTGATATTATACAATGCGCTGCTCAAGAGGAGAAATACCTTGCTCAAAACATTTGCAGATCAAAAAAGAACCGATGACCTACTACTCGAATCCATAACAATGGGAATGTATGCTCCTTCACAACGCATTTTTGAAAAAAGAAAGCAGGTTACCGAACAATTGAAGCCATTGTTCAATGAGATCTATGCAGATATTTCTGGTCAGAGAGAAGCGTGCAATATCGTCTATGAGAGCCAATTGGAACATGAAAATCTTCAAGCACTCATGCAAAAATCAAAGCATAAGGACATCATCTTAGCGCGTACTACCAAGGGTATTCACAAAGACGATCTTATCTTTACTATGAATGGATCACCTTTAGGCAGTTTTGCCTCACAAGGGCAATTGAAATCATTTGTCATGGCATTGAAACTCACCCAATACAGATTACTACAAAATCATGCGAAAGAAAATCCTATTTTGCTCTTGGATGACATCTTTGATAAGTTGGATGCCGAAAGAGTGAGACAATTATTATCCTTGCTCATCCATCAAAATTTTGGTCAAATTTTCATCACAGATACTCAGTCAGACCGAATTCATAAAATATTGGATGAAATCGGGAATCAATATCGTTTATTTCATGTTGAAAATGGTAGCCTAAATTTATTTCATGCGGCACAATGACAAAAATATCAAAGAGGTACTCAATGACTATCTTGCTTCTAATGACAAAGTAGCCAAAGGGTATTATACATCACACATCGATGTAGTGTGGAAAGAAGAGATGGGGCCTATCATAGCCAGCTATACCAAGAAAATCTACTTCAAAAATGGATTGCTCAAAATCTATCTGACCTCAGCGCCTCTCAAGAAGGAGCTTCTCATGAATAAGTCCAAAATCATTGACAATATCAATGCAGCACTCGGAACCAACTTAGTTGCTGAAGTGGAGATCTATTGAATATACTTACTGGCGGCCATCGCTGCACCTACGATACCAGCATCATTGAGGAGAGAAGCGGTATCTACATGGACTGGCACATTGAGATATTGTTTGTATAAATCAAAATTTTTACTCACGCCACCACCAATCAATATCAAATCAGGACTCAAAATGAGATTGAGGTGATTGAGGTAAATATCTAACTCCTTTGCCCATTTTTTCCAACTCAAACTGTGCAACTCTCGGGCAGAATTGGAAGCATAGCGCTCGAAAATAGACTTTTTGTACTTCAAATGCCCTAATTCTGTATTGCCTAATAAGTGTCCGTTGTAAAATATGGCAGATCCGATACCAGTACCCAAGGTAATAAAAACTACCAATCCTTGGACACCTTTTCCTTTGCCGTATGTCATCTCTGCTATACCAGCGGCATCTGCGTCATTGACAACTTTTACTGGGCAATCAGTGCCTTGCCCAAAGGCTTGGTCTATTGGATAATTGATAAATTTTTGGTCTATATTGCTGGCAGTCAGCGAAATACCATTTTTTATGACCGCTGGAAATCCAATGCCTATTGGCTTGCCTTGCCAATTAAAATTTTCAACAGTAGCTTTTAGACAATCGATAATGGCTTCAGGAGTTGATGGTGAAGGTGTTTTTATTTTATACTTTTCCCCTGTCAGTGCGCCAGTCTCCAAATTGACAACATTTGATTTGATGCCCGTACCTCCTACATCTATGCCAAGAATTTCCATTTTGGTGATAAATTATTTATAATGGTTATTTAATGATTTTTAAATATAAAATTTTTACATCTTGGAGCGGCTTGTCTGCTTGATCAGTTGCATGATTGGCTATCTTGTCAATGACATCTAGACCTTTTACCACTCTGCCGAAGACCGTATATTCTTGATCAAGCTGTGGCGTCGCACCTTGAGTTTTCATTATTTCTTTGTCTTTTTCAGAATATTTAATACCTTTTTGCAATTCAAAATTTTCTATCTGACTATCAGTCAATGGCTTGCCTTGTACAATATAAAACTGGGAACCAGAAGATTCTTTTTTAGGGTTGACATGATCTCCTGTCCTTGCTGCTGCCAATGCTCCTTTTGTATGTACCAAACGTGGGTTGAATTCAGCAGGAATGAGGTAATTGGCCTTGTCCACTCCAGTTTTATGGACATTTTTTCCATTTTTCGTAAAAGGATCTCCACCTTGTATCATGAAGCCTTTGATCACTCGATGAAACAAAATATTTTCATAGAAACCATCTTCGGCTAGCTTGATAAAATTATCTCTGTGCAATGGTGTCTCATCGTACAATTCTATAGTCATATTGCCTTCAGAAGTAGCTAATTCGACTAAACAATGATGTGGTGCATCTACGATGATTTCATGCATTGTTATGTTTGATTTGTCTTGATTGAATGCCTTGAGTGATACTTTGTACTTTCCAGACAAGATATATTTATGGCTGGGACTAGCATCTGTAGATGTTTTACCATCACCAAAGTCCCACATATAGGAAGTAGCTTTGCTAGAATTATTATGGAAATCTATATGAGAAGGTGCATTCTTCTCATGCTGTACATAAGTAAAAACAGCTTTGGGAGTACTACATGCAGTAAGCGCTATCATACCAACACTTATCAACTTTCTCATCAACACTTTGGTCATCAATTTATGGTTATTATTTGTATATTTTCATTTTTACATCATTAAGAGGTCGGGCTCTACTATCCACCTCGACCTGGGCAATTTTGTCTACCACATCTAGGCCATTGACTACCTCACCGAACACAGTATAATCTCCATCCAAAGATGGTGCGCCACCGAGTTTCTTATATTTTTCTCTTTGTACAGGAGTGTATTTAAAACCTTTGGTGCGTTCTACCTCGTCCAAATCATGGTCTGTCACTGCCTGACCAGTCACTATAAAAAACTGTGATCCTGATGATTCCTTTTTAGGGTTGACAGCATCACTCTGTCTTGCTGCCGACAGCATACCCTTAAAATGAGGTGTACCTATCTCAGCAGGTATAGTATATCCTGTCCCTCCACTACCGAGTGGTGCGCCCTTGCTTGCATTGCGTGAAGCTGGATCACCTCCTTGTATCATAAAACCATTGATCACCCGATGAAACAATAGATCATCATAAAAGTCTTCATCCACCAATTTTCTGAAGTTTGTAGTGTGTTTTGGGGCTGATTTGAGCAATAAAACTTCCATTTGTCCCATATCTGTTTTGATCGTGACATAATCATGGTCTTTGCAAGCGGTGAAGGCTATGATAGCCACTATACAAAACAGGATAATCTTCATATTCTGAATCAATTAATTGAGTGAAAATGATGTAAGCTCGTTGTATTTTTTAAAATAATCTATGACCTTAGTTACCAAATAAGTCTCTTGATCATCGACACCTTTGATACGAAAAGGTTTGATTTCTTTCCAATGAGGCCAACCATCTTGATCTCTACCTTCAAACTCAAAGTAACCTTCTGGCTCCAGTAGAGTACAGACTGCTACATGCATGAGATCTCTCTTCTCTTCTTTCGTGAATTTTTGTTTTGGGATCCTGCCCAATTCTTGGATGCCAATCAAGAAAAGTACGGTCTGAAGGTCAGGTAATGCATCCTTTTTCATGGCATCTTTGACTATGTGCCTTACCCTGAGCCATTCAAAATTTTGTTCCCAAACTTCCATACCAAAAATTAAAAATTGTTGTGCAAAAGTAAACATTAATCTTTAAAATACAAGTTGAAATAAGGATTATGGTAAAAATCATCTTCTGCCTTTCCAAAAAATAATATACAAAAATGTGCTATTATTTTTTGTATTGTAAAAAAAGCCATTAATTTTGCGTCGCTTTTCTAAACAGCAGGGTACCTTAGCTCAGTTGGTAGAGCAACGGACTGAAAATCCGTGTGTCCCCAGTTCAAATCTGGGAGGTACCACCAAAAAGGGATGATTTTTAATAAATTGTCCCTTTTTTCGTATTAGCAAGGCATGATTTTTCGTTGGATTACAACTTAAGTTAATCACCATGCAAATCCACTCTATATCAAAAGTCTTGAGTTTCGTCCTGATCCTGATTGGCGGTGTCATTGTCTATTTTGGCTATTCGCTACACAATCAATTGTCGGTTTATATTTTTGTTCCAGTATTTTTTTTAGTGGTTTTGTATGTTTTCCATGGGCCATTGGATCATTGGTTTATTTCCAAATATCCACTAAAATTTGATGAAAGACTGCGTGAATGGCTTTCAAAATATTTTTCCCCTTACAAAAATATGAATCCCGCTGAGCGATCTTTATTCGAATATAGGTTGACTTTGTATATGGAAGGTAGGCTCTTTCAATCTGTAGGTAGCGAAATGAAAGACGTACCTGAAGACATCAAATGTATGGTCGCTGCTCATGGAGTATGGATGGGTTTAGGCCATAAAGATTATCTCATGGGTGATATAGATAGGATATATTTATACAAACATCCATTCCCAACACCTTCTTTTCAATATTTGCACAATGTAGAAGTCAATACAGAAGACGGTGTGATCATCTTATCGCTGGAGCAACTGACCAATGCTGTGCTTTATCCTGATGATTACTACAACATAGCCTATCATGCTTATGCTGAAGCTTTTATGTTTACACAAAAAGGTATCACATACCCAAATCTAGATATGACTTGGACTATGATAGAGCAAGTATCTAATTGGAGCAAAGAGCGCTTTCTTGAACAAACTGGTATGCCCGAGTTATCGACACTACCAGTGCATATTTCACTTTATTTCTCTATGCCAGAAAAATACCATAAGTATTGTCCTGAGCTCTGGAGCCATTGGGAGCGCATCTTTAGAATGAATTAACTTCAACTCCTCTCTGGTCTCAGGCTCCTAACGGTCTTGCCAGTTTGCCACATTTCTGATTCACGCAGCTCTGCCAATTCAGCATCCAGTTTCACCCTATAATCTGGCTGTGAATTTGAGTCAATGGATCTTTGGGCCTCATTGCCTGAAGCGACGCTATCGTACAAAGCTGTGAATACTGGAGCTACTGCATCTCTGAACTTGTTTTTCCAATCCAAAGCACCTCGTTGCGCTGTAGTGCTACAATTGGCATACATCCAGTCCATACCATTTTCGGCCACTAATGGCATCAATGACTGTGTTAATTCTTCTACAGTCTCATTGAATGCTTCAGAAGGACTATGTCCTCGCTTGCGCAATTCGTTGTACTGAGCCTCAAAGATACCTTGTACAGCACCCATCAAACTACCTCGTTCTCCAGTGAGATCGCTATACACTTCTCGCTTAAAATCTGTCTCAAACAGGTAGCCAGATCCTACTCCGATACCAAGGGCAATAACTCTATCAAAGGCTTTGCCAGTGCCATCTTGAAAGATAGCATACGATGAATTAAGGCCTTTACCTTCCAAAAATAAACGTCTGAGACTAGTACCTGATCCTTTAGGTGCTATTAATATCACATCAATGCCTTGTGGTGGAATGATACCTGTTCGCTCCTTGTAAGTGACTCCAAAACCATGAGAAAAATATAATGCTTTACCAGGTGTAAGGTATGGTAAAATCGTAGGCCAAACGGCTATTTGAGCGGCATCAGATAGTAAATATTGGATGATAGTACCTTTTTGGGCAGCTTCTTCAATACTGAATAATGTTTCGCCAGGAATCCAACCATCTTTGATAGCTTTTTGCCACGTATCTGAGTCTTGTCTTTGTCCAATGATGACATTGAATCCATTATCTCTCAAATTCATAGCCTGACCAGGTCCTTGTACTCCATAACCTATGATGGCAATGACCTCATTTTTTAATACTTCTCTTGCTTTGTCCATTGGAAACTCAGCTCTTGTGACTACATTTTCGATCGTGCCACCAAAATTTAACTTTGCCATTGTATATGTTTTATATTAAAAATATTGAAAATTATGTGTTTTGCTGTGTTTTTTATTAAACTTTGAAAGTATTTTGATCATAGCTAAAAGTTTCATTTTCTGGTTGTGTGGGTGTTGGGTCATTTTGCTCAAACTCTTTGATCTTACCATGAAATCCGTCGCTGTTTTTGATGATGGCAATGCGAGCCGACCTCACAAACTCTATCAATCCGTAAGGCGACAAGATCTCAATTAATTTGTTGATCTCATCTCTCTGACCTGTTGTTTCAAATATGATGTAATCTCGTCTGATCACAACTGCTCGAGCACCGTATTCTCTTAGCATCCTTTCCACCCTTATTTTATCGGTTACCTCATCGGTAGGTACCTTGTACAGAGCCATTTCTTGATAGATGATTTCGTCATTGGTATTAAAATACACTTTCAATACATCTATAAGCTTTTCGATTTGTTTGCATATTTTGCGCACCATCTCTAATGTCTCAGAAACTACCAAAGTAAACCTATAAATCCCTTCTACCTCGCTGGGCGAACTATTGATGCTCTCAATATTTATCTTCCTCCTTGTGAAAATAATGGCTAATTTATTGATTAAACCTATTTGATTTTCAGTATATATGGTGATAGTATATTCTTGCTTCATCTGCATATTATTAATACTTTGCGACACGGTATGTTAGATTGGTCAGTATGCATGGCTTTCAAATTTCTTCTTTGGATAATACTATTTCTGATACGCCTTTTCCTTGCGGTACCATAGGGAATACATTATTTTCTTTACCTACCATTATTTCTATAAGTTGAGGAGTTTTGGTTTTGAGTATTGTTGAAAGACTTGATTGGAGTGAGGCCCTATCCGTAATCTTGTGGCCACTGATATGATACGCTCCTGCAAGTTTGACATAATCTGGGCTGGATATATTGACAAAAGAATACCTGCGATGGTGAAATAATTCCTGCCACTGTCTCACCATTCCCAAAAATTGATTGTTAAGGATAATGATTTTAATATCCGTTTGCTCTTGCATGATGGTACCCAACTCTTGAAGGGTCATTTGAAATCCTCCATCACCAATGATGGCAATAACCTGTCTATGTGGAGCTCCGAATTTGGCTCCAATGGCAGCCGGCAATGCAAATCCCATTGTACCCAAACCTCCTGAAGTAATATTTGATCTGGTATGATTGATCTTGGCATATCTACAGGCTACCATTTGATGCTGACCGACATCAGATACGATGACAGCATCTCCATCTGTGATCTCATTAATGACTTTGACTACCTCAGCCATACTCAGAGTATCTGTGGTAGGGTTTTGTTCTGGAATGACAACCTTTTTTGTTTCCTTCACCATACAAGCTTTAAATTCTTGCAACCATTCCTTTCTATCTTTGTGCTCGATCATGGTTGTCAACATCGGAATGCTATGTTTACAATCGCCCCAAACAGAAACAGAAGTCTGAACATTTTTATCTATCTCAGATGGATCAATATCTAAGTGAATTATTTTGGCTTGCTTGGCATATCTGTCTAAACGACCTGTCACCCTATCGTCAAATCTCATGCCTATTGCGATGAGTACGTCGCAACTATTGGTCAAAAGATTGGGGCCATAGTTGCCATGCATACCCAGCATACCTACACCCAAATGGTGATCTGTTGGGATGGCTCCCATTCCCATGATGGTCCATGCTGAAGGAAATTGGCCTTTCTCGATGAAGTCTAAAAATTCTTTTTCTGCATGACCTAAGATGACACCTTGACCAAAGATAACGAAAGGTTTTTTAGCTTGGTTGATCAGCTCTGCTGCAGCTATGATGTATTGATTTCTGATCTGTGGCTTGGGTTTGTAGCTTCTGATATGATGGCATTTTTGGTAACCATGGTAGTCAAAAGCTTGCATTTGTGCATTTTTTGTGATGTCGATCACCACGGGCCCAGGCCTGCCTGTTGATGCAATGTAAAATGCTTTGGCTATGGCACTCGGTATCTCTTCAGCTTGGGTCACTTGATAGTTCCACTTGGTCACAGGAGTCGTGATATTGATCACATCTGTCTCTTGAAATGCATCAGTTCCTAAAAGGTGTGCAAAAACTTGGCCTGTAATACATACTACTGGTGTTGAATCGATCAAGGCATCTGCAAGTCCAGTGACGAGATTGGTGGCACCAGGTCCACTTGTGGCAAAGACTACGCCTGTTTTACCCGATACTCGAGCATACCCTTGAGCTGCATGAATGGCACCTTGTTCGTGTCTAACGAGAACGTGCTTTATTTTATCAGTATAATCATAAAGCGCATCATAGACAGGCATAATGGCTCCACCTGGATAGCCGAAGACAGTTTCGACATTCTCATGAATTAAAGCTTCTAAAACGGCTTGTGAACCACTAAATTGTTGACCAGCCTTGGCTGTGTTTTTTATATTTGTATCAGGTGTAGCTGACATGAATGTCTGGTTTTAAATATTAAAAATGTGGTCAAAGCTTAAATGATTTTATTTTTGTCTCGATAAAAAAGTGCTAAGTCGGTTGACGATACATCTTCAAAACCTACTTGGCGCAACATAGTCACCAACTGTCCACGGTGATATGTAGAGTGATTGAAAACGTGAGCTAAAATTTCAAATACTGGTTGGGATAATGCTTCACCATTGATTCTTTTATATGGTATAATTTGGTCAAGGCTTTCATTTGATAAGCTTTGGGTATAATCGACAAGCAATTTGCTACTTTGATTCCAAGCATCTAAAGCTTCAGCCTTGCCTCCTTTAAAATTGGCTGGCAACCAAATAGGATTTTCTACCTTTATCAAACGATCATGCCACACTTGTTCGGCGCCTACGATGTGCAAAACAGTATCTGCTATAGACGTAAAGCTACTCACTAACGATTGACTCCATTGCTTTTCATTTAAAGTTTGCAACCATACTATAAATTTTTGGTTTGCCCACTGATTATATTTGGCTATTTCTATAAAATATTCATGGCTCATATTAAGTGGTTGTTTTAATGTTAACTATAATGATTAAGGCATTTTTAAATTTTACAAACGATCACTCATCTTAAAACTCATCTGTTACACAGCCTTCGGATGCATCGAGTACTGTCTTGGCATATTTGTAGAGCACACCATTTTTTGCTGCTAATTCAGGCTTTTGCCATTTAGCCTTCCTTTGCTGAATGATGTCATCAGATAGATGTACATTGATGCTCTTTGCAGTAATGTCGATGGTGACCAAATCATCATCTTCTACAATGGCTATCAATCCACCATCAAAAGCTTCTGGTGTGATATGACCTACAACAAATCCATGCGTACCGCCACTAAATCTACCATCGGTGATGAGTGCCACACTCTTGCCCAATCCAGCTCCCATGATAGCAGAAGTAGGTTTGAGCATCTCGGGCATACCTGGAGCGCCTTTCGGACCCACATATCTGATGACGACTACATCACCGCTTTTGACTTTCTTTTGAGCAATGCCATCAATGAGCATTTTTTCGCCATCAAATACCCTTGCTGGACCAGAAAAAAGCTCTCCTTCTTTGCCAGAAATCTTAGCTACACTTCCTTTCGTGGCTAAATTACCGTAAAGTATTTGTAAATGACCAGTGCTTTTGATCGGATTTTCAATCGGAAAGATGATGTCTTGAGATTCAAAGTCCAAATCAGCTACTTCGTGCAAGTTTTCTGCCAATGATTTGCCTGTGACTGTCATACATTGACCATAGAGTAAGCCCTTCTTTAAGATATACTTCATCAAAACAGGTAGGCCACCTTTTTCATGAAGGTCTTGCATGAGATATTTTCCACTAGGTTTCAAATCCGCCAACACAGGCACTCTGTCGCTGATCGCTTGAAAATCGTCTTGGCTCAATGCTACATTGACACTTTTGGCCATAGCTATCAAATGCAAGACGGCATTGGTCGATCCACCCAAAACCATCAAAACAGTTATTGCGTTTTCAAATGCTTGGCGTGTCATGATGTCAGATGGTTTGATATCTTTTTCGAGCAAGAGCCTGATTGCTTTTCCTGCATGGATACACTCGTCTTTTTTGTCTTGGCTGAGTGCAGGATTGGATGATGAATATGGCAAACTCATGCCTAATGCTTCGATAGCAGATGCCATAGTATTGGCCGTGTACATACCACCACAGGCACCAGGACCAGGACAAGCATGTCTGATGATGGCTTTGAAATCTTCAGGTGAAATATTGCCTGCCAGTTTTTGGCCTAAAGCTTCAAAAGCTGATACAATATTCAAATCATGACCTTGATAATGGCCTGGAGCTATCGTACCACCATACACCATAAGAGATGGCCTATTGAGTCGACCCATAGCCATGATCGCTCCTGGCATATTTTTGTCACAACCAGGTATTGCAATCAAGCCATCATAATATTGTGCTCCACATACTGCCTCAATACTGTCGGCAATGATGTCTCTTGATACCAATGAATATCTCATACCATCTGTACCATTGGTGATGCCATCGCTTACACCTATGGTATTGAATACCAAACCTACCAAATCTTGATCCCAAACGCCTTGTTTGACAATGGCGGCCAAATCATTGATGAGGTGCATATTGCAAGTATTACCATCATAACCCATGCTGACGATGCCTACTTGTGCTTTGGTCATGTCTTCAGTAGTCAGGCCGATGCCATACAACATAGCTTGGGTTGCAGGTTGAGTTTCATCTTGGGTAATGGTTTTGCTATATTTGTTGAGCATATATATATATAAACTTACGATTCAAAATTTTATAAATCATGAACAGTCTGAATCATCAAGCATACTTGCATTCAGATATTAAGCAAACCAATGAAAATAAATCAAAGGTCAGCAGCCAATAAATAATAAAAAATTTGGTTTGGTTAGGTTTTCTAAAGCTCAATGACGCTGTATTAGTAGCATAACCACTGCGGACAACCCAAAGTGCTGAAAGTAAGAAAAGATATAATAAAAATTATTGCTAAATATTACCGATCACAATGATATTATCTATATTGAAATCGAACAAAAACTTAGAATAAGATAAGGGTTTTACACCAAATATTATTGTCAATATTCCTACTTATTTGCAAATGTACCAATAATAAATAATGAAAACAAGTTTTTTCTTTTATTTCATTCTGATAATTACAAAATAATTTAAAATTTCATTTTTTGTTGTCAATTTTCATCTTCATAATAGAGGATGTAGTACTTTCTGCCTTCATCATCTTGACCTTTCATGATCTTGTTTTTGTCGCCGTGTACATATATATGAAAATTTTTGTCAAGTTTGATGACACTTTTGAATACGCGCGATTGCTTTTTGACAGCATAGTCTGATATGTCAAATTGGTCGTCCAAGGTTGTTGCTCTCGTATTTTCATATTCTGATTTGAAATCCTGGAATGATTCTATCACTTTTCCATCTTTGAATACGCGCTCTTCATATTCTACAGCATCAAATTTTTCAGTGTGTTTGAAGTACTCTTGCGATCGGTGCATGATGGATGCTTCATCAGACTTATCTGTATCAAACTCCTTGGACATTCTATCTTTTATGAAGCTTTTGGTTGCTTGGATGTAATTTTTTGTATTGTGGTAATCATCTTTAAAGTGTGTGATCATCAAAAACTCTTCACGCCAATACTGTGCATCACGATACCGATTGCTATGATCGATATTGACGATCTTAAATCCATGGTCACTGTTCAGGTTGAAGATAAGACAGGCTTTATCTACTTGTGATATATTGGTGCCATCATCAGCATGCAGTGCAAATAGTGCTCCTTCTTTGGTTAATTGTAAAAACTGGTTTTTATTTTCGGATTTAAATATGGCAATAGCTTCTGTGACTTGATCATCGATAATGACCCTGTCCAAGTATGCAATATAAAGCTCGCCAGCTTTGATATTTGGATGCTTTGACTTTTCATAAAGATGTCTGGCTATTTTGACAGATTGTTCATGCAGACAGGATGGATCATCAAAGATATTGCTTACAAAATTATACACTGGATTCAGCTCGAGCTCTCCTGTGGGAAAAGAAAATTGAAAATATTCTGGCTCTTGGAATGGAGAAATAAAGTATTTGGTCAGAACTTGATGCAAATGTGCATCCGAAATATCGAGCAAGTCGCCTGTGTAGATGATGTCTTCGCCTTCTTGTTGATTGCCGATATAATGTACGGCTACTTGATGCAAACTTACTTCTGTGTGACTGATCATGATGCTTGATGGCTTGTAAAGTGCAAAGGTAATGCAAAGGCCGCAATCTTGATCTTTTGTGATCGAGAGGTAACATTATTTTAAAGCTGAAGTCCAGCAAAGTTGAAAGCCAATTGATACACTTTAGCCTCTTAATTTTTATTGTTTGTTGATATTATTTTAATTAAACTAAACTTAACTCAATTAGCTCTCTACCTATTTCATTTAATCCTACAACGATTCTATTTAATTGCTTTTTTGACGGTCTTTTGACCCCATTGACATACTGTGAAAGTAAGGTTTCATTCATACCTATTCTCAATGCCAAATGTTTAGCGCTGATAACCTGATAGTACTCAAAAAATTGTTTGAAATCTATTTCTAATTCGATATTCTCTTGTGTAACAGTTATACCAAGATCTTCAAAATACAAATTTGTTGCATCTATGGCATTTAATTGAAGGTCATGGATTGTTTGACCAGTTGTAAATATTGGCTTGTTAGAGCAATAAGCTGAATAACCCGTTTTAGTTTTTTCGGTAATAAATTTATATACTTTCATTATTTACTTATTTGTGCATCTTTCCTCAATTTCATTTCCAACCCTTTACCTAGTTCGGAACTTCCATGATTCGGGAAAATTACTATTCCATTTTTTGTTGGATGTTTCATTTTTATATGTGATCCTTTTTGACCAATTGTAAACCAACCATCCTTTTTAAGCAATTTCAGAAATTCTGAACATTTCATTTCACAAAGGTAAATAATTATTTACTTACTATGGTGATTATATTCAGAATATTATTGATTGTCTTTTGTAATTAACTCCTTAGATGCCAGTATATGATTTTAATAAAATTTTAAATGGTATAGTGTAAAAATATTCATATCAAAAAATATGCTTTGTTAAAAAATAGGAATAAATTATGATGGAAAATTGGGTAATTGAAAAAAGTCAATGTCCTGAAAATTAAGAGGTTAAATAATGGCTACGTGTACCTGTCATCTTTATCAGTTGGATATTGTTGGAGTTTTATAAACCCCAAAACTATGATTCTTGATGGTTCAATTTTGAAAACAATTGTAAAACTTTGAAAAACAAAGTCTCTTATTTGCGAATCTCCAAAGTATATAGATTGCCTGAACAAATCATTAATTTACTTTTTTATAATTTTCATTTTGAATTTGGTTTATTAATATAACTTTTCGGTAAAAATTGGATTGTGTCAATAAATCCCTCATAAGGTTTTGATAAATACCAATTTTCGCCAATTCTTAATTTTGTCCGAAGCTGAGTTTTATAGTTTCCATTATATTTCTTCATCAGAAACATTGCAAATTCGTTTGGATGAATTTTTAATCCCCAAGCACCATTTCCACAAAAATCAAATCCGTCCTTTTCAATTGGTTTCCAAAGATTTTCAAACTTTGCTTCCTGTGTTGCAAAAACCCAACTATCTTTTGCAGTTAAAAGTTTAGTTTTATTAGTCTCATTAATAATATATACAGGAAATACATAATGATATGGCTTATATCCCTTGAAGTCTGTATATGCTATGTCTGTATTAAAATCTGCAATTATTTGAAATCCGTCATTATTAAAACTATCTGATCTAATTAACTCCCAAGTACTGTATATAAAATCAGATGTATCAAATTGTTCTTTCCACAAGCTATCAAAATTTATTTGTATTTCTTTAGAAAATTTGAATTTGTTAACAATTGTTGGGTAAACTCCAAGTAATCCTTTGGGTTTTAAATATTCAACAGTATCGTGTTTATCTAATTGGATAATTTCTGGAAACTCAAATCTATAAAATTGTTTTTCATTTTTACAACTGCAAAAATAAATAATACTAAAATATATTATTGTTCTTAGCATATTAAATCTCTATTATGTACAGTTTTTAAACGTCTTTCGTTAACTGCATAGTCGGTAAACAAATATGCGCTAAGTGTGTCAGTTCTTTGCTTAGAATTTACTCTGTATCTCACAGAAAGAATGGCATTCAAAATGTAATAATCAACTTGATAAACTTTACCATCAGTAGCACTTGTTGCATTTTTTACAACAACTGAATTTCTGTCTAACCCATCTTCATTTAAAATATTTCTAAAAATTCTTGAGAAAACAGATTTGTCTCTTCCTAATAAGTCCGTAATCTGGTATATATTGAGCCAAATAGTTTCCATTTCAAAAGCTAACTCAAAAGAATTTGCATAGCCTTGGGTTTATATTTTCTGTTTTTCCTGTCATAATTATGTATGGATTTCCAATTCCAGTTTTTTTGTCATCTATTTTTACTATGTAAATAAATAGCGGAAAATATCTTCCCACACTAATATTTACTTTTGGACTCACCTCCATTCTCAAATATTAAATTCATCTATTTACTCACTGTAAGTTACTTGACCAAAATAGAGCCTTGACGAATATAGTGCTTTTTTATCAAATCATGTATTTATTTTAAATTTTTTACTTTGAGTGTTGTAATTACCTGACTGCTTTCAATTACCTTAACTGTCGGTGGTTCGGAAAATTGAAAGGTTTTCAATTCTTTGATTAGTTCATTAAATTCTTGACTTGTTGCAACTACAACATTATCTAGTCCTATTACATCGCCACTTTTTATTTTTGCCTTTACACTTCTTGCTTCATTTTCTTCAAGTGTTACCAAAAAACTCAGAGCTTTTCTGTGTACATATTTTAAAGCAATTGCTTCTAAATCTGCTTGTTTGTAGCGTTCTCTTAAGCTAGTTTTAGCTGAAATGCAAATTGGTCCACGTTCTGCTGTGTAAAACATTAAGTCATAAATTACATTTGGAACAAATGCAACTTTTGCACTTAAATACAATGGCAAAAGGCCTTCACGAATAAACAATGTTGCTAATATGTATTCAAATATTTTTCCATTTAGATTATTGTTGCTTTCCTTGTGGTTTTTAAATGCCTGCCAATATGTTGTTATATAATCTGTAGGATTATTATACTTAACGTTTCTGAAATCGTCAAACAAAGAATCAAAAACTATTTCAGCTTTGTTGTCTTTACCAACGGTTATCCCTAAATTATTTAATTGATTCATTTGTCTAAAATAAGTTCTAATATTTTTATGGCTGTTGCTTGAATTGCAGGAACAGCGACAGAGTTGCCAAATTGTTTATATGCAGAAGCATCAGCAACAGGAATAATAAAATTATCAGGAAAACCTTGTAATCTTGCCCATTCTCTTGGTGTCATTTTACGAATTCCTTGTCTGTTTACTTCACCTTTGATATTTGTTGTTGGGGTAAAATCTGTAATTCTGTTATCCAAAACTAAATTTCTCTCTCTTCCCATTCCACCAACTACAATAGCGTTTGCAATTCCATTGTCTGAAATAATTTCATAGCCAAACCCGTTTCCTTTACCCTCGTGCCTTGCTTTGTGATTTACCAAAGTTTGTACATATTGAGTCGATAGATAGTATTTAGTCGGCACTGCTTTCTGCTCTTTTATGTCTGCAAATTTAACATTCTTCTGTGTCGGTTTTGGATATTGAAAATCTGTTATTCCTGTGTCTTTGTGAAATCCAACAATGAAAATTCTTTCTCGGTTTTGGGGCACACCAAATTCTTTTGCGTTTATAATTTGTGGTTCAGGTACAAAGTATCCCAAATCATTTCGCAATACATTTAGTATAGTTTCAAGTGTTTTACCTTTGTCGTGACTTCGTAAACCTTTTACGTTTTCAAGAAATATTGCTTTTGGTTTATGTTTCCTTAATATGTCAGCAACATCAAAAAATAATGTTCCTCTTGTATCTTCAAAACCACCACGTTTGCCCGCGATTGAAAACGCTTGGCAAGGAAAACCTGCACACAAAACATCAAATTCTGTTGGTATGTAGCGCTTAATATGTGGTTTTGTAATATCGCCAAAAGGCACTTCTCCAAAATTTGCTTTATATGTTCTTTGCGCTTCTTTATCCCATTCACTTGTGAAAACACATTTCCCACCAAGGTTTTGCATCGCAATTCTGAAACCACCAATACCTGCAAATAAATCTATGAATTTGAAATTGTAGTTGTATGGAGTTGGGAATGGTACATTTTCAACTTCAAAAAGCAATTGTTGTAAAGCATCTTCTGCAACTAATGATATGTTTTCGTCTTCAATTTTATACTCAATATATTCCTTTAAAACCTTCAAAGCATCTTTTTTGTAATGTTTTGAAACGCCATTGCGATAATTATGAAGATAATGAGTCAAAACAGCCTTCCTGTCGTTAAAAGGCTCTACAAGTCTTATTTGGAAACGTTTACCATCCAATTCGTCAATGCTAATTTGCTCTTTAAATGTCATTTTTTATCGTTGAAAAATAATTCAGTCCGCAATTTAGGAATTTTTTCAGTCAATGTTCATATAATATCTTTTAAATTGTTTGACCGTTGGTATAGAGTCTTTTGGGAATAAATATAACAAAATTGTCGTCGCACCCTTTCGTATATCTTTGCACTCATCTCCATCATTTTTATATAATCTGCTGCTTGACCATAAGCAAAGACTTGACAAATACAGTGCTTATTTAATAATGATATATATCTTTTACATTCGATTTTTTGATTATTAAAATAATCCATGCAAGATGATGCCCGCACTTTCAATTTTTCAGACAAACCATTCATCCTAAGCTAATTGTCTCAATAACCAATCTCTATCGGGCAGTAACTTTTCGTTGCGGATATTGTCTGCTAATTTGGACTTTGCTAAGTGGTCATAAGGATTGAGTCGCATCAATTTGCGTGTATAACGCACAATGTTGGAATAATTGGTCTTGTGGTAGCCTATGATTTTTTTACGGGTCAAATATACCTGCATCGCATCAAGATGTGAGTCCAAGAGCCTCTCCTCTTTGGTTTCAAAATATATCTTGAGCATCAGTGTCTTGGCAAAAAGATTAGAAAGATGGTCATCAGACTCTACATAACGGAGTGCGTCCAATGCTTCTTGGTATTGCTTTTTGGCATAAAATATATTGGCCATGTTGAAGTTATAAGCTCCATCTTTTTCGTCTTTGCGCAAGTATTGGACATTTTCGGTGCTGATCTTGGCGGCTACATCATATCTGCCCATCCTGATGGCTATGGTATTGATGTTTCTGTAAGTGTTTTTAGAAAGGAAGCCATTGGTCAGTAGGTACTTTCTTTCTAATGCAGTGATGTAGTAATCAAGCAATTGCTGACTAAATGCTTTATCACCTAGATTGTGTTTTCTTATGCAATAATTGATGGCTTGGAAGAATAAGGTCTTCAGTTCTTCAGTAGGAAAACTATCAGCATTATTATCGAGGGTTTTACTAAATTTTTCAAACCATTCCAACTCATTGGGTTCATAGATCATCTTGATGGCATAATAATAGAGAGAGATACAAGGGTGATCCAGATAAGCTTTGATAGTAATATAAGATTCGAGATAATCAATGAATTGTGTATCAATCTTTTTGGAAATTAAAGCTGATTGATGTGCCAAGGATACGGTCTCCATGAGTTTTTTGGAGATGATGGCTATCTCACTTTGGGTAATAATATCGTCCGCTTCAGCATTTGAAAATCTATTTTTTAACTGGTCAAATTGCCATCTTTCGTACAAAATGTCTGACGAAAATTGATAGTGATCTGCATTCAACATGGTATCTTCTTCATATTTAGAAACTTTTTGATATTGCTCTCCAAAGAGCTTTTCGTCTTCATTTTTCCTGTAGTGGGTAAGAAGATGTTTATCACATTGGGCTTGATTTTCCAAAGCCAATTTGATGACTATGTATTTCTCCAACATTTTGCAAAGATCACTCATCACCAGTCTGTCAGATACAGAGATATTGGATTTCCTATCTTCGATAGATGATTTGTTTATAAAATTTTGATAAAATTTGACATGCCTTTCTGTACCACTCATCAATTTGGTGGTAATCAGTGATTCGAATATTGCAATATCTGTCTTATTTAGTGTAGAAATAATGTGTTCAAATTTTGTATTCATCTCAATATTATTATACAAATATGTGGCATATATATCTGATATTAAGGCATTTATGTACAAAATGCGACACATATACCAATACAAATGTAATAAATTGTAATTTTTTAACCAAATATTAACCAAGATATTTGTATTGTTTTTAATTGGATACCCAAGCATATATCTTTTTATTATGAAACATCTGACACTTTATATCATCTTTGTCCTGCTTCCCCTCGCAGGCTTGATGGGTCAATCTTGTCCAGATACTATCAAGCTGAGTATAGTCACAAAGTTTGATGGTCAGGATATTGGTGTGGATATTTTGGTAGATAATTTCAAGAATATTGAAGGTTTTCAGTTTGGCTTCAACTACGATGCAGATTTTATGAGGCTGAAATTATTATCATCGTCAATTCCATCATTTGATGCAGATAATTTTTCTGATAATAAAAAAGGAAATGTTAGATTTTTCTGGCTCAATAGCAATAGCGAAACTCTGGCAAATGGTACCACTCTGATCTCTATGAAGTTTACGCCACTACAGTTGTCGAGTACTGCATTTGTCGATATAAGCCCAAATCAGTTTCCACTCGAATTTATCAATACAACTTTACAGTCATTATGTGTCAAAACAGACCATAAAACTATCCAATCTGATGGTCATCATATCACTGGTAAAGTCGTCTTTGACCAAATAGGAAATTGTCAAACCGATGATTCTGAAAATGGGCTTTCAGATTGGTTGATCGAAATGAATTATTTGGGAAAATCCTACTACCGTACCACCAAAATTGATGGCAGTTATTCGTTTACAGTACCCAATGGTATATATACAATAAGAGCTATCAACAAAAACGAATATTGGCAGATATGCGATGACATCATTACTGTAGAAGTTGCTGGACAAGATGTCAATGATCAAAACTTTATGCGCAAGAATTCAAGCCTTGTTACAAAATAAAAACTGACATTTCTACACCGCTTCTACAGCGTTGCAAAGACAATGTCTATCATATTATCTACGAAAACCAAGGAAATACCATTGCAGATAATGCACAACTTACCGTTGATTTTGATGCGGAATATATGCAATTTGTCCATGCTGATAATGCAAATTTTGCACTATCAAACGGCAAGATCACTTTGATTTGGGCGATTTACCTGTTAATCAGATAGACACTATTCTGCTGACATTGCATCTACTCTGCGACAATACTATCATAGGGCAAACCCACTGTGTCACAGCTACTGCCAGCCCAAATGAACCTTGTATCATCAATCCTGATTGGTCTGGAGCACAACTCGAAGTGACTTCTACTTGTGATCGGCAAAACAACAAAGTGCTATTTACCGTCAGAAATATTGGTAATGGTGATATGAAAAATCCTAAATCATATATTGTCACAGAAGATGATGTGATGCGTCCACCAAAAACCATAAAAGTAGATAAATTGCAATCTGTTGATATTGAGCTCCCTGCCAATGGCAAAACGTATAGATTGATGGCTACTCAAGATGATGGCTTCCCTTACGAATCTACAATAGTGACAGATGCTATAGAAGCATGCGGAACCAATTCATCAGGAAAATTTAGTACAGGGTATGTCAATATTTTTGAAGAAAGTGACAGAGATTTGTTTGTCGATTCTGATTGTCAGACTAGTGTTTCAGACTTGACATTTAGCGAGATTATAGGTTATCCATTGGGTTATGGACAAGAGCATTTTATAAATAAAGGTACCAATCTCGACTATATGGTCAGGTTTGACAATCCAAGCCTTGATACTATCCATTCGGTCATCGTAAAATGTCAAATACCACCAAGTTTGGATATCACCACTTTGCAAATGGGTACATCGAGCCATGATTATAGCTTTCAGTTCAATCAAGAGAGAGATTTGGTTGTCACTTTTGAAAATATAATATTGCCAGATAGTGCTTCATCACAAGGACAATCTTACGGCTATTTTAAATTCAGAATCAAGCCAGTATCTACCCTCAACAATGGGGATAGTATTCAAATGCTAGCAAGAGTTTTGTACGACTATTACACGCCAGTATTAACTCAACCAATTTTCCACATCATAGGTACTGATTTTATCATTTCTGGGACTGATTGGCTTGGCGAACCGTTGGATATGGCCTTTTATCCCAATCCTGCTCATGATGAATTGATGATTGATACCAAAGATGTCAATTTCAGCAATGGCAGCTATGCTTTGTATAATCAATATGGACAAATGATCCGACAACAAAACCTCGATAAAGGTATCAATAAGGTAGCTTGTGGCACTATGTGCAATGGTGTATATTTTGTAAAAATAAATTTAGAGAACCAAGCTGTGGCAACGGTCAGGCTTGTCAAATTATGACCCGTTTTTATTCCTTAAATATATCGTCCCTCTTCCTGTGAAAAACGAAAACCAATAAAGATGCAATATCAGGGAAACTTTGAAAAGATGCTGCCACAGTAAAGACTGTAGCGGCATCTTTTAACCCCAAAGGGACAAAATGACTAAATTTTATAATTGTTAAAATACTTTGTTTATGAAATCTATTTTTTTGCAAGCATTATTGATCATTTTTATTTTTCATTATGGCTTTGCCCAATCATCGAGCATATCAGGTAAGGTCAATACCTTCACCAGCATTACACAAATGCAAGGACCAATCTATGCAGCGGTACTGACCAATGTACAAACTCAGGAAAAGATCAGCCTACCATTAGTTGAAACTGACTTTCGTTTTGACAATGTGCCAAACGGACATGATTATGAGTTGACCATCGTACAGACAAGACATTTGAATGACTTTTTGAATGGTGTGAGTACCCTTGATATGGTCATCATCCAAAGACATTTATTGGGTATAGACCCATTTGCTAAAGAAGAAATGCACATAGCTGCAGATGTGAACGGAGATGGTTATGTATCGGTATATGATTTGTTGTATTTGCGAAGGTTGATCCTAGGCATCAACAATTTTATCGCCGAGTCATGGCGCGTCAGGTCCAAGGCAGATTTAAAGCTAAACAGTATAGCCATCAAAAACTTGAGCCAAGACATTATTAATGCTGATTTTGCCATCATCAAAGTAGGTGATATCAACGGAACTGCCAAATAGCAATTATCTAACAAACTTTCAAATAAAATATCATGAAGTATTTATTATTTCTCATTCTTTTGGTCAATACTGTCACTTATTCTCAAGCAAAATTGGAAGTAAACATGCACGATGCCTGCGGTGAAATCAATGATTTTACTGCTCAAATACAGCTTTACGAAGGATCCAACTTTATTGCACAGTCAAACCTTGCTCATCATACATTTGAAGGATTAAATCCCAATGGAAGCTATACTATTAAAGTGAAAGCTACACCTATAAATACTGATATTAACAGTGTAAAAGATGCATTATTGATTCGAGATCACATACTTGGCTTCCGACAGTTGAATAATTATGGAAAATTGGCAAGTGATTTTAATCAAGATGGAAAAACTACTGCTTCTGACATTGTGAATTTGGAAAAGATCTTACTTGGCATCATTACAGATACTTTCAAAAATGAATCTTTCATCGTTGAAACTCAATCTTTAACATTACCTGTACCTTATCCTATTACCAAAGGAGAATATATTTTCAATGGTATCAAAGACAATCATCAAACATTGGATCTTACCGTATTACAATTGGGACTTGTAGCAAAAGCTAGTGGCTTTTATTGCAATGGGCAATGTGCTGACATCAATGACAAGTTTGGCCAATTATTATTTGATGATGTGGATGTCAAAAAAGGTCAGGATGTTAATGTCCAATTATATTTGAAAAATGAATTTAATTACCAAGGTCTTGATTTTACATTCAATATTTCAGCCGCAGAAATAGTTAAAATCATGCAACCTAATTTTCAGTACAATAGAAATCAAAATCGTATTCATGCTATTTGGCTCAATCAAGATTTTAGTAGCACAATCCCGGCAAGAAAAACTGTTTTCAACCTTACTATTCAACCTGAAAGAGATGGAAAATTGTCTGAATTTATAATTTTTGAAGCCAACAATCCCAAAAACGAAGCAGTGATCAGAGATGGCTTGTGTATAAGATCAATCAAACAGCTGGTCATGATTCCTTCCACAAATTTCTCGCAACAATGTGATATAGTATGGCCACAAGACATCACCATATCTAAGTGTTCTGATCATGCAGGTGAGCCTTTGATATCTCAACTTTGTCAAAATGCAATCAGCATCAATTACTTTGATACACACATCGAGCAATGCAAAAAAATAGACCGCAATTGGGAATTGCTAAATTGGGTATCAGGTGAGATATTTAAGCATACACAACACATTACTGTGGATGAAAATTTTGATCATGTCTGCCAGCAAAAATTAATTGTAAATTTTTCTGAACTCAATACCAATATTAAGGCAACTCAGCTTGTTGTCAATCCAAAATCTGACCACCATTATAGTTTCACTACATTGACACAGGACTCTATAAAATCTATCAGTTATGAGTATCCACACAATTTTCAAATTGAAGTGTATGATTTGACTGCATCAAAAGTTTGCATTGCTGGACTAGAAAAGAAATTTGTTGAGCTCGATAGCTTTGTTGTATTGTCACATATTATCAAGAGACAAGTTAATGGTATTTACAAGGTATCAGCCACCGATTTTTCTTGGAATGGTACCAATTTACCATCAAATATTTCAGATTTGCTTATTTCTTCTGCTGGAGGAAGCTATACTACCGAATACATTTTTGATAAGTCAGTCGTAGGTAAAACTGCAGATTTTGCATTGAAATACACAAAAAATGGAACAATAATAAATCATGGTGTAGTGACGGCTTACTTTGAGCCAAATACTTTTGTCGAAAATGTAGATCCTCTCCAACTATATGCTTACAATGACTATTTGGTGTCAGGCAAAGAATATAACATTGACATTTATTCTACCAATTTTCAAAAAATGTTAAGCTTTCAGTATGGTGCCAAATTGAAAAATGCCAAGTTGAAAAGTGTCAAAAATGGGGCATTGATGGTCAATAATTCCTACAGCTATATGACTGACCAAGATTTACTCCGTATGTTATGGTATGATGAAGCCACTATACCAAAATCATTTGATCAAAATACTGTATTATTTACTCTCACGATTGTACCTGTCGAATCTGGATTTTTGGCTGATTTTATAGCTCTCGACGACAATATCCTATTTGCAGAGGCTGTATTTGAAAGTAGTGCATTATCTGGGAAAATACACTTGGAGTTTGGTTTCAAAGCTAGGACCACAATTGTAGAGAATCAATCAAATAATAATGAATTTGAAATATTTCCTAATCCACTCATTGACAACATTTTGAATATTAAGTGGCCAAATGATTTCAAGCCAAGCAATTTGACCATTTCTGATGCATCGGGTCATATTATGCTTCAAAAAGCTGAAAGTGATTTGTCCCACCATCCTATGACAATTCAAGTACCTGAATCATGGCCAAAAGGTATTTATTTCATAACCCTAAGCAATAATTTACGGATACTTAGCAAAAAAATTGCGATAACTGAGTAAAAATCCTTCCATTACTTAAAGATGCTGCCATTTTTATATAAATTTGGTAGCATCTTTTTTATTATTTCCGCCTTAACTTAACAATAAACCAAGTAAAAAACTACTTTTGGACAATTTTTATTGATCCATGGGCTAAATCTTTTTTTAAGGTGCTGTCAAAATAAGTAACTTTGTGTCATGGCATCAAA
>JAXLUT010000040.1:0-13168 GCA_046329385.1 Saprospiraceae bacterium
GATGATCTTGCAAAAAATGAAGAAAACAGCTGAAGATTTCTTGGGTCAAGAAGTAACCGAAGCAGTCATCACTGTACCAGCTTATTTTAATGATTCTCAGCGTCAGGCTACCAAAGAAGCAGGCGAAATAGCAGGTTTGAAAGTACAGCGTATCATCAATGAGCCTACTGCTGCAGCATTGGCTTATGGTTTGGACAAAAAACATAATGACTCAACAATAGCAGTTTTTGACCTCGGTGGTGGAACATTTGATATCTCTATCTTAGAATTGGGCGATGGTGTATTTGAAGTGAAATCAACCAATGGAGACACACACCTCGGTGGTGATGACTTCGACCAAGTGATCATAGATTGGTTGGCTGACGAATTTAAAGCCCAAGAAAATGTAGATCTTCGTAAAGATCCTATGTCGTTGCAAAGGATAAAGGATGCAGCTGAAAAAGCAAAGATCGAGTTGTCTTCTTCAACAGAAACAGAAATCAATTTGCCTTATGTGACTGCAGTCGATGGTGTGCCTAAACACTTGGTGATGAAATTGTCAAGGGCTAAGTTTGAGCAATTGGCAGATAGTTTGATCAAGCGCACACTCAAGCCATGTGAAGATGCACTCAGAGACGCAGGTATCGCTAAAAACAAAATCGATGAGGTCATTTTGGTAGGTGGATCTACAAGAATACCAGCCATTCAACAAGCGGTAGAAGATTTCTTTGGCAAGAAGCCAAACAAGAGTGTAAACCCAGATGAAGTTGTTGCTTTGGGTGCAGCTATTCAAGGTGGTGTATTGAGTGGTGATGTCAAAGATGTGCTACTTCTTGATGTAACGCCTCTTTCATTGGGTATTGAGACTATGGGCAATGTGTTTGACATAGTGATAGAAGCCAATAGTACCATTCCTACCAAAAAAACAAAAACTTACTCTACTGCCGCTGACAATCAACCAAGTGTGGAAATCCATATCTTACAAGGTGAGCGACCGATGGCAAGAGATAATAGAAGCGTAGGTAGATTTATATTGGATGGCATACCACCAGCGCCGAGAGGAGTACCTCAGATCGAAGTGACTTTTGATATGGATGCCAATGGTATCTTGAAGGTAATGGCCAAAGATAAAGGAACAGGTAAAGAACAAAATATCAGAATCGAAGCATCAACAGGATTGTCACAAGAGGAGATAGCAAAAATGAAGGCCGAAGCAGCAGCCAATGCTGATGCCGACAAGCAAGCTAAAGAAAGAGCTGAAAAGTTGAATATGGCAGATAGCCTTATCTTCCAAACAGAAAAGCAACTCAAAGAGATAGGAGACAAAATACCTGCTGATAAAAAAGCCAATATTGAGAGTTCATTGAGCGAGCTTAAAGAAGCGCACAAAATGCAAGATTTCGCCAAGATAGATCAAGCATCTGAAGCTATGAACAATGCATGGCAAGCAGCATCTCAAGACATCTATCAAGCGCAGCAAAATGCAGGTGGCCCTGAAGGTGGAAGCCAAGAATCTACTGGTAGCAACCAAAACTCAGGATCTACTGAGGATGTCACTGATGTAGAATTTGAAGAGGTTGGCGACAAAAAGTAAAAGATAGTTTAATTAAATTGATAAAGCCGAAAAGCATCAAGTTTTTCGGCTTTTTTTTTAATGTTAAACAATAATAAAATGTTTTGAGTTTAATTCACATACAAGATATTGTTTGTTGGCTTAGCACTTTTACTAGTAAAATCTTAAGATGCGACCTTAATCATGGTTAATTTTCTAAAGTATATTTTTATCCTACCGATCAGAGGGTATCAACTATTTATTTCGCCACATTTGGGCGCACAATGCAGGTACTCACCTACATGCTCACAGTATATGATAGATGCGATTCGCGAATGGGGACCATTGAAAGGGATATGGTTAGGACTCAAAAGAATCGGCAGATGTAGTCCATTGGGTTCAAGCGGTTATGATCCCGTTCCCAAAAAGGATAACAAGTGATATGGGAAGACATTGATATTGAATAACTGAAATTTAAGTTCAATAACAAATATTATTCTTTTCTAATCATGATTTATAATTTTATTTAACTCATAAATGATATCATCGCTGACCTCATCTTTTGGCCTATTTCCATCAATTTGGATGATATTTTCCACTCCTTTTACTCTATCAAATACTAGCTTGTATTGTTGATGTACTTTGGAGAGATTTTCAAGAGTTTCATACATTTCGATGTGGGTACGACCAGCTTTGAGTCTCTGGAGACTGAGTTCAGGAGATATGTCAATATATATATTCACATCAGGCCTTAAGATGTCTGCACTCATAGCATTGGCTTGTATAATCCATTCTAAATCAATATCATGTACACTATGATAAGCATAAGATGATAAATAATATCTATCAGTAATAACTGTAAATCCTTCTTTAATTTTCTTTAAAATGCCATTCTTACTATTTAATAAGTGGTCCAATCTATCAGCTGCAAACAGAGCTGCTATTACCTTTTGGTCTCCCTCCATCTTGTGACTAAATATATCTCTAATCATCTTGCCTATTGGGCTGTCAGTTGGTTCAAAAGTAGTATACACTTTATGACCTTTTCCAATTAGATATTCAGAAATTTTTTTGGCTTGCGTGCTTTTGCCACTGCCATCTATACCCTCTAAAGCGATAAAACATCCTTTTTTCATTTTATGAAGTACATTATAAATGTTGGCGAAGGTAGGCAAAAGTTTGGCAATGTAGTAAAAAGTAAGCTTCAAACAGGTTTTCAATTGCCAAAGTCAACAACATGATTAAGTTGGATTAAATTTCCCGATCAAAATTCTGGACTTGCTTCAAGTTGGATGGTTTCTTTAGTCACGGGATGAACGAAGCTTATCAGTCCTGCATGTAAATAAAGTCTATCTGACCTTGTACCATACAAATCATCTCCTTTGATGGGTAGATTGAGGCCAGAAGGATGCGAAGCATGTACCCTCAATTGATGAGTTCTACCTGTCACTGGGTAAAAATAGATGCGTGTTTCATCTGCTGAGATCTGTATGATTTCCCATTTGGTGAGCGCTGATTTTCCATATTCATAACACACCAATTGTCTAGGTCTGTCATCAAGGTCAACCCTGAGAGGTAGCTTTATTTCTCCACTCATTGATTTGCCAATTTACTTTCCATCCAAGATTTCCTCATATAGTTTTTTGACAGTCCTTTTGATGAATTGGCCTTGTAGATGATGATGTATGTCTTTTGATTTGGCAATCAGCATTATACCTGAAGTGGACATATCCAGTCTGTGGACTATCAATGGCCCTGTCGCTTTTGGATACAGTTGCTGCATTCTGGTTTGGACAGAATCTTCGATCTTTTTGCCCGGTACTGACAGAAATTCTGGTGGCTTGTTGATGACAAGTAAGTATTCATCTTCAAATATGATATCGAGGTTTTTGCCTTTAGCGGGATTGATCAGCAATGGATTGTCTTCCATCATTATCCCTTCCAACATGTGACCCAATATTGGCTTGCATTTACCATTGCATGCTGGATAATAAAGGCCTTGCTTTCTTATTTCTGAACTAGGAGATTTTCCCCACCAAAACTCAGCCATCGTAATAGGTCTGTAATTGTGCTTAAATGCAAAGTGCAAAAGCTTGGGAGCTGCACATTCGCCAGCACCAGATGGAGGCGTATTCTCACCAGTGATTTCAAAAATGTCCATCAGACTCTTTTTTTGACCATACTGATTGAGAAAGGTGTATTGTTCAAAGAGTTTTTGTTGTAAGTCAGCTGACTTTTTTTTCCTCTCAACTTTTAAAGCATCAATGCCTGATTTATATTTTAAGACAATGGCTTCTTGCAGTTGGATTTTATTTTTCCATAACTTATTCATTTCTTTAAGGCTATAGTGCCATTTAATGCTTTCAAGATCAAGATCTGCCATCATTTTTTGGTATTCTTCACCTGAAAGCGTTTGAGCTTGTTCTCTTCTTTTATTTCGATCAGCTTTTGCATGGCGTATGTCTATTTTGAGTTGATCGATAGCCTTTATGGCTTCGATTTTAACAGCTTCTAAATAATTTTGAGCGTCAATATATTCTTTATCAGATTCAAGGCTTTCTATTTGACGATTGATGATATTGGTTTCGGCTTCTCCTTTTTTATAGAAGCCATTTTCGTTAAGTGTATCAAAAACAGGTGGCACAAACCCAGAATAAAAATTCTTATTGCCCAATTTGCCAGAAAATGCTGAAAGGTAACCAATCTGTCCATTTTTATCTTTCACTACCAATACTCCAAACATCTTACCAATACCAGCAGTAGTTTCAGATCCAAAATCATGTTGTCCCTCTAGATGCTCTTTGATGTATTGTTGTAGGTCTTCTGCAGCAATGATGGCAAGCGGATGAGGATCGTAGCAAAATGGAAAATTAAACTTGTGTGGAACTTCGACATCTTGAGTCAAGATGTGGTTAAAATAAGGCCTACTCATTTGATAGGAATTTTTGTGATGTTTAGGTTTTGCTTGAAAATGAGGTCGAAGGTATAAACTTTTAAACCCATTCATTCTCTCTGATAATAGAAAATATATATTGCGCGAAAGTTTTTAACAAAAAAAAACTCGCACCTATCATGAAATAAGTGCAAGTCTTTTTGAAATCTATTGGCCAAAATCTTAATATTTGTCTAACTATCGTGTTTCCTAAGATCAAAATTACAATACAGGTTCACAATAAAACCATTATTATATTGATAGACATCTTGATTGTTTATTTGTCTTCCAAACTGTACAATTTGGCTTAGGTAACCACCTTCAATTTTCAGTGTCTTATTGAATTTGTAACCCAACAAAAGACTCACCCTATTCTGGTCAAAAACATTTGCTTTAACATTTTTTCCAAATCCGATAAATATTTCGTCGTACATGGCAAAGTATGGAGTTTTGTCAGAAATCTCCTTACCTTTAATGGGTAATTGCATCCTAATCATATACCTCAATCTATTGGTGAGTGGAAACTCATCTTCTTTGGTAACATTAGCATTACTGTACCGACCAACAAATCTTTGCTCTAACATAAACCTATGTGAAAAGTCGAATATCCCTTCTTTATGACCTAGATTCACCATTTCATAAATTCGGTGTTCTGTAAAGTTTCTTTCCAATGCATTGATGGGGATATCGCCATAGGCAAACGTTTCTATCAAGCCATATCCTACTCGGAATGTCACCCTTGAGTTCAAATGATAATTGATACCTGTTCTGATCAAACTTTGTTGCCAATTATCAATATAATCTGCTCTCCGCCATTGATATTCTGTGTGTAAGCTCCACTTTTCAGCCAACTTAAATGTGCCAAAAAAATTGTACCATCCTATCTTTTCATGAGTGTTTAGCCTCGTTTGAGCAGACACGAAAGATGTTATGATAGATAAAATAACTAATGTTGCAGTGCAAAAAAACTTCTTCATTTCTCAATAAATTTTAAAATAAAACAAATCTACTTCGCTTCCATAAGCTACAACATAATAAAACTAAATTTTAACACTACTTTAATATTGGTATAAAATGGATAAGACTCAGCTGATTAATATTATCGAGAAGGTGAATATCATCAAGGAAAAACAGTATTTTCGATTTTATACTCTGGTTTAAAACCAATCAAATGAACATTTATTTGTTTTTCAGGTCCACGAGTTTCAGAAAATTCTCTGATCAGTTCTAAGACGTCATGATTGATATATTCTGTCTTAGAAGCGTTGATGATGACCTTGCTATTGGCTGGCATATCTGAAAGGACAGATTTGATGGCAGCCTTGTTTAAAAATGAAACTTCTTCTGCGAGATCTATTTGAATCACGTCATTGTCATTTTTTCTTTCCTTCTTCATTTGATATGCCTTTTTAAGATTGCCTTTCAATACAAATATGACACTGATGATCAATCCTATTCCTACACCTTTGAGCAAATCAGTAAAAACTACGGCAATCACAGTACATACAAAAGGAATAAATTGATACTTCCCTTGGTGATAAAAATGCAAGAAGTGCTTTGGGTTGGCCAATTTAAAACCTATGAGAATCAGTATGCCAGCAAGTGTTGCTAATGGTATTTTGTTGAGTAGCACAGGTATAGCCAAGACACTGATCAATAGTAAGACACCATGAATGATGGTGGACAATTTGGTTTCATTGCCAGAGTTGATATTGGCTGTTGTCCTTACTACAACAGATGTCATCGGCAAGCCACCTAAAAATCCGCTGACAACATTGCCAATTCCTTGAGCCTTGAGCTCGAGATTAGTGTTGGTATATCTTTTATGCCGATCCAATCTATCTCCTGCTTCAATACATAGCAGTGTTTCTATCGATGCTACAATGGCTATCGTACCAGCTATAGTCCATACATCAGTTCTTGTCAAACCATTGAAATCAGGAAAAACAAATAGGCTCCCAATTTCGTTCAGACTATTTAGGACTGGTAAGGCAACCAAATGTTCAGATGACAATGACAATGGCGATCCAGTATTTACGAATATTTCATTCAAAATAATACCCACTATGACTGCTACCAATGCGCCAGGTAGGATTTTAAGTTTTTTCAAAGCAGGAATTTTATCCCATACTACCAAAATTATTATAGATATCAACGTCGTCAAAGTAGCGCCCCAATGTACATAATTGAAAGTGTCCAAAATTGATGTAAGGGTATTGGATCCAGTCTTTTCGATAAAGGCCATGTCACCTTCGCTATCTCTATCGTATCCAAAAGCATGCGGTATTTGTTTGAGAATGATAATGATTCCAATACCTGCCAACATACCTTCTATGACATTATTAGGAAAATAATTGGAAATACTACCAGCTTTCAAAAAGCCTAACACCAATTGGATAAATCCAGCGCACATCACTGCCATCAAGAATAGCTCAAAAGTACCAAGAGATGTAATACCTGATAAAACAATTGCCGTCAATCCTGCTGCAGGGCCACTCACACTTACATTGGAATTGCTGATAAAACCTACAATAATACCTCCTACTATACCAGCGATTATGCCTGAAAATAGTGGCGCACCAGATGCCATAGCAATACCAAGACATAAGGGTAGCGCTACTAAAAATACTACTAATCCCGCAGGAAAATCTGATCTAAAATTTGTTATATATTTGTTGAATGTTGACATAATACTATGAATGATGATATATATGCACATTGGCGCATATAATGAATAAAAAGGAATAATAATGAAGATTTCGAATTGGTATTTGAAAATATAAAATACCTAATTTACCAGAATATTTTAGACTTCTGGTGGATTTTCCTTTTCATGGAGGACATCAGCTGCATAAAAACAACAGTCTTGTCTGTAGTTTCTACATGCTGTGTCGTCTTTTGATAGCAAATTGTCAAAATCAAAAGACATAGCACAACTGATCCTGTAAATCTTCACATCTTTGGTAGTATCTTCACTTGAATTGTTTTCTTCTTCGGTGATGATTATAGTATTGTAAGGGAGGCCTACATAATACCTCATCATATCTATACTCATGCCAGTGAATATAAAAATATAAGCAATCCAAACAATACTTTTGATCCGAAGCATGATTTATAAACCAAATAACAAAACTTTTGTTTGGAAAAATATTCGCAGATATTAATATGGTTAGACTTTTTGTCTATTTATTGCTTTTGATTTTTAGCATCAACATAGTACACTCTACCTTAGAGCCTGCTATTGCATTTGAGTTGTTAGAAGAAAACAGTGAAGATAAAAATGGCCATTTAAACCTGAAAGATGTCATCCATGCAGAACTAAATTTGGTTGATATACATCCTCATCCTACTTCTATACCCAAAATATTGAATAATTATTACATTCCTTTTTTGGTGGGCATTTTGGATTTTGACGAAGAAACTCCTCCACCCAATCAATTTGCCTAATGGCATCATGTCGGGCTAATCTCCATTGGTAGATTGGCCAATAATTTATCCTAAAGGTTTTACTGTATCTTTTAGATTTTTTCAGTAGTGACATTTCAAATATGTGCACCATACTTTACTGATATCCAAATAATTAACAATAGTATTTTCATAATAATAATAATAATAAAGCGATGAGCGAATTTTATAAAAAATTGATAGATAATAATAGAAAATGGGTAGCTGAAAAAATTGAAAGCGACCCAGAATATTTCAGCAAATTGAGTAAAGGTCAGACGCCACCATTGCTATGGATCGGATGCTCAGACAGCCGAGTTCCTGCCAATGAAATAACTGGCACGCAGCCTGGTGAAGTTTTTGTTCATCGCAATATTGCCAATATGGTCGTCCATTCTGATATGAATATGTTGAGTGTCCTCGACTATGCCGTCAATGTACTGGAGGTTCGACATATCATAGTATGTGGTCATTATGGTTGTGGAGGCGTCAAGGCAGCGATGGGCAATGCACATATTGGCTTGATAGACAACTGGATAAGACATATAAAAGATGTCTATCGTTTGAACAGTTTAGAGCTTGATAGCATCAAAAATGAAGATGACAGATTTGATAGATTTGTTGAGATCAATGTAAAAGAACAAGTGATGGATTTGGCCAAAACATCAATTGTCCAAGGAGCATGGATTAGCGGGCAAGATTTATGGATCCATGGTTGGGTTTACTCCATACACGATGGACTTGTCAAAGATTTAGGAGTCAATTTTGGCTCAAATGCAGAGCTTGAAGATGTTTATCGGCTTGATTTGAATGAAGCTTGATGATGACATGAAGGAATGCTCCAATTAATTTAGGAGCATTTCTTTATTTTTCTGACCAATATTTAAAATCAGGATAATCCTTCAAAAGTTTTTCGATTTCGTTTGGCATAACGGGTCTCCCTTGATAATAAACTTTAATCGAGGTATTGGATACATTGTCTTCTTTCAAAGTATTTTGTAGTGCCTCTGCTTCTGCCAATGTCTCAAAATTGCCAGCCGTGTAAGTATATTTGCTATCGGTGCCATTTTTTTCTAATATAATATCGGGCAAAGTAGTCAATAATTCGCTTTGGAGCATTTGGTTGGTCTCGGCAAACTTAACCCTGAATGTTAGTCTTTGGTTTTTTGCTGCAAAGGTATCCCATTTTGAATCTCTAAAAATATCCGCCACCACTGGTCTTTCATACACTATTTTTAAAGGTGATTTTTCATCTTTGATCAAGTCTAAATCAATACGTTGATTAGTTTTTTCTGCCAAAGAAGACTTCATACCTTGTATCATAGGTGCGGCTAAAGAGAAATTTGATCCTAAACCTTGAAGGATGATCCGTGATGAAGGTATGCCAAATTTTGCCAATTGTTCACTTATTTTTTCAGCTCTTTTGATAGAAAAAAACAAATCAACTGATCGTCTGCTCTCAGGAAGATTGTGGCTTTGTACCAATAAATTTACTTCTGGATGTATTTGCATTATATCTGCTAGTATCTTGAGATGACCAATATTTTGATTACTCAACACTTCATCATCATTGGTAAAATATAGTGGTTTAAGGATGATTTCCTTGACAGGAAGATTGCTGCCTAGGTCTTCAACTTGCTGTGTACTACTGCCATTAGAGTCAACATCAGACATTTCATCTTTTGGATTAACAAACTGAGGCATGGCTATGATATCCAATTGATCAGTGACTTGCTCTTTAAAATAAGCAATATACAAGTCAAAACCACCTTTTGATACTATCCTGTTTGAAGCAAAGACAGCTTGGGTTCCGTCAGAAGAAATTTCAATATTTATTTCATCTCTTGGAGTGTTGATAGGCGCAAAAAGATTGATAGGCTGGCTCCAATTATTGCCTTCGTAATTAGATTTGAAAATATCAAAACCACCTAAACCTTCCCATTGATTGGAAGAATAATAAAGTATGTCTCCATTTTTAACAAGGAAAGGTGAGATTTCGTCATAAGGAGTATTGATTTTAGTACCAAAATTGACTGCCTCTTGCCAATATCCATATCGGTACACTGAGTAATATAAATCAAAACCACCAAAGCCACCGCTTCTTTTAGAAGAAAACAGCATCAAACTATCATTAAATAAGCTTAAGTCTTTATCACCTATTGCAGCATTAAATTGGCCAAAAACAACTGGCGTAGGTAAGCCATCCGATATTTTTTCTTGATGAAATGTGTCTGTATATAGATTGTATAGATTTTCAGGTGAAGATTTAAGGTAGTACATGACCGATCCGTCACTGTTGAAGTCTTGTAGCACTTCGTTTTTGGATGTATTGATCAATGCATCAAATAGTTGTACTTCAGTCCAGTTGCCATCAATTAGATCTAAATAATAAATATCTGATGAGTAATGGCCTCGCATTTCATCTTCAAGTCCATTTGGGTCTCTTAATCCGCCAATTGAGCCTACTCTCGATGATGAAAAGTAATATCTACCTACTTTGGTAGGGCTTTGTTTTGGGCCAAATTCATCATATTCTGTATTAATATTTTCTCCAAAATTTTCTACAAAAGCTAGTTGTGAGTTAAATTTTTTATTCCTTGCGTACCCACATTTTTTTATTTCAAGGATGATTTTGGCATATTCAGGATGCTTGGGTTTGAGCGTGTTGAGATATGTTTTATAAAACTTGGCTGCCTCTTCATATTCTCCTTTTGAAAAATAAGCTTGAGCGCTATACTTATACCTTTGATTGTCCAATGATTTGAGCTGGTGTGCAGCTGCCATATCCTTGATGCATTCATCTGGTCTATTAGTGTGTAGGTAGCATTGTCCTCTTTTTATCAATAATTGAGGGTCTTTATTGATTTTTTTGATTTGATTGTAGGCTTTCAAAGCATCAAAATACTTAGCCGCTTCAAAGTAAATATTGCCCCTTTTTTCAGGCGATTTCTGCCCTATAACTTGACAGTATATTCCACCCATAATTAGAACTATGCTGATAAGAATACTTTTTGACATATTAAACCAAGGTATTAGGATCAAATTTTTCTAAATAATCAGATATGCGTTTTAAGAAAGCTCCACCCAATGCACCATCCACGATCCTGTGATCATAAGATAACGAAAGAAACATCATGTGCCTGATGGCTATCACATCTCCATATTGGGTCTCTATGACAGCTGGTTTTTTTACAATAACTCCGGTGGCTAAGATTGCGACTTGTGGTTGATTGATAATAGGTGTGCCCATCAGATTGCCAAAAGTACCTACATTGGTGATAGTAAAAGTACCATCTTTGATTTCTTCTGGCTTTAGTTTGTTTTCGCGTGCTCTACCAGCCAAATCATTGACCGTTTTAGCTAAGCCGGCCAAACTGAGCAAGTCTGCATTTTTGATCACTGGTACAATGAGGTTGCCAGTAGGAAGGGCAGCTGCCATCCCTATATTGATATCTTTTTTAACTATAATTTTGGTCTCATCTAACGAGACATTGACCAATGGAAAATCTTTGATGGCCTTGACTACTGCATCTACAAAAAGTGGTGTAAATGTGATACTTGTGCCATATTTTTCTTGAAATTTGCGCTTATTGGCTTCTCTCCATTTTACCATGTTGGTGACATCAGTCTCTACAAAAGATGTAACATGGGGCGAAGTTTTTTTGCTCATCACCATGTGTTCGGCTATCAATTTTCGCATTCTGTCCATTTCAATGATATCGACATTACCACTCATTGACGGTGCAGATGATGATATAACTTGTTGTGGTGCGGCTGGCTGTTTTGACGACTCACTCGTTGTTGATCTAGCTGCTACATGTTTCAAAATATCGGACTTAGTCACTCTGCCAAGTGCTCCAGTGCCAGCGATAGAATCCAATTCTGATTGTGAAATTCTTTCTTCTTTGGCAATACTTTTCACCAATGGTGAGTAAAATCTATCACCTTGATTGGTTATAGTGGACACTTGGCTATCTTGAACTACTGTCTCAATGATTTTTTCTGTCTCTGCTTCTAATACTTCAGGTACTTCCTTGATAGATGGTGTAGGCAGTGGATCTATTTCATTTCCTTCAGTGACTATGATAGCGATGACCTTACCTACTGCCACTACGCTGTCTGTTGGATAAAGTACATCTGCAATAGTGCCATTGACAGGTGAAGGGATCTCTGAGTCCACTTTGTCGGTTGCGATCTCAAGGATGGTATCATCTATTGCTACTTTATCACCTACATTTTTTACCCATTTGAGGATGGTGGCTTCTATGATACTTTCTCCCATTTTGGGCATTAACAATTCGACTTTCGCCATGATTTCACTGTAAGGTTTGGTTTTAGAAAGGGCAAAATTACGAATTATTATTTTGCCAATGAAATAAATGATTGTTTGGGTGATGCGATTATCAAGTTAAAAGATTTACAATTTGAATAATTGGTATTATAACAAAGGATTTGATGGATGCCTTCATTAAACTTCAAAATCTAATAAAAACTGTTTTACAGTATCTTGAAATTTTTCACCATCATCAAAATGAAATTTTACATTTGCTGGAAGGATAAACACAGGTATTTGTAGCGATTTTAAAAGATCTCTGTGCAATTCTAATCTCATGGCATCTTTTTCAGTAGTCAATACTATCTTTCTTTGCCCAGGAGTATTGTTATATACTTTTTCTATTTTTTCTATGTCTCGACTGTCAAACAAATGATGGTCTGCATACTCTATTTCGTGTATTTCATTGACTGTTTTGTCCAAGTATGAAAATAAATAATTGGTATTGGCAATTGCGCTCAAGAGTACAACATTGAGATCAGCATCCAATCTTATTCTTTTGCTTGATTCATAAAAATTGTATGGATAGTCATACTCATAATATGAAAAGAAAACCCTTTGATGTGGCAAAGGCTTTATATCATTGACTATTTTGGCTCTTTGAGTATCTTTAATGACATCAGGACACTTAGTGACGATGATGATGTCTGCTCTTTTGTATCCTGAGCGCCACTCTCTCAATCTACCCGCTGGCAACAAATAATCATCTGTGAAAAGTGAATCATAAGAGGTCAGTAGTATATTTAGTCCTGGTTTTACACCTCTATGCTGAAATGAATCATCCAGCAATATGGTCTGTGTTTGCGGATATTGTTTGACAATCTGTGGTATGGCATAAGCTCTATTTTCTGAAACAGCTACTACGATGTCAGGATATTTTTTCCGATATTGCATTGGCTCATCGCCAGCAGTATATGCAGTATCGCTA
>JAXLUT010000041.1:0-12963 GCA_046329385.1 Saprospiraceae bacterium
TCGACTTTTGCCCAAGATGTCACCATTTGACAAATGATATAATTCGTCAATATAATCATAATCAATGTCCAAGCTGGCTTTCAGGGTATCCCAATTTTGCAAACTATTTTTTGTTAAAATATGGTAACAATTTTTATAAGAAATATTTTCATTAATACCCGGATATACATAGAAGGCATAATAATCTCCAATTTCATTTTCAATTTTTTTAAATGTAGGCTCCAGATCTGTAGCAATATAAATTTCACTTGAACAAAAGCCATCAAAGGCACCCAAAACAAAATTGCCTTCAACAGTTGCCGATGCATATTCCAAATACTCGATCGGTGTCTGTTTTGCTTCAAAAGTATTGCCCATATCAGCAGATATAAAAATACCAGTATTAGTAAAAAAATAAAGCTTATTGTCAGCTCCTATGTTAAGAAATCTAGCATATATATTCGTTGGAAACTGCAGTTTATTCCAATTTTTTCCACCATCATCAGAATATGATTCATTTGTAAAAATTCGATCACTTAGCCTAACATATTGTATTTCATGTTTATCACTAATATCAATGATGTTGTTTAAACTCAAATTAGGTAATATTTCGGCAATCTTTTCGCCAGAACTATCAGAATATTTTACAAAATTTTTTCCATTTTCTACATCGCTCATTAAAAATGTCATATAGTTTACCTGCCAATTAACTGCTTGCATCAATTGACCATCTGACGAATATTTAAAAATTTTATTGTCGGTACTAATTAAAATATCGCTGTTATACAAGATACCAATATCATTGATATACTCGTACGAACCTAATGAAATTAATAGATCAAATCTTGTATTAACTTTGTCATATATATAAACTTTGTTTTCGTAAAAGTAAATTAATGTTCCGAATTTGTCTTCCCTAAAAGGCCTTATAAAAAAAATATTATAACTCAATTTTAAATCATCCAATATTACCCAAGTCTTGGCATTATCTTTCGAAATTGCCAAAGAATTTGATATTTGCATTGTTCCAAACAAGGTACCATCAGTTGCTTGATAAAGCAAGTGAATACCAGTTTTATTGGCCGTGTTGATTTGCTTCCAATCCTTGCTTTGTGACCAAGCACTCAAACACAAAAAAGTGAGCAATAATAGGACGATCTGATTTTTCATCTTAAAAAGTTTTAAATTTAATTTCAAAAAATATAGCAATCAGGGGAACATCTGATACAAAAGTAGTTAGCATTTCTCAAACCACCAAATTTTTTTCATTTATTTCAGAATTCTATCTCCACATGTATCACAAATGACAATTCGGAATATATAATAAAATTGACATCAATAGATTTGATTGTGATTGATTGTTTGAAAATTTAAAATTTAAATTATTTAATATTGTTTATCATTACCTCGGATTCATTTGGCATCTTTATCTTAATCTCTAATTGACAACCAAGTGCTTCCACATATTTTCTAAGTGTTGAAATATGCATATCAGTTCTTTTCTCTAACTTTGAAATATTAACTTGACTGATAGATAGATCAGAAGCCAATTCGGACTGTGTCATCCCTAATGATCGCCTGAATTCTTGAAGGTTCTTATATTCTGATATTAAGATTTTAGATTCCTTCTTAATCATCAATTTTCTAGCTTTTGGTAATGAGTCAAACACTATTTTTGCTGATATACTCATTGTATTTATTATTTTAATTGTTTGAGATGAGAAGCAAATCTTTGATCACTGCCTTTTCAATTAAGTCCTATAAAAACGCTTTTTATCCAATCTGTATTATTACCAGCTATTAGTAATACTGGCTTTTCTTTTGGTCAAAAGCAAAGCAACACGCCAAACACCATTACTAACATCAAATCTTAATTCTTTCATATTTGAATAATTTGAAGCCACTAATGTATCAACATATGGCCTACCTAAGTTGAACCCAAATTCATGAAGAGCTATTCGTATAAATATGGCATCTTGCACTTCATTTTCAAATAAAGTAAGTTAACCTAAAAAGTCATCATGAGCTCGACTTGCCAATTCATACTTGCCCATCAATAAAACATATAACATTTAAGTTAAATTTTAGTTCCATTTCTTCATAGAATTCTAAATTTCTGAAAAATCGATATTTGACCACTAAACATATTAACTTGAATATGAACTATGACAATTCGGAATATTCACTTTAAAAAAATGGCGACTCCTTTTACAGAGCCGCCAAAGTTCACAATTAATGTTAGGGGTATTTTGAGAGAGGATATTAATCTATCTCTTCTACTATTCTATCTGCTTTGTAAATATATTTTAAGGCTGCGAAGATACATCTGCATGTACACTTACCAATCCCTGTTGACTTCTTCATCAAAGATAAAAGTTAACGCAGCAGCGATAGATATTGCATCAAAATCAAGCCAACAGCTTCTCTATTTTTATTGATCAATGGACTACCGCTGTTACCGCTATGATGTCATTGGTAGATACTGTATTAAATGGTGCGCTCAACATCTCCATTGGTGGATTTTGCCATCTAGCAGGTAGTGCCCAAGAAACTCCTTCTTGAAAGAATAAAATCTATCATGCAAGCCATAAAATGTAGTATTTGGTGGTGCTACAGTTCCATTGTAAATCGCACCCTTTGATGACTCCATCAGAAATTCTCAAGGTAAATGTCGCATCTGGTGGCAGTTTGTCGCCATATACTTTAAAGGCTTGATTGGCAATCTTTGCTTCTAATGCTTGGCGCGCTGGTCCAGATGACTTAGATAGTCCGGCATATGATACCTGTTGACAAATATGGTTGCTGCTTCCAATAATGGATCGTCATCTTTCTCCATTTTATCTTCTTTCTCAAAGAACTTCTCTACTTTCTTTTCATCAGTAAATTTGGTTTCCTTCAACAAATATTTCACATATTCAGGTATTGAACGCTTACCCAAAACCTTTTGCAATGTCATATCATAGGACCGCCATATCTTTATTTGACTTCATTCAAAAATAGAGTGAACATCTCTATTTATATGATCATTAGGATTTTTAAGGTCTTCGATGATCTTAGCCTTGAGTTCATTTTTCTTTTCTACAGCAGTTTCTGCTTTGTTCTTCACCATGTCTTTGTAAGCCATCAATTCGTGCATTACCACAAATTGAACTCCTCTATAAGGGTTTGGTGACAAGTAGGTCATGGCCCATCCATGTGGGTTGAGTACATCATATTGTTTTGCCATGTCATCCCAATAAGTTATCTCAGGAGACTTTGACAATAGAGTTCCATTTCTACTTTACGACCGAAAAGTTCGGGATCTTTCAATCCTTTGGCTATGCCACCAGATACTTTCATTGAGTTGGCAACGCATATGTTCAATTGCGCACTTCGTACTCTTTTGCTGGTCATTTTTGATGGTATTAAATTTCTTCATCATGAGGTCATTCTCTTTTTAGGAACTTATATTGTAGCGGAAATCTGTAATCACGGTCATAAGTCAACTGTGATACTATCCTATATCAGCTCATCCCCTACTCCAGTTGCCCACTACAAATACTGGGATCTCCTTCAACTGCACCATTTTTGTTGAATTTTAAGTAATTGGCTGATGTATTTAATGGCTTACCGTTCTCATCATAAGCTCTCCAGAATGTTGCATCTGGTTATATCTTGGATATGGGTATCAGGGTCCTGCAAAATCCTAAAATCGCTCTGGTATCCACGCCAATCTAATATCGCTATATCGCTTATAACCATAAATTGAAAATTTACCACCGCTATAAAACGTTACCATTTGAATTCTTAGGTCTTTCCAGTCATCTTAGTTTTGTACATTTTTCAATTTCTTCAAGGGCTGATTTTCGCATGGCAGCTTCTTCGGTATCGTTTTTGGCCGACTTAGTCTTTTCCAAAACGAGCTTAGTGATGTCTTCAGCTTTGATCATTTGCTCTACAAAAAGACCTTCTGCTCTCCTCTCATCTTCCAATGTAGCCGCATAAAATCCCTGCTTATCAAAGTTTTCACCATCTTTTTGTAAGGCAGTGACCACATCTCTTGAGCAATGGTGATTGGTCATGATCAAACCATTTTCAGATATAAAAGATGCAGAACACCATGTAGCAAATCTGAGGGAAGATTTCCTTACGTAATCAAACCACTCATCTTGTACATCCATACCATATGTAGTTTTCAACCATTCTTTAGGTGGATTTTCGAAAGTCCACATTTTTCCAAAATCATAAGGACTGGCTTTTTTCTGCGCAGACATATTATCTACCAGCAACCCAAATACCAAGACGGCAATCAATAATAAATGCTTATTCATTTTTGCTATAAAAATTTTGTTTCGTTAATATTACGGTGTAAAAGTATCATTTTTTAACCATAATTTCCAATTAGAGATTACCAATTTGATATTTGCCAAGCCGCAAACAGCCAAAATCACTGTATTTTATGGACTAAGTAACGAAAATTGACGACTAAAGGACATAGCTTTTTCTTATCTAAGTAATCTTATATCTTCGTCCAAATTAAACAGTGCTATATCAAAAAAAGTAGCAATACAATTCATACATCGACTGGGCAAAATCTAAAACGAAATATTAATCATCAACCAGTTATAACATAAAATCAAACGCTACTTCTTAGCACTAATACGTAAATATTACAATTTTTCTATTTTTTGACAGTAGATTACAAGTCTTTTGGTCAAATTACTTTATTTTTGAGTAATTATTTGGGTCATTTTCAAGAGCAACTGTTTTTGACATGATTTTTTTCCTTAGGTTATTCATTATCTTTGAATTTTAAAATTTTGAAGAATTGTTTCAAACTTGCACTCACATTAGGCTAATAATAGCAATATTCATACTATCAGTTTGGAAGATGTATGGTCAGTCCTGTGTTCCTCCCTTCAATTTCAAATTTGAAAATCGAACAACTACTTCAATAGACATCAGTTGGTCTGACTCCAATAACGCACCTGAAGGCTGGCAATTGGAGATCGTGATGAAAGGAAAATTACGCACAGGTATTCCGACACACAGCAGTACACAAAAAAACATCAGAATTACTGACTTGGTTCCTTCCACTGCTTATGAATTAAATATCCGATCTGTATGTGGAGTGGGAAAATATAGTAATTGGAATGTGGCCATACCATTTGTGACAGTCTTAGAAGTACCTTCAGCTTGCGAGCTCAGTATCCCACTTAAAGACAATGGCACAGAAACCTTGCTGCTCGATGTGCATCAAAATGGCATCTTGGGTACTAATGTTTTTTTAACTTCAGTCCAATTGATGATAGAGCATAGTTGGCCTGCTGACCTCAACATCACATTGATAAGCCCACAAGGTCAATCCCTTGTCCTATCTTCACACAACGGTATTGGGCAAAATAATTTTGGCGATATCAAAGATACTACCTGCTCCCGAGTGACTACTTTTGCTCCACAGTCCTGTCTATTTTTACGAGATTCTAAGCCACCTTACATCGGTACTTTTAAGCCAGATGGTGAGATAAACAATTGGAAACCAGATACATTATCCAAAGGCTATTGGAAATTAATTGTCTTTGACAGAGCGTTAAAAGATGCCGGTATATTGAAGTATGTCAATTTGAATTTTAATAATGAATTATGCTTGATGCCAGAAGATTTTAACATTAGCCAAACTGATTTTAATAGTCTCAAAGTGGGTTGGAAACCAAGTCATACTTGTAAGACAATCAAGCTCAGCGTATATCAAGATAGTCTTATTTCAGAACATTTTGTAGAATGCAATAAAGGTACTTTTACTATTAATGGTTTAGATCCTAATACCAATTACGAAATTTCAATCATCTCACAATGCACATTTTCGATCTCACCAGAAAGCTGTAAATTGAAAGCGACAACTTCTTGTGAACCGATATCGGTGGCCACCTATTTTGATGATTTGCCCAAATGCGACGAAGGTTGTGCTGTAAAATGTCCTATAACAGATAAAATATGGCACAATGTCACCGAAGATAGTGGCCAAGATTGGTTGATATGGCAAGGAAAGACCGACACCGAAAATACAGGACCCAACGCAGATGTCAGTCAACTAGGGAAATACATCTATATCGAAAACAATCCACAACTTTGTGGCATCAATAATCAAGTCATCTTGCAATCAACATGTATGGATATCAGGAGTAATCCTTCTGGATGTGACATGTCATTTTATTATAATATGTATGGCTCAGATATTAATACACTTATACTCGAAATATCATTGGACAATGAAAGGACATGGCAAGCACTAACAAGTATTAGTGGCAACCAAGGTGAAGCTTGGAAGCGAAAGACCATATCTTTATCTCCCTATCATCAAAAGAGCGGTATTTTTAGATTTAAGGCAAAAACTGGAGCAGGCGCATTGGCAGATATTGCCATAGATCAAATCGAATTTTACAACTCCATGCCTCTCCAAAATACAGATACATATTATCTCGACCAAGATCAAGATGGATATGGCACCGATGCACAAAAGGTAGAAATTTGTACTTCGATCGTTCCCCAAGGTTATACAACTTTAGGTGGAGATTGCGACGATCTCAACAACAACATCCATCCCAATGCAACAGAAATACAGTGTAACACTATAGATGAAAATTGTAATGGTAACACTGATGACGATCCAGAGACCAATCCTATGATGATCACTCCTGTCATAACGCATCCTTCATGCAATGGTACGGAAGATGGACAAATCACACTTCAAATCACTGGAGGAAATGCGCCATACCAAGTCATTTGGCAAAACCAACAATCTGGTACCACTATACAGCACCTGAAACAAGGTATTTATTATGCAAATGTAACAGACCAAGGAGGCTGCAAAACCCAAACGCAATACATTCAGTTGACAGCAACTACTACGCTCAATGTCATCCTCACGGGAATGAAAAATCCTACATGCAAAGGGAAATCAGATGGAGAATTGTTGATTGGTCACAACGAAAATATGCCACCATACACTTATAAATGGTCAAATGGCGCCACTACCAAGAACTTGATAAACACAGCTGATGGCATTTATAGTGTCACAATAACTGATAATAATCATTGTTACGCCTCTCTAAATGACATCTCACTGACATCCAAACCATCTTTGAAAGCAGGCATCAAGACCATCCAGCATCCACCATGTCCAAGTCAAGCTACTGGAAGCATCCAATTATTGGTAGTCAATGGTACGCCACCGTATCAATATAGATGGGAAAGTGGTCAAACCACCGAATCGATTTCAAATCTCAAGCCTGGCATTTATACTGCCACCGTCACCGATGATACTGGATGCTTAGATGTCATCATGTCAACCATTACAGAGCCCGATTCTTTGCAAATAAAAATTGTCAGTACAGAAGCTGTAAGATGTTATGGCGAAAACAATGGTAGCATCAAAACGGAAATGACTGGTGGCACGATGCCTTATACTTTTTTATGGAGTAAACTATCAGAACGAACAGATGATATTTTCAACTTAGAAGCTGGAAATTATACCTTGACTATCACTGATGCCAATGGATGCAAAGTTATAACTCATCCTATTTCAATCGATCAGCCTCATCCTTTTAATATAGAAATTGACAGCATTCGAGATGCAATATGTATTGCTGGAAAAAATGGTTATGTGTCAGTTTTGGGTCAAGGTGGCAATGGCGATTACAATTATGTTTGGTCACATAGTCCACTTTCTGTAGCTTATTTTGAAGACCTAACGCCTGGCTATTATAGTGTCACAGCTTATGATAAATTAGGTTGTAAAGCCAGTATTCCCAATATCGAACTCTCTTATACCAACAAACAAGTCATGGTTGACCTTACTTTGGTACAGGCAAACAAATGCTATTTGGACAAAAATGCTCAGGTGGCAGCCCATATTTCAAATGCTAAACAGCCACTTGATTTCAATTGGAGTCATGGTGTACAATATTTCAAAAACAGCCTACAAGATACCATCACCAAGTTGGGAGCAGGTATATATACTTTGTCTATTACAGATGTCGATGGTTGTATTGGAAACAGTTTACCATTAATGTTGGATGAAAAATCACCATATTATTACACAATTGATAACATAATCAACAATGTTTGTCCCAAAGATTCTAATGGCTCCATTACACTTAAAGTAGCAGGTGGCGATCCACCTTTAGGAATCAATTGGCAAGGTGGTCTCTATGCTGGTGAATATATTGACGGATTGGCCAATGGCCATTATTCTGCACAGATCATTGATGCCAATGATTGTAAGCTAGATGTCTTACCAGTGCCAGTGATATCGGCATCCAATCTCCAATTGCATCCATCCATTCAACACGATGTAGATCATAAAGGCATCGGCAATATATGTCTTTAGATGGAGGTTTGACTCCATACAACTACCTTTGGAGCAATGGTATGACTACTACCTGCATCGACAAGCTCATGAGTGGCCAATACAAATTGACCCTTACTGATGAAGGCCCATGCCATTATTTTTGAAAATTTCATCATAGAAAATACCTCTGGCACCGACGAATATTCAAGCCAAAAAATACAAATCTTCCCAAATCCCACTTTTGATAATGTCAACATCAAATCAAAATTTGAAATATCTGAACTAACTATTTTTGATGTTTATAATAATGTCTTTAGTAAGTTTGATCAGGTCAAACAAAGTGAGTTGAGACTTGACTTCACTACATTTACCAGTGGAATTTATATTTTGAAAATTAAAACACAAGCTGGTATGTCAACTTTTAAAGTGATGAAGATATAAGCTGATTAGAACAAACATAAAATCATCATTTTAACTCAAAGTGTAAAATGAAAAGCATCACAGAGGAAATTGTTAATAAGAAATCAAACACAACAAATCCAATAATAAAAGTACATTTTATGTCAACAAAAGCGCATCAAAAAGTGTTCTTTGGGTCATTGATTTCAATTTTCCACTCATTTTGTCAGTAAACCATTCCAAAGCAAGACATTTTGTCCAGTCCAGATGCAATGGCATAATTTTGGTCAATTAGCCCATGTAAATAATTTTTATTTAATATCTTTGCAAGCCTTTTGGCCATTTGCCAATAAATTCAAAGCTTACATATACAAAAAATATAACAATGTTCAATTTTTTAAAAAACATTTTTGGCAACAAACACGACAAAGATGTAAAAGGATATTCTGCTATAGTAGATCAAACCAATGCCTTCTACCAAGAATACCAATCTCTGACCAATGATGAATTGAGAAACAAAACACTGGAATTCAGAAGACGAATCAAAGATAGCCTTAAAGACATTGATGCAGACATAGAAGCACTCAATGCTAAAGCAAATGAAGAACCTGACTACCAAGTAAAAGAAGATTACTACAACGAAATAGACAATATTAAAAAAGAGCGAAATAAGTTTTTAGAAAATTCATTAAAACAAATACTACCAGAAGCATTTGCGGTGGTAAAAGAAACAGCAAAGCGTTTCAAAGATAATAACCAAATTGTGGTGACGGCTACTGATCATGATAGAAATTTGGCAGTTTCTGGTGATTATGTTACCATTGAAGGTGATCAGGCAGTTTGGAAAAATAGTTGGAAAGCAGCTGGTGGCGATATCACATGGAATATGCTGCATTACGATGTACAACTCATCGGTGGTATGGTACTGCATGAAGGCAAAATTGCCGAAATGGCAACAGGTGAAGGTAAAACTTTAGTAGCTACTCTTCCAGCGTACCTCAACGGACTCAGTGGCGAAGGTGTACACGTCATCACTGTCAACGATTACCTTGCCAAAAGGGACAGCGAATGGGTAGGCCCCATCTTCGAGTTTTTACTTTTGACTGTTGATTGTATTGATAAGTACAAGCCTCACTCTCCAGGTAGGATCGCCGCATACAGATGTGATATTACATACGGTACCAATAACGAATTTGGCTTTGATTACCTTAGAGACAATATGGTGAGAGACAAGGAGGAATTGGTACAACGTAAGCATCATTTTGCTATGGTAGATGAGGTGGACAGTGTCCTTGTGGACGATGCCCGTACACCATTGATCATCTCTGGACCGGTGCCACAAGGTCTTGAAGAGCAAGAATACATTGAGCTGAATCCAAAGATTGAAAAGCTATTTAGTATCCAAAGGCAGCAAGCTACAGAATATCTGGCAGAAGCTCGTAAGCTCATCAAAGAAGGAAAAACTGGCCACACAGAAGGTGAAGGTGGATTGGCATTGTTCAGAGTATATAGAGCCTTACCTAAATATAGGCCGTTGATCAAGTTTTTGAGTGAAGAGGGCATCAAAGTGATTCTTCAAAAAACCGAAAACGTATATATGCAAGAGCAAAGCAAAAACATGCATATAGCCGATGCTCCATTATACTTTACTATAGATGAGAAAAACAGAAACGTAGAGCTAACTGACAAGGGTATCGAATACCTTTCAAGAGGCGAAAATGATCCCAACTTCTTTGTATTGCCAGATATCACCCATGCTATACAAGAACTTACAACAAGGGAGACCAAGAGAAGGCATCAAATTGACTGAAGAAAAAGAAGCAATGATTCAAGATTATGCTGTCAAATCAAGACGGTTACATGCCGCAGTCAATTGCTTAAAGCTTATACTTTGTTTGAAAAAGACCAAGAGTATGTCGTCATCAACGAAGAAGTAAAAATCGTAGATGAACAAACTGGTCGTATGATGGAGGGAAGGAGATACTCTGACGGCTTGCACCAAGCTCTTGAAGCAAAAGAAGGTGTAAAAATCGGCGAAATCACCCAAACGTATGCGACAGTTACGCTGCAAAATTACTTCAGGATGTACCACAAGTTGTCTGGTATGACAGGTACTGCAGAAACAGAAGCTGGCGAATTTTGGGAAATATATAAGTTGGATGTAGTAGTGATACCAACAAATAGACCTATTGTCAGAAATGACAAAGAAGACTTGGTATATAAGACCGCCAGAGAAAAATTTAATGCCGTCATAGAAGAAATAGGTAAGCTGACAGATCAAGGAAGACCAGTACTTGTGGGCACGACTTCGGTAGATATTTCTGAATTGCTCAGTAGAACACTCAGTATGAGAGGCATCAAGCACAATGTCCTCAACGCTAAGCAACACCAGAGAGAAGCAGAGGTAGTAGCAGAAGCTGGAAAAGCTGGTGCCGTCACCATAGCCACTAATATGGCTGGTCGTGGTACCGACATCAAGATCAGTGAAGAAGTAAAAAGAGCTGGTGGTTTGGCTATCATCGCAACCGAAAGACACGATTCAAGGCGAGTGGATAGACAGTTGCGTGGTAGATCTGGTCGTCAAGGAGATCCAGGTACTTCGCAGTTTTATGTATCTTTGGAAGATAACCTCATGCGTTTATTCCAATCTGATAGGATAGCTGGCTTGATGGATAAAATGGGACATAAAGACGGCGAAGTGATCCAACACAGTATGGTGACCAAATCTATCGAGAGAGCTCAGAAAAAAGTAGAAGAAAACAACTTTGGCATTCGTAAACGATTGTTAGAGTATGATGATGTCATGAATATCCAGAGAGAGGCCATCTATCGCAAGCGCAATAATGCTCTCCAAGGTGATAGATTGACTGTAGATTTGCATGCTATGTTTGTAGGCTCTGTAGAAAACATTGTTGCAACCAACAAAAGCACCAACAATTTCGAAAACTTTAGATTTGATTGCTTGACTTCATTAAGCATCGACCCACAAATAGACGAAGATACTTTCAAGAACTCATCAGTAGATCAATTGATAGATTCAACATTAGATACAGTGATGAAACACTACAATTATAAATCTGAACAAATCACTCAAATACTGCTACCAACCATCAAACAGGTATATGAAAATGAAGGCCATAGGTACAAAAGGATTGCTATACCTTTTACAGATGGCAGAAGCAATCCATTACCAATCGCAGCAGATCTGAAGCAGGCAATAGACAGCAACGGTGCATCCATCATGCGTGATATTGAAAAGACCATCACATTGGCCATCTTAGATGATCACTGGAAGGAACATCTTAGAAACATGGATGAACTAAAAGATGCAGTACAAGCCGCATCATTTGAGCAGAAAGATCCGTTGGTAAAATATAAAATCGAAGCTTACAACTTGTTTGAATCTTTGATCAACAAAATCAATAAAGATGTCAGCGCCTACTTATTTAATGGCAAGCTTTTGATCCAACAGGAAGTAAAAGAAGCCAAGGTGCAAAAAACAGATCTCACCAAGGTAAGAACCAGTCGCGAAGAGGAAGCCATCAGAGAAGCAGCTGAAAATGTATCTAAAAAATCTGAAAAGGTAGAGACCTTCCGTAGGACTGAAGAAAAAGTGGGCAGAAATGACTTGTGTCCTTGTGGTAGTGGCAAAAAATTCAAACAATGCCACGGTAAGTAAAAACACCAAAATGAATAAAAGTGCTTTACATCCAGATGAATTATTCATGCAAAGATGTATTGCATTGGCTTATAATGGCTTAAGATATACCAAATCAAATCCGATGGTTGGCGCCGTCATCGTACATAATGGACGCATCATCGGCGAAGGTTATCATCAAAAATACGGTGCAGCTCATGCTGAGGTCAATGCCATAGAGAGTATCAATCCATTGGACAAAGCATTTCTGACACAATCTACCATTTATGTGACATTGGAACCTTGTTGCCATACTGGCAAAACGCCACCATGTGTGCATCGAATATTGCAAGAAAAAATACCCAGAGTGGTCATAGGATGTAAAGATCCTAATCCTGTGGTAGGCGGCAAGAGCATAGAAATTCTTAAACAAAATGGCGTTGAAGTAGTTGAAAACATATTAGCAGACCTATGTGAAGAATTGATTACAAAATTTAAAGCCAATCTTCAAGGTATTCCATACATCATATTGAAATGGGCTCAATCTCAAGATTTCTATCTCTCAAAGTTAGGAAAACAAATTAAATTAAGCAATGATACAGTAGATGTTTTGGTGCAT
>JAXLUT010000042.1:0-11871 GCA_046329385.1 Saprospiraceae bacterium
AGCGATGATGGCAGGATCTGATTTTATAAAAACTAGCACAGGAAAAGAAGGCGTCAATGCTACTCTTCCAGTGACTTTGGTAATGGTAAGAATGATCAGAACATATTTAGAATTGACTGGCTACAAAGTAGGGTATAAACCTGCTGGTGGCATCGCAAAAGCCAAAGATGCGCTCAATTATTTGATCTTGATGAAAGAGGAATTGGGCAATGAATGGGTTCAACCAGATTTATTTAGATTTGGAGCCAGTAGCCTATTGGGAGATATTGAGAGACAGTTGGAACACTATGTGACAGGTCGGTATTCAGCATCTTATCGACATCCTATGGCATAATGTAGTCAACCAAAATGTTAGTTTCAGATCAACAATACGTTAGTTGGCTAAAGGATATTAAATCTAATATTCAAAGAAGTCAAATAAAAGCATCTGTAGCAGTGAATACAGAGCTAATCAAGATGTATTTGTATTTGGGCAAGGAAATATCTGAAAAGCAAGGCGATAGTGTTTGGGGCAGCGGATTTATCGACCAACTCAGTAAAGATTTGAAAGCTGAGTTTCCGGAGATGTCTGGGTTTTCTAAAACGAATTTATTTGCAATTAAGAAATTCTATGCCTTTTATAAAAACTGTTTTGAATTACTGCCCCAAGTTGGGGGAAACGTTTTCCAAATTATACCCCAAGCTGGGGGAAATTTTAATGAGCGATTTTTAAAATGTTTTTTAATACCATGGAAACATAATATTTTGATTATTGAAAAAATAAAGGATATAAATATTTCCCTATTTTACGTAGAACAAACCTTAGAAAACAACTGGAGTCGAGCAGTCTTAGAGTACCAAATAGAGACCAAACTGCATGAAAGACAAGGCAACATCGTTTCAAATTTTAGAAATACTTTGCCTGAAATACAAGGTGATTTGGCGCAGCAATTGTTTAAAGATCCTTATCATTTCGAATTTTTATCATTGTCAGAGCATTCAAAAGAATCCGATTTAGAGCGCCAATTAATTAAGAATATTACATATTTCTTGTTGGAGTTGGGTAAAGGATTTGCATACATGGGCAACCAATTCAAATTATATGCTGGTGACAAAGAGTATAGAACAGATTTACTCTTTTATCATACAAAGTTGCGGTGTTATATCATCATTGAATTGAAAATGGGTGATTTTAAGCCTGAGTATGTTGGTAAACTAAATTTTTATTTGAATGTAATAGATGATACTGTCAAAATGGAAGATGATAATCTGACAATTGGTATTATACTTTGCAAATCTAAAGACAATATTGAAGTAGAATATTCAATCAAGAACATTCAAAAGCCAATTGGTGTTGGCCAATATATACATACCCGAGAATTGCCAGATTACTTACGATCAAATATTCCGTCACAAAAAGAATGGAATGTTTTTTTGGATAAAAATATTTAAATAGAATCAATATAAAAATAAACAATCAATCAAATAATAAAATGACAATCAAAGAAATATATCAAAATATGGAGTACGGCCCTGCAACAGAAAGCAACAACGAAAGTTTGGCATTTCTCGACGCTCATAAGAGAAAATTTCAATTGTTTATCAATGGTAAATGGACGAAGCCAAACTCTGGTGAATATTTTGAAAGCATCAGTCCTTCCACTACTGAAAAATTGGCCATGGTGGCTGAAGCCAACCAAAAAGACGTAGATGATGCCGTCAAGGCTGCAAAAAAAGCATTGAAACCTTGGGTAGAATTGGGTGGACATGGGCGAGCCAGATATTTATACGCTATAGCGAGACAGATACAGAAACACAGCAGAAATTTTGCAGTATTGGAGTCTATGGATAATGGCAAGCCAATCCGCGAAACTCGAGACATCGACATCCCACTAGTAGCAAGACATTTTTATCACCATGCTGGTTGGGCACAATTGATGGATACTGAGATGAAGGAGTACAAAGAGATCGGAGTCATTGGGCAGATCATACCTTGGAATTTCCCAATGTTGATGTTGGCTTGGAAAATAGCTCCAGCCTTAGCAATGGGCAATACTGTGGTGCTAAAACCAGCGGAGTTTACCTCATTGACAGCCTTGCTTTTTGCAGATATTTGCAAGCAAGTAGGCCTACCAGATGGCGTGGTCAATATCATCACAGGTCATGGTACTACAGGTGCAGCCTTGGTCAATCATCCTGATGTCGCCAAGATTGCATTCACTGGTTCGACAGAAGTTGGCAAGATCATCAGAAGGGCTACAGCAGGTAGTGGCAAGAAAATATCTTTGGAGCTTGGAGGTAAATCGCCCTTTATTGTTTTTGAAGATGCTGACTTGGATAGCGTGGTAGAAGGCATTGTGGATGCTATTTGGTTTAATCAAGGCCAAGTATGCTGCGCTGGATCTAGATTATTGGTACAAGAAAGTGTGGCGGAGACGCTGTACAAGAAGATAAGGGCCAGAATGGAAACCTTGAGAGTAGGTAATTCTTTGGACAAATCCATAGATATAGGAGCCATCGTAGCGCCTGTCCAACTCAAAACCATCCAAGAGTTGGTACAAGCTGGCATCGATGAGGGTAATATTTGCTGGCAGCCATCTTGGAGTTGCCCAAAAGAAGGTTATTTTTACCCACCGACCTTATTTACCAATGTATCACCATCGTCTATCATCGCTCAAGAAGAAATATTTGGGCCAGTCTTGGTAGCGATGACATTCAGATCACATGCTGAGGCAGTGAAGTTGGCCAATAATACAAGATATGGCCTTGCATCCAGTATTTGGACAGAAAATATCAATCTGGCCTTGGACATTGCACCACAAATCAAAGCGGGTACTGTTTGGATCAATTGTAGCAATATATTTGATGCTGCATCAGGCTTCGGTGGATACAGAGAGTCGGGCTTTGGTAGAGAAGGCGGCAAAGAAGGTTTGTATGAATATGTCAAATTTAAAGCAGAAAGCCATTTGCCTGCGGAACCGATAAAAGTTAAAACTCATGCTCCAAACGAAGCGAAACCTAATAAATCAAACTTGCCTACTGTAGATAGGACGCCAAAGCTGTACATCGGTGGCAAACAAGTGAGACCTGATGGCGGCAATAGCATCATCGTTGAGGATACCTTCGGCAATTATTTATCTGAAGTACCTAAAGGCAATAGGAAAGACATCAGAAATGCAGTAGAAGCAGCCCATGCATGTACATCTTGGCCATCTATGACAGGTCATGCTCGTGCACAAGTATTGTACTACATCGCCGAAAATTTGGCCATTCGTGCCGATGAATTTGCCAATAGATTGGTGCAAACATGCAATATCAGCCATGCTGATGCCGAAAAAGAAGTCAATACATCCATCGATCGCATCTATTATTATGCAGCATGGGCAGACAAATACGATGGTGCAGTCCACCACACAACACACAGATTTGTGACGCTTGCTATGCCTGAAAGGGTAGGCGTGATTGGTATCATATGCCCGGACGAAAGCCCACTTTTGAGCTTTATTTCTGCTATGATACCAGCTATCACGATGGGCAATAGTGTGGTCGTAGTGCCATCAGAAAAACAACCGCTATTGGCTACGGATTTCTATCAAATATTGGAGACATCAGACCTGCCAGCTGGTACCATCAACATCGTCACTGGCAATAAAAATGAATTGACCAAGGAAATGGCAAAACACGATGATATTGATGGACTTTGGTATTTCGGCACCCAAGAGGGCAGTAAAGAAGTAGAATTGCTATCTACCGACAATCTAAAGCGCACTTGGGTAAATTATGGTAAATACAGAAACTGGCTCGATCGCGACCAATCTGAAGGTCCAGAGTTTTTACGCCATGCATCGGAGATTAAAAATATCTGGGTGCCTTATGGTGCGTAGGGAGTATGGGGAAAGTAGGTGGTAAGAGTGGTTAAATTTTATGATGAATATTTTTGGGTGTGGAAAGGGTTTTGGGATTTGATGAATTATACAATAATAGGTGTGATCTCATAATGTTAAGATTCGAATGGGTTTAGATTTAAAACTTGGTCAATAATTTCTAATACATTTTCATCTTTACTTCTATTCTTTAATTGCTTTAATTTTCCTAATAGTTCTGTATCATATAATTTGGTAGCTAAAATTTCTTCCCGTGCAAAATTAACAAGTGCCAAATTTGTTAATTCATCATTGTCTAATTTTTTTGCCAAATCCATGGCTTCAATATATAACCTTCTTCCTTCTTCAATATTTCCTTTTCTATAGTTTAATAAGCCTTTTGTTGCTGTTAAGCATATATTAGTTGTATTGAGTCTGTCTAGTTTGGAATTTTTAATTTTGTTATATAGAATCTCCGCTTCATTTGTGTTGTTTGAAAGAGACAATGCATACATTATATTGTTAATTAGGGAATGATCGTTTGAATGAGAAATTAAACCAAGTTTCCCGATTTCTGATGCTTGTATAGTATCTTTTAATTTATGTAAAGCTATATCATAGCCAAAAAGTACTGCACCTTTTGAATATGGCATATCTAGAAACCAATCTTTAGAATATTTAATTGAATTCTCCCATTCTCCTTTTTCTTTACTATCTCTTGCTAATGCCTCAAAGGAGTTTGATAGATTGAATTTGTGTGGATTAACGTTATCTAGTCTTAGTTCTCTCTGCGAAGCCCATTCAGCCTGAGCAAGACTATTGTCATTTGGGTTTTTCAACGAACCATTAAAAAGTTTTTTGCTGTTTTTTATTTTCCCATTTCTCATTTCTAACGTTGCTAATGCGCTTGATAATTCAGAAGTTGAAAAAGGGTGAAGATTACTGGAGTTTATTTTTAGCAATCCAGATTTTGCAAATTTAGAATTTTTTCCTCTCATATCAGACAAAGCAATTGATGTTGCCATAACCCACGGATCATATTCTGTAATATCGGCTTTTTTTAAGAAATTGTCTGCAAATTCAACATCTCCTAAATGACTAAATAATCTTGACATGCTTCGAAGGACAAATCTATTTTCAGGAGCAATGTAGAGAGCATTTTTCATTGACCTTTCTGCCTTACTATCAAGTCCTTGAATAGAATAAAGTCTTGATAATTCTACCCATGCAATTGCATTTCTTTGATTCTTTTTCAGTATATTTTTTTGATAAGCAATTTGATTGTATAAATTTTGAAGACTAAATTCATGATGTAAACTATTTTCTTTAACATAATTATCTTTATGTATTTTAGCTTGTTCAACTACAAATTTTGCCGAATCCAATAGCGCTAATGAGCTTATATGCTGATTTTTTTCTATAAACTTTGCTATTTCTTGAACTTTATCATTTTTAGTTTGATTACAAATAATTGCTGCTCCTAAAATATCGCCAGCAATGCCAATTGATTTTTCTTCTTCCCAATCTTCTAATAAATCAGCTATGTCTGGTTTAAACGAAGAGTTCAACTTAGAATTCAGACTTCCATTTAATTCTCCTAAATTTGCTGTGATTTCAAATTTTCTCCAATTCGGTATGACATTTCTGTCCTTATTACCAGAGATACTTGCCATTAGTTTGTGATGTTAAATTCGGCTTTTTTGGCTAATACATTTAATTCAGTAACAACTCTTTCGAGTCTAAAGTTGTTTTTTCCATTCGCAATGTTTTTGGCATGACCCCGTATTTTTGGGTCAGGATAGCAAAGCATTCTTAATATTTTTATAACTTCTTCTTTTTGGGGATAGTTAGAAATGCAGCTTTCTATTTGCAATAATGCCTTATCAAATGCATCAATCCAATATATTAGAGCATTTTCAAAACCCAAAGATAATATGTTTATTTTAGAGTTAATGTTTTTTGAAAGAAGGGCAGTCATGCTTTGTCCTGTGAAATAATATGCTGCCATGCTTCCTAGTAGGTAAAGATCAATTGATTTAACTCTATGTTCCCATTCAGGTATAAAATATCCATGAAACACTTCTGGTAACTTACCTATTTGCATACCTAATTTATTTTTCCTAATTCAATACTCCCTTGTTTAATTAAAATTGCTTTGTAAACATAACATTTTTAAAAAACAGTTTAATCCTTAAGCAACATTTTTCATACTAATAACCATACTTGGCCTTCCATATTTTTTTCAAAAATTCATTATTTTTAATCTCAGCTGCATTATGACCTGGTTGGTATAATTTGGTACCGATGATATCTGTAGGCATGCATTCCAAATCTGAAAATCCACCTTCAAAATCATGGGCATATTCGTAGCCTTGTCCATAGCCAATGTCTTTCATCAACTTGGTAGGCGCGTTGCGTAAATGCAGTGGAATGGACAGGTCACCAGTCTTTGTAACTAAATCTTGAGCCCGATTGAGTGCCATGTAGCTTGCATTACTTTTGGGCGAGCAAGCCAAATATACAGCAGTTTGGGCCATGACAATCCTACCTTCAGGCATACCAATATGATGTACGGCTTGAAAACAATTATTGGCCAATAAAAGCGCATTGGGATTCGCTAATCCGATGTCTTCAGCAGCCAAAATGATCATTCTCCTACAAATAAACATAGCATCTTCACCACCTGCGATCATTCTCGCCAAATAATAAATGGCTGCATTTGGGTCGGATGCTCGCATTGACTTGATGAAAGCTGAGATGATGTCATAATGTTGTTCTCCACTTTTGTCATATTTTGCCAGATTTTGTTGGACGACTTGCATGACTAATTCATCAGTGATGATGATTTTATCTTTTGTGTCAAACTGTGTGACCACCAATTCGAGACAATTGTACAATTTCCGCCCATCTCCTCCTGACATGGCGAGCAATGCGTCGTAAGATTCTATATGGATGTCGAGCTGCTTTAGGTACTCATCTTTTTTGATGGCTGAGTCAATCATTGAGATGAGATGATGTTTCTCCAATGGTTGTAGTACATAGACCTGACATCTGGAGAGTAGGGCAGAGATGACTTCAAAAGAAGGATTCTCCGTTGTGGCGCCAATGAGTGTAATGATACCTTTCTCTACAGCACCCAACAATGAATCTTGCTGCGACTTACTGAATCTATGTATCTCATCAATGAAAAGGATTGGATTTGGTCTGGAGAAAAAACGCTGTGATTTAGCCGTTTCTATGGTCTCTCTGATGTCTTTCACACCGCTATTGATGGCCGAAAGTGCATGAAATGGACGCTCTTGCGAGTTGGCAATGACAGCTGCAAGAGTTGTTTTGCCCACTCCTGGTGGTCCCCATAGTATAAATGATGGCAAACTACCCGAATCAATCATTTTTCGCAAAACAGCTCCAGGCCCTACTAAATGCTCTTGGCCTACATAATCATCTAACGTAGTAGGGCGCATCCGCTCAGCCAAGGGTTGATTGCTCATCATGATAAGTATGAATTGGATGACAAAAATACGAAAAGTAGTATAATCTCTACAATATATTTTGAAAGGAGTAGTAGGATAAGATAATTTTCTTTTCTGAATTCTGTTAAAGAAAATGGTTAAATTTATAGTCAATCGTGTAGGTGATCTTAACTTTATAGACACCTTGATAAGCAATAAATTGAATGACAAACAATTTATCCATATATTTGCATTTCAAAGTATTACCTAAATATCTAAAATGGTTTCAGTTATGAAGGTCAAAAGTGCAATAAAATCAGAATTTTTCTTTCAAATTTCAGCATTGGTAAGGTGAAAAGCTAAAACTCCCTGGAGTGATTGATTTTGAAGTAATTATGAGCTGTAATAGGTATTCATATAAGATTTTTAGGGCTTATTCTTGTTCACATCAATATCTTATAGTCTTTATGAATTTTTTATTTTGATGACAAAGGATTTGATGTTGTTTACAATTTTATATCTTTGTAATTATTATCAAGCTTTATTTACAATTTTATGTACTGAAACCAATTTAATATTTTAATATGGAATTATTGTTAATACTGTATGGCCTATTTATTATTCCAATTTTAATCGTCTTAGTTATAGGGTTGTTTATGTTATGGAAAAAGCCAGAAATTGGAAAAAAAATGTTAATTATTGTTGGCATTTATTTCCTTATTGGTTTAGGAATATGTAGCATGTGGGAACCTAGATATTAAACTTTAGTGACTATATGTGAATTCAAACTTTTTTAAAAGCAAACTTTAATTATTGGGTAAAACGGTAATAATCTTCTGAAGTAAAACTTTACTTCAACCATCTACAATTACAAAAAATGATTATTTTTTGACTATAAATGAGTACAAACTATCAACTATCATTGACTTTTGCATGCATTTTCTTAATGAAACAAGTATAAATTTTTAATAATATAATATTTATACATTATATTTTAATTAATATTATATCAATAAATTATAAATTGTATTATTTATTATATTAATTTTTTTAATTTAATTTTGTTGCATACTAAAAATACTATACCTTTACTGCGTTTTTAACAACCTGAACAATTTAATGCTTTACTTTGAAAAGCATGAGCCTAAATACTGTTATCACCAACATTTGGTTTGCAAGTTTTTTAAAACTTGTGAGTTTTTGTATTGGGTCAATAAATCTAAATCCCCATTATACTTTATTTCCAATCATGTTTACGAAGTTTTCAATAAACTTCAACTTCAACTATTTTTCCATCATTTATAAAACAAAGTTATGAAAATCCGTAGCATTCCATTCAAAATGGTCTTTATGAGTTTGCTTGTCATTTTTGCATTGTCAAACTCATTTGGCCAAAAAAATCAAGATTTGGGCTCATTAAACTGGAAATCTCCTAAAAATGCATTGCTTGCGTTAGATGCCAATGAAAGTGCAATTTTTCAGATTCCTACCAATGAAGTTTTTAATAGACCTGAAAATGAGTATCTAAGTCAATTTCTTAAAAGACTTAAAATACACCTATCTGATAATGTAGATGTGATGAGTGCGATTGAAAAATCAAAATCTGAAACATCTGATGCATTCAAAACTTTGCGATTGTCAGATGATGATGTTCAAATAGGTTTCGAAAGGATTTTTGATCTCATTAAAGATTAAACAACAATATTGTAAACTCAACTCAATCAATTATAATGAATAGCCAAAACTTACTCAAATTATTGAAGGTTGGAAAAATATTATTATTTTCTATCCTTTGGTATTCAGTTTCTGCCCAAAACGTCACCGTCAATCCTGGTGCGACATCGTATGCCACATTAAAGGACGCATTTGACGCCATCAATGCAGGTACTCATACTGGAGCTCTAACTATTGACATTGTAGCCAATACTACCGAAACAGCACCAGCTGTATTGACCAGCTCTGGTATAGGTACAGCATCATATACATCTATATTGATCCGTCCTATTAATGATGGCGTCAGTATTTCAGGAGCCACTGTTACCGGGAGAGGTGTTATAGAATTAAATGGTGCTGATAATGTTATCATTGATGGAGACAACCCAAATACTGGTGGAACAAATCGAAATTTAACTGTAACTAATACTGCAATCAATACGATAACGTTTACATCTGTTATTAGGGTAGCAACTGGTACTGGCAATTTAAGCGCTGATAATATTACTTTGACAAATCTAATCCTTAACGGAAGTGCTGTCGGTAGAAATATAAGCACAGCCACATCTACTGCAGGTAGTGAAAATACTACTTTCGGGGTGATAGTTGGACCCAACGGAAGCGCCACTGTACCTACTGCTATAGCAGGAGTTACTACTGCAATGGCTACAGGTGCTACCGCTAATGCTTTTGTCCTAAATAATTGTACAATTAATCAGGTTGGAAGAGGTGTTTCTGTTTTAGGTAGTTCTAATGCTTCCATTACATCTGTAACTATCACCAATAATGTGATAGGAAGTGCTGGAGCATCAAGTCCTAGTACACCACCATTTACTTCACCAAATAATACCGTCTATGCCAAAGGTGTGATAGTACAAGGATTTAGTTCACTTACTGTCACTGGCAATACCATTCAAAACATTATAAGTTATGTAGGTGCTACTATTAATGGTATAGAACTTACATCTACTGCTGGTGCTGCTTCAGGTACTATTAATGTTTCAAATAATACAATTTCAAATGTAGCTGCTAATGCTCTTGGTGCTGCTAATGGCATCATATTTACGGTATCTACTGCACCGTTCACTGTAGCCAATAATACAATATCAAATATTCAGAACACAAGTTCTGCAAGTATTGCTGGAATTTCAATAGCTTCTACTGTTGCTGCCCCTTCAGGTATTTTGACTGCTAATAGGGTTTCAACTGTTTACGCCAATAATACTGGTGGTTATGCAAGTAGAGGTATCATCATCAACTCTGGAAATGCCATTACTTTATCAAACAACATGATTTGGGACATAAATGCTGTGGCAAACAATCCTAATACAGGTACAACATTTGCCGTTAGAGGAATACAAATTGTGGCGGGTACTGGACACAATATATTAAATAATACAGTTTCGTTGTATGGACCAATTTTGGCAGGAGGCTCTGGTGTTGATGTTACCACTGCATTGGGAATATCTTCAACCTCAGCAACAGGACTTACTATCAAAAACAATATTTTTTCAAATACAATGAGTGGGGGAGCAGCTACTATGATACATACTTGTCTTCAACTGCCGACAGGTGCTACTAGTGCTATGAATTTGACTTTGAATAACAATGCATACTATCAAGGAACTGGCTCTACCAATTATATTTTATCTACAACTTTACCTACAACATATTTGGCTGCTAATTTCAATGCAAATGCCACTACACCTGCAACCAATTCGAGATCATATACTAGTACATTGAGTGCTGCTGGCAGCAATGATAATGCTTCATTTGCTACTACAGCTCCTGCTCCATTTGTATCAGCCACAAATTTACACATCAACACAGGTACAACGCCAACTTTATTGGAATCAGGTGGTATGGTAGTAGGAGTCAATACTGATATTGATGCTGATACAAGACCTGGGCCTGCTGGTTCGGTCAATGGTGGTGGTATTCTGCCAGATATAGGTGCGGATGAATTTGATGGCGTAATATTAGACATTTCGGGTCCAGGTATAATCTTTACGCCAATGCCTGCCTTGTGTGTCACAAGCAATACGACGGTTCTTTCACCTGTTACCATCACTGATCTTTCAGGAGTTCCTATTACTGGTAGCTTGGTTCCTCGTATTTATTATAATAAGAATGGTGGCACTTATGCTTCTCAACCAGGTATTTTGTTGAGTGGCACTGGCCTCAATGGACAATGGTCTTTTACTCTTGATTTTAGCTTGGTTGGTGGTATAGCTTTTGGTGATATTATCAATTATTATATAATAGCCCAAGACATAGTGGTACCAGTCAATATCACTTCAAATCCACAAGGGGCTGTCGCCACTGATGTCAATACCGTTACAACACATCCTTCAACTCCACTAAGTTTTGTAGTGCAACAGCCATTAAATGGTACCTACACTATTGGTTCAGGAGGTAATTTCACCACCTTAACTAGTGCCGTTGCTGCGTATAATACTGGTTGTGTTACTGGACCTGTAGTTTTTAGTCTCATTAATCCGACATATTCTACTGCAACTGGTGAGATATTTCCAATAGTAATAAACAGTATTCCTGCTGCTTCGGCCACAAATACATTAACAATTAAGCCAACAGTGGCTACTACTATTACTGGATCGGCACCATCAATTATTCAGATATTGGGAGGCGACTATGTTACAATAGATGGTTCAATAAGTGCTGTTGCCAACTCTATTTGTCCTTTGGTCAAGGCTACAAGAGATTTAACAGTGGTCAACACAACCACAACCAGCCCAAATGCTGTCATTGCAATTTCTACCTTGGGTAGTGTTTTAACTTCTGCCAATCCAGCAACAAATGTGACTGTTAAGAATGTAAATGTAATTGGTGGAACCAATGCAACT
>JAXLUT010000043.1:0-9105 GCA_046329385.1 Saprospiraceae bacterium
AAACACATCTGCCAATGGTCTGTTTTGCTCGTAAAACCTAAAGTTTTCAGGCCTTATCTGATAGTATCTGTATTGGTTGTAGCCATGACTGAAACCAATGTTGACTTCAGGATGATAGATGATGCTCTGTACAGCAGAACCATAATTTCCTGTGTTGACATATTCACCTTGATTAGATAAGCCAAACTTATGTAAAAATGCAATATTGGCCAGAGTATCTGCAAAATCTATTTTGTGAAATATATCATTGATATACAGATACTTATAGATGGTTGTATCAACAGTTAAAGTATCAGTTGTCTGATCTTGTAGTCTCTTGAGGCTATCCAGCTTGCTTTGAGGTATAAAACCACCAGAGCCTACACCTTTAGGCTTTTGAGCAATCAAGAACAATGGTAAAATATTTGCCAACACAAAAAACATCAATTTTGTCTGCAAATACTTTTGAAATACCAATGTAACGATATACCTCACGTTGAAGTGGAAATTATCTGTTTTAAACGACTTTTTTTGCAAAAAATTATTTAAACATTATGCAAATAGCGAATCTACAAATGCTTTGCGATTGAAGACTTGAAGCTGTTCCATACCTTCGCCAACACCTATGTATTTGATAGGTATTTTGAATTGATCAGAAATGCCCAAGACTACACCACCTTTGGCACTACCGTCGAGCTTGGTCAGCGCTATGGCTGTTACATTGGTGGCTGCAGTAAAATGTTTGGCTTGTTCGATGGCATTTTGACCAGTGGTAGCATCCAATACCAATAGGACTTCATGTGGTGCTCCTGCATACTTCTTGTCAATAGACCTCTTAATTTTTGACAATTCGTCCATGAGTTGTATTTTGGTATGCAATCTGCCCGCTGTATCAATAATGGCTACATCCATATTGGCATTTTGTGCATATTGAACAGTCTCATAAGCCACTGCAGCAGGATCAGTATTCATACCTTTTGAGTAGAAATCCACACCGGATCTATCTGCCCATATTTTGAGTTGATCTACAGCGGCGGCCCTAAAAGTATCGCCAGCGCCCAAAACTACTCTTTTACCTTGTTTTTTGTATTGATGTGCGATCTTACCTATTGTAGTGGTTTTGCCTACACCATTGACACCGACGACCATGATTACGTAGGGATGCGGGCCAGCTGGCACCTCATAATCTTCAATATCTTTGGTGTTGTTTTCCAACAAGATATCGGTGATGACTTTTTTTAAGATAGCATTGAGCTCAGATGTATTGAGATACTTATCTTCGGCTACTTTCTGCTCCAGCCTGTCTATGATTTTTACAGTGGTTTCGAGCCCTACATCAGATGATATGAGGATGCTCTCGAGGTCATCAAGAAAATCAATGTCAACCTTGGATTTACCAGCAACAGCTTTGGAAATCTGGGTAAAGAAACTTTCTTTGGTTTTTTCTAACCCTTTATTCAAATCTTCCTCTTTGTCTTTAGAAAAGAACTTTTTAAAGAAACTCATAACATCAAATTTTTCAAAATAATAAACTTTGTAACTCTACTAATGCAAAAAGGGTTTCTCTTTTTGATCAGAAAAACCCGTTTTACTATATTTTAATCAGGAGAACTGATTATTTATTCTCTTCAAAAAACTCTTTTACCTTATCCTTGTGGATAATAGACTCTTTGTAAGAATATTTGCCAGTGATTGGATCTTTGATAGATTTAACCACTTTTACATGATCTCTACCAGAACCAGCATTGGCAGCTCTCTGTGCAACTCTCGCGTTTTTAGATACTTTAGCCATGATTATTTAATTTCTTTGTGAAGAGTATATTTCTTAAGAACAGGATTGTATTTTTTGATCTCCATTCTATCAGGGTTGTTTTTTCTGTTCTTTTCTGTGACATATCTAGACATACCAGGCATACCACTCGCTTTGTGTTCAGTACACTCTAGAATGATCTGAATTCTATTACCTTTTGCTTTTTTAGCCATTGTAATTATTATTTAATGATGGTCAATTAAATTTTTACTCCAGTATTTACACCTGAATATTTCAATTCTTTAAGATAAGCATGAAGTCCTTTCTTGTCTATAGTGCGTAATGCGCTTGAACAAACCTTGAGCGTGATCCACTCACCAGTCTCAGGCATAAAGAACTTTTTCTTAAATAAATTAGGCAAAAACCTTCTATTAGTCTTCACATTGGAGTGTGATACTTTGTGACCTTTCAAAGGTCTTTTTCCTGTTAATTGGCAAACTCTTGACATTTTGCTACTTTTTTTATATTTAAAATACCGTAGAAAATTATTCTACTTTTACTCTTTATTTTTGTGACTCCGGAAGGATTCGAACCTTCAACCGCCTGATCCGTAGTCAGGTACTCTATCCAGTTAAGCTACGGAGCCATTTGGTTTTATCTCCCTATGTCATTAACTATCAATGACTTACAAAACCCTGATAAATTGACCACTATTTGATTTTTTTTATCAGGCTGCAAAGATAATAGTTTTATTTGTTTCTGCAAAAGTTTTTAACAAAATAAATATATATTTTTTTCAAATATGAAAATTTTAAATCTATCGCCCTTTCTTATGTTCAAAACCAGCCCTTGCGTTTGAACCAAGCTGATAGACCTATGACTATGATGACCATCAGGATCCATACCATCAAGTACCCATACTTCCACCCAAGTTCTGGCATATATTTGAAATTCATACCGTACACTCCTACTATGAATGTCAGTGGGATAAAAAATGTGGATATGATGGTCAATATTTTCATGACCCTATTCATCTCATTGCTGAGTGTATTTAAGTAAACATCCTTTAATCCTACATTAATATCTCTGTAAGTCTCTATTGTTTCAAGGATCTGTATTGTATGATCGTGGACATCTCGCAAGTACTTCTTGTTTTTTTCGTCAATTAATTTATGGTCACTATTGGCCAATTTATTCATCACATCTCTCATGGCGTAGATGTTTTTACGTATCACCATGATATTTTTTTTGTTATTTTGAATCTTGAGTAAGATGTCTTTAGGATGCTTGGAAGATACTTCTGCCTCAATGGCTTCAAGATTATCTCCGATTTTCTCTGTGATATCAAAATATACATCAACAGTAATATCTAGAATTCTATAAAACAAATAATCCGATGGTTTTTCTTTGATAATAGATTGTTCGTTTTGTAGTTTGGATCTTAAAATATCATATTGGTCACCTGGTCTCTCCTGAAATGTCAATACTGCTTTTTCGGTCAACACTGTTGTTATTTGCTCTTCTTCGATTACTTGAAGATCTTCATGTATCATCAATGCTTTGAAGATGACCAAAATGTAATTATCTTCTTCTTCCATTTTGGTTCGCTGAAAAACATTGACTATGTCTTCTTGGTATAGTTTATCAATGTTGTACTGATCAGCGATGGTTTTTACAATTTCTAAATCTTGTAATCCAAACACATTGATCCACATGTTTTTGACAGGATTGAGTTCTTTTAAGTGCTCTAGATCAGACAAATCAGCTATGACATTAGTACATGAAGTAGCATCATAAACATACACTTCGATTTCTGGCTCCTGCTCTGTATTATGACCTGTATAGACATGAGTACCAGGAGGCAGTCCAGTTTTACTTTGTCTCTTGTGTTTTTTGTAATGTTGGTTGGTCTCTGTTTTATTTTTTTTCATCTCCCCAAAGCTATTTCGTTTGGAATGTGGTGAACGGTTTTTATAAGATTTATTTTAATACCTGCTTGCAAGCTTAATGATGATTTAATATCACCCGAAAAAGTTGGGTTGGTATTGATAGATAAATCCGGGCTCACATCAAAATCCATGAGATGCCTATCTACATAAGCGTCAATCACCGTCATAAGATGACCACCTATGAGCCAAAGCCACGCATACTCACTCCATTTTTGATAATAATTTCGTGTTTCTCTATAGAAACTAAGTCTTGGATTACTGGCATCATTGATGAGAGTGGTTTGGTATAGCTCTTGAGCTTTATTATATTGTTTTCTATTATGTATCAATACATAAGTCAAGCCACCATCTATTGCCAATGCCAAGGGTACTTTCCACCATCTTTTGTTATAAATTTGTCCACCCGATGGAATGAGCAATCCGTAGAGTGCTGCCTTGCCAGGTTTGCCTTTGAACAGTGAAAAGAAGCCATTTTTTACAATAACAGTATCATTTTCGTCATAAGTGGTATCCACAACTATTGGCCTACCAAAAGGATCCACGTTTGGATTGGTTATGGTTTGAGCTTGTATGGCATGACAAGTTATAAATATGATGATTATAATGACATACCAAGCTTTCATTGCTATATATGTGTAAATTTTAATCACCTGTCAACAAATCGGTGATTTGATTGAATTCTGCATCACTACTAAACATAATCGTGATACTACCTTTGCCTTGAAAAGAACGTTTTATATCGACTTTTGTGCCTAAATGATGACTTATTTTATCTTTGATCTTCATCAATTCTGGAGTGAAATTAGAAGCTAAAGATGTATTGTTTTTTGCTTGTGGTTTTGTATTGGATGTTTTGATTAAATTTTCTAAAGCCCTAACAGATAAATGTTGTTGGATGGTATCTTTGTATATATCAAGCTGCAAGACAAGATTTTCGATACCCGCCAATGCTCTTGCATGTCCCATACTTAATTGACCTTCTTTGACAGAAGCTTGGATCTGTGCCGGCAGCTTGAGCAATCTGACATAATTGGTGACAGTACTTCTGTCTTTTCCTACACCGTCGGAGAGTGCCTCATGCGTCAGATGGACACTCATCCATCGATCTGGTAAGAAATTGCCAATTTCCAAGGCATTGAGGTTCGCACGCTGTATGTTTTCGACGAGTGCCATTTCTAACATCTTCGATCATTGGTAACTCGTATATAAGCAGGCACTTCTTTGATATCAGCCATTTTGGATGCTCTAAGCCCCGCTCTCCCGATATGAGTTGCACTTATTGCCTCCCGCCAGGATCTCACTGTGATAGGCTTTGACAAGGCCCCACCCCAGAACAGATTCGGCCAATTCATCAATTGGTCTGTGTCAAACTCAGTACGTGGTTGATATGGGTTGACTTCTATGAGGTCAGGACTTATCATGGCTATACTATGCGAAAGCTCTTGACCAATTGATTCCTTTCGGCGGCATTACTGGTTTTTTCGATATTGGAAAGTAAGGAACGCAATCCCTTAGAAACTTCTGTTTTCCTATTCATCTTTTTAATAAAAATTAAGCGTGGACAGCTTCATTGATAGATAAAAATTCGTTGGCAAGGTTGAGAAAATTGATGGCACCCTTGCTACTAGCATCGTAAATGATCACTGGTTGACCCAATGAAGGAGCTTCGCCTATCTTGCTATTGCGATGGATGATGGTTTCAAAAATTCGATCTGAAATGATGTGTCTGATCTCTTCCAAAACCATATTAGCCATTCTCAATCTTTGATCATACATAGACAAGATGACACCTTCTACCTTCAAGTCTGGGTTGAGTGATTGTTGCACCAAATTGATGGTATCTTTGAGCTTTCCGAATCCTTCTAATGAAAAAAACTCGCATTGTACTGGTACAATGATGCTATCTGCAGCAGCGAGTGCATTCAAGGTGATCAAGCCGAGTGATGGTAAACAATCTATGAAAATGTAATCATATTCATCTTTGACATGGGTCAATAAAGCCTTCATTTTAAACTCTCTTTCATTGGCATTGACCAGTTCAATTTCTGCACCAACCAAGTCTATTGATGATGGCAAAATCGAAAGATTGGGCGTTTCAGTTTGAATGATGGCTTCGTGTGGATCTGCTCCTTCGGTGAGACATTCATAAGTGGTGATGCCTATTTGATCTGACTTGATACCTACCCCAGATGTGGCATTTGCTTGAGGGTCAGCATCTATGATCAATACTTTTTTTTCAAGGACTGCCAATGTTGCTGCCAGATTGATGGCTGTGGTGGTTTTACCTACGCCGCCTTTTTGGTTGGCTATTGCTATTATTTTACCCATAATAATGTTTATAATTCTATACTCTCACCGATGTTTAATAAAATGAGTTGTTTACCCGCATCTGCAAATGCTTTTTTTGCGGCATCATGGTCAATTTTGATATAACCAAAAGTATCATAATGACATCCGATGATTTTATTGCACTGGACAAAGTCTGATGCGATGATGGCATCTTCATAACCCATGGTAAAATTATCACCGATGGGCATGATGGCAAAATCCAATGACGGACAAGTCATCGGTATCAGCTGCATATCCAAGGTCAAACTGGTATCACCAGCATAATAAAACGATCTCTCATCATTCCATACTACAAATCCACCTGAAGGGCCACCATAACTTTCGTCAGGTAGCATGCTCGAGTGTTGAGCCACTACGTACTTTACAGTACCAAAGTCAAAAGCATATTTACCACCAAGGTTCATAGGATGACCATTGATACCTTTTTTTTCATACCAAGTAACGATCTCAAAATTCGAGATTATTTTGGCATCAGTCCGTCTGGCTATGGTTTCTGCATCTGCTACATGATCACCATGACCGTGTGATAATAGGATATAATCTGCTTGCAAGGCTTCGACATCAATATGATGGGCCAATGGGTTTTGGCTTATCATTGGATCCAAGATCAAATTGTATTGACCTGTTTTGATGTGAAAAGCTGACTGCCCTAAATACGTTAACAGCATATTTAATTTTTGGTATCTATTTTTATGACATATTTAATTGTCTAAAATACAATAATTTGTATCATATTATCAAAAATATGACACTTGTTCTAAACAATTAAAGTGCAAAGATAAGCAATTTGCGTCAAGACCTAAAGGAGGCACTTGTTAATATTAGTTAAATAGTGTGGTCAAGATAAATTGCTCAACAAAAGACTATGACTGGAAATGATCATAAGTATATTGTAGATCAAAAGTTATTTCCATTTCTGAAAACCTTTAAAGAATCTTTCATTAATCTGGTTCATTTTAATATTTTTTCGCTATTTATACTAAAACTGGTTAAGGGGAATTAAACCTGTCAGCTAAAAAATTGAGTGTAAAGACAAGTCGGATGATTTTGTATATTCTACAGTTTCAGCTATCTTTGCGCATACTTCCGAAGACGTTTGGAAGCTGAAATTTGATAATGGGGAAGAAATAGCGGTGACATCGATGCATCCATTTATGGATGCCATCACAGAGATGTGGCGACCTGTAGCTTGGCTTCGCGCAGGAGATGTAGTGAAAACCAAAGATGGTATTGTAATACTTACCGACAAGGTAAAGCTGGAAGGCAGTCATACCGTCTATAACTTTACAGCAGATGCCACACACAATTATCTGGTAGGTGACGCAGGATATTTGGTGCATAATAATTGTGGTGATCTTGGTAAGCTGGCTACTAAATTTATCAATAATTTTTCAAAAGCATCTAAAGGCCAGCAAATAGCGGAATGGTGGGCAAAAAAAGGACCTACAAAAGGAGGCGATATTTTAGATTCTTTTTTTGGCCGTGGCCGTTTTTTTGAAACTCTTTTATCTAAAACCAAATTTTCATCGTGGAAGTGGACAAATACTATTAAACCAAATTTCTTTGCAATTGATTTTTACAAAAAGATAGGTTCAAAGAATTTGGTAGCCAGCCTTAAAACTACCAAAAGTAGTCCAAGTGAGTGGCTGGAATACAATTCAAAACATATAGAAGATTTAAGTAAAATTGCAAGTAAAGGAAAAGTTATAGATGGAGTAACTCTAATAGCTGATGAAGTTTGGTTATATATAGCTGTACCTGTAAATAAAATTAATGAGTGGGCAAATTTTGCAACATTCCAAAACTTAGGACAAAAGGGTATTAAATTTGAAGTATTTACTGTAGAAAGTGTATTTTAAGAAAATGAATAAATCATTTAAAATCATAGATAAAAGTACTAAGAAACAAGATATTAGGTATCCTTCGGTACTGATAGATTATCAACAATTTATATCATTAGTAGAAAGTTGTGATTGGTTGATTTGGGATGAACTAAGAGAATCAAGTAAAGCTCTTTTTGCTGAACATCCACATCTGCCTAAAAAATTAAGTGCATATTTTAATTTGGATGTAGATAAATCTATTGAAATAGCTTATGTTAACGATTTTTTATTAGTTTATTTTAAGCAAAAAGCGCATTATAATGAAATTAAATTGGCTAATGATTTTGCTAAGAGTTTAAATTGTAATATGTGGGATAGAGATACCCTTGAACTTGTTGATGACAAATATTTAGAAACATATCGCATCAAAGAAGAAAATCGTGGGATCAAACTCACCAAAGAACAAAGTCATGTCTTAGATACCATCGATGACCAGTGCAGATGGTGGTACCTGCCTACAGAAGATGTGTCGCAAATATTCAAAGTGCTCGGCATACAGCCCGAAATAATGGAGGGAGACATCACCAGCATCATCGACGATGTACAAAGGGAAAACAAAGTCGCTGTGGCATCTATTACTGGTCACACCATCATCTTTGGACTCCATGCACCTTATATCTCCTATCCAGATCTTGACGCATATCTGAATAAAGAAGAGAATCAAACTGATCATCTTCAGCAGATGCTCAATAAACTCAGCAAGGTATTTGGTACTGCCGCATATTTTGAATACAATAATGATGACGAGATCATCGCATCCCTCGCTTGGTCCAAAAATGGTAAATTTGTCTATGGACGTTTTACATCAGAGGGAGAAGGAGTTGATGTCTTTGGCACACAAAAGAAACCAATGGATGTCAATCAAAAGTCAATCATCAAAACAGCTAAAAAGCTGGGCATGACACCCGAAGATATCATCACCAACATCATGAAGCAAAAAATGCAAGTCCGATACTTTACTCAGGCAGACTGGTTCATAGAAATGAAGCTACTTCAGTATAGCGGTAAGCTCAAAATGTAATTATCATAATCACGTTTAAATTTGATATAATTGCAGATTTTTGTACCAAAAGTAGTCCAAGTGAGTGGCTGCAATACAATTCCAAGCATTTACAAGATTTGGAAAGAATTGCAAGCAATAAACAAGTTATAGATGGAGCAACCCTTAAAGCCGATGAAGTTTGGTTATATATAG
>JAXLUT010000044.1:0-8741 GCA_046329385.1 Saprospiraceae bacterium
TTTAAATAAATTTCTGTCTTTTTTATAGCCAGACTAGCATTCAATTCAAAGCCCAATAACAATATAAATGAGTTGAGTTGAATCCAAATCATCACAACCATCAATGCCCCAATAGAACCATAGACTTCGTTGTACCTACCAAAATTGTTGATAAAATAACTGAAGCCCAAAGAAGTCAATAAAGAAAGAACGGTAGCTATGACAGAACCCACATTGATGAATGGTATGCGACGATACATGGATGGTCCGAATGTATATATGAGGCTGATGCCTGTATAAACCATAAATATCGAAAATAGATAATTGAAAATACTCACCAAGACCAAAACAACATTGGGTATGCTATATGCCTCTGCCAAAAAGTTCATCACCTTGCCCTCTACTACCATCATGACCAATGACACTATCAAGAGCAATGACAATACAATCGTGAGCGCAATGGCGATCAATCTTGTCTGCCACCAACTACGAGGTTTGAAAGTATCATTGTAAGCTTTATCAAAACCAGACATGAGGGTTAGCATACCATTTGATGAGAAAAACAAGGCCAATCCAGCACCCAAAGACAAGAGACCATCCCTTTTGATAGATGTAATATCGTTGATAATGCCGAAAATGTAGTCGTGTGCACTTTTAGGAATAACACCTCTCAGATTGTCACTCAGCATAGTTGTATAGTCTTGAACAAAAGTAAAAAGTGGGAGTAAGGTAAATAAAAATATAATGGCTGGAAAAAGTGATAAAAACAAGCTGAATGATATAGCACTTGCTCTGGTATTGATGCTATCTTTTTTGGTTTCTTGGATGATAAAAGTGAAGACCTCATATAGTGTAATCCCCGAAAACCCAGGCGGACTATACCTCTTTGACCATTCTCTCAATTTTGCTAAAGCAGGGAGATTTGTGAATGTCTTAGCTAAACTTTGTCCACGTCTTATCAAAACAATGGTTTTAATTTTGCCAACATATATTCGGGACAAGACACCTTTTTGCCAGATTTCATATCAATAAAAAATAGCTTAACTTCTGCCTTATGGATCAAAACACCATCTTCATTAAAAATTTCATTGCCAAAAGTGATCATCTTAGATGGCATTTCGTTGAGGATAGTCCTGATGGTCAACTCTTCATCATACTTGGCTGGCAGGATAAACCGAGCATCTACATGTACTACTGGCATCATGACACCATGCTCCACTTCTAAATCCTTGTAAATCAGGCCTAAACTCCGCATAGTCTCTACCCTACCTATTTCATAAAGTTGGGCATAATTGCCATAGTAGAGATAACCCATCATGTCTGTTTCGCCATATCTCACCCTTTTTTTGAAATCAAAACTATACATAACGGAGCATATTTTAATTATATCACATCACGCACGATGGGGCAAGTCATACAATGCGATCCTCCTCTTGCGCGCGAAAGTTCGTTGGATGGTAAGGTGATAATGGTCTTTTCGAGGCTATTTGGATCCAGTTTGCCATCTTCAATTTCTCTGATGAGATCTCGTGCGTGTATGATCTGATAGCCTGCGGCTTTAAATGCCAATTCGGTTTTGGGATTTCTATCATAAGTCAACCCAACTCCTGGTTTGAGCGCAACCAGATTGCACCCATCGGTCCACTGTTCACGCTCTTGATAAGGCGTGATGCCTTCGCCAGCAAAAATAAAGTTGACATGTGGATTGATCTCGTGAATAAAAAAATTTTTGACAGAATCGTAAATGATCTCTGCGCCATTTTTGCGATACACTTTAACGTTTGAACTCACACCATCAAATACTGTAGGCTTGTAGCATACTATGTCATTGTGGTTGATCAAAGTAAAGAGCGTATCGATGTGCATACAAGTCCTATCAGCTGGTATATTGATTTGCGCCACATTATTGATCAAGCCCTTGGCAAACAAAACATCTTTTACACATTTGATGGCATAATCTGTGGTGCGCTCTGAGCAACCAATCAAAACAAAATCATCGTTGAGCATCATAAAGTCGCCACCTTCGAGTGACACTACTTCTCCCTTTTTTGATGGAGGAAATTTATCTAGGTGATTGAGATTGATAATACGCCCTTCGCTATTCAATTGTTTGAAAAATGGGTGGGCATAAAATATAAATCTCGTCAACAGATTTTCTCTATATCGAGCCGATTTAGCTGCCTTGGTAATGATGATGTGGTCTTTGACTACTGCGGCAATATCTCTCGTAAATATAAAATTGGGTATAGGGTCAAAGTAAATATGATCTTCATCTTGATGATAGCCAGTGATCAGCAGCTTGGTTAGTGATTTAGGATCCAAGGCCATTAAAAACTGCTTGTCAGTGATGGGCAATTCTTCATAATCCACGATTTTGTCTATCAACTCTTCTTTGATATCAGGGCTGGCATCAAATCCCTCTTCGATAAGTCTCTGGGTATCTAATACATTTTCTTTGCCCATGACATATTGCAACACTCGCCTAAAAATGTCATGTTCCTCACGCATTTGCGGTAGATGGACGATATCGTCAAACAATAATTCTTCGGCTTTTTTAGGAGAGATTCGGGCTATTCCATCATCTGGCCTATGGATGATCACCTTCCGTAGTGTGCCAATTTCTGAATTTACACTCAGCATAAGTATAATATCTGGTTTCAAAGGCGAAGGTAAACAAAAGTCCACAACCTAAAAAGTACATCAAAAAATATGTAGAAAAGCATGAATATTTTTGTCGGTTCAGTGATTTATATCACAAATTTGGATAATTTTGCTCATCAATATAAAATTTACCTACAGTTAATTTTGCTTGATCGATATTTGTATTTTTTTTCAATAATATAAAACACAGTAAATCATGAACAAAGATCATAAGGTTTATCTATCTGACTTACACTTTGAGCATACCCAATGGATGAGTGAATTGAAATTTTGGGAAGATGAGATCAAATCATTCTCAAAAAGATTGGGAGAAGTAGTAGTCAGATACACTTCAAATGAGATCAGAGCCAAAATAGAACATTTTCAAAATAAATTTATCTTGCACGACGAAGTCATAGATATGTTGAAAAAAGATGTTAAAAATCACGAAAAAGCCATTGCACATCAAGCAGAAGATCATCCAGTAGCAATAGATCATGTACATTTCAATGACCATACCAGCTTAAGAGACAAGATGGATACTCAAAGAGAAATCTATGGAGAACTGAAAGGTGAATATTATAATTTCTTATCCAAAGCCATGTAATTATGGCGCAGTTATGATACTTTAAAAAAGTGTTTTGTAGAGACGAGGCACTTTTTTTTTGACCCTAACAACAAAAAGAATACTGCAAACCTCACTCTATGTGCTGCTAAGAGAGCGTAATCACTTGATCCTAGTCACCTGCAATCTTCGGTTATTGGGATGACCTCTGCGGGGATCTTTGGAATTATGCGCTTTATCTTGGTTTGCAGTACTCTGTACTAGGATCTCAAAATAAAAAACTATCAAACACTTTGTCGTAAGACGTTGCAAATATAGCACAAAACATATTATAAAATAATTTAATATGATTTTTTTTTAATTTTTTTTTAAAATCATTCAAAGTTCTTGGATTGGCTCTATTTTTATGAGATTTTGACATCAAATTAATTCTACTTTCTACTTTGTTAAACTGACTTGAAATTTCTTAAGATTACAGGGCTATGCCCCTATGTTCTCGCTGCATACACTTCATTAATATGATTTTAGAGCTAACACTCCTTTCAAAAGATAAAAAATCATTTAAAATAGTGTTAATTCAAAAAAGATTAAAATTTAACAAAGTTGAATTAACCAGATTTTGTTACCTTTAAACTCATAATACAATACCGATGTCCCCTTCCTTCAAAGAATTATTGACCCATGAGCATTCACGCCAAACAACAGACGAGATCTTGCGTCAAATTCAATCAGAACCTAAAAGAATCGAAGAACTAATGGAATGTTTTCTTTCTGATGATTTACGTCTTTGTCAAAGAGCTGCCTGGCCAGTGGGTGATTTGGGTGAAAAATTTCCAAGTCTTATTATTCCTTATTTCCCACAGCTGATAGCCAATCTGAAGCAAGCCAAACATGACGCTGTGATAAGGAATACGGTGAGGACTTGGCAAAATATGCACATTCCAAAAGCATATCAAGGTGAAATTTTTGGTTTGTGCTTTGACTATATGATCAATCCTAAGATACCTATTGCTATCAGGGCATTTAGCATGACAGTATGTGCCAATATTTGTATTGACGAACCAGAATTGAAAAATGAACTGATATTAGCTATCGAAGACATCCAAGAAAACGCATCACCTGGTATATGTACTAGAAGCCGAAGTGTACTGACAAAACTAAAAAAATGAATTAATAATCACGGCACTGACTACTAAAGATAACTTTCCTCTTCAGATTTATAGTAATCATTCCATAGGTCGTAAAACTTATGTACTGCATAATTACTATAATTGCACACTGAATTGAATAAGATCACAATACCGAGGTCTTTATTTTGGTCAAATGCAATTTCGGTGCGGAAACCATTGACCATACCTCCATGATAGACCAGTTGATTGTTTTTGGTATTGACCATGCGCCATCCTAAGCCATAATGGCTACTCTCTGCACCAGGCCATCGATTAAAATACTTACTATCATGGCTAGTATTGATATAAGGACTGAAAGCAATATTTCTTGCATTGGGTGAAATCACATCAGGTCTATATCCCATTACAGCACTCAACCATTTCTGCATATCTGCCAACGGTGCATTGACGCCTCCTGCTGATACAACATTGTAATAGTGCGGACTGAAGTCTATTGGTACGAAACCATAGCGACCGTATTTATGTCCATAACAAACGTTGGTCGCACTCATAATATCTTGATAAGTGCAGCTTGTGTTACACATTTTCAATGGAGAAAATATATAAAAATCCAATGCCTGAGCATAAGTCATACCTGTAACATCTTCAATGACTTTCTCTATCAGGCCAAAAGTAGCATTTTGATAGGCATACGCCTTGCCAGTAGAGTCTCTAGGCACCAATCTATTGAGATATGTGATGATGGTCTCCATGTCTTCATTTTCATCCACCAAATTGGAATAAGCGTGTTGTGTCAAACCAGAACTATGGGTCAAAATATGTTTAACTCTCAATATTTTATCTTTGGATCGGGCTTTCATAGTGATCTCAGGTATATACATTGAGACAGGATCATCGAGGTGCATCATGTTTTTATCTATCAATATGGCCGCTAAAACACCTGCAAATCCTTTAGAGACAGATCCCAATCTAAACACAGTACTTTTATCTATAGCATCATCAGAATATCTCGATTTGGTACCATACTGCTTTTCAAAAATAACTTGATTATTTTTCATCACCAAAACAGCCATACCAGGACAATCATATTCAGATAAGTTGGCTAATATTTGCTCATCAAATAGTCTATTAAAAGCTGTATCTATTAGTGATTTCTGTGGCAAATTGCCGACGGTGACAAAAGGCAAATCTTCAGACTTGTGGCAAGAGTTAAATGCAAAAAGAGTGATCCAAATCGAAGCAAGGATAACTACTATTTTTGAAGTACCAGTAAGGCCACCTTTCATTAAACAATCTTTAGCGTTGACTTATTAACAATTATATATTAATAAAAATGCAAATATATAAAATATCTTTCGATTTTACCAAATGAATGGCAAATGTAGAAGATTTTTAACTATAATAGCAAAAATCAATATAAAAAACCATCTCCATTATAAAACCTTTTATCATTAAATCAACAATAGATTATCTTTATAACATCAGAAGTTTATTAATTCACTTACATTTTATGGGTATTAAATTTTGACAAACTTAGATTTGTAATACTTGTCAGATTTTGTTGATATTTTCAAAAAATATACACCAGATGGCAACCAGCTAATATCTATTTTTCTCTCATTACCACCATTTAGATATAATTCTTGATTCATTGAATTTACAATTTTAATTTTATCAACTTCCAGTAAATCAATATTTAAGTAATCTGAAATAATATTGGGAGCAACTTCAAAATCTTCAATCAAAACATCTTCATTTTTACTAATAATGGAATTGTTAATTACAGCAATCTGCTTTTTATCAAATCCTGCTGTCACAGTGATATCCATTTTTCCGTCATTGTTTAAATCCACAAAATTCAAATTTCTTGTATATACTGTACCTTCAAAACTACCAATATAAATGCCACCTTTGAAAGACATAATTTGTTTTTTTGGATAAAATGAATATTGGTTTTTGGCTTCGTAGTAATCGATAAATAAAGTATTTTGTGTTTGGCGGAATACAACTATGTCAGTTTTATTATCGTAATTAAAATCAAATGGTTTAACTATTAAAGGAGAATTTACATATGACATTGCAGGGTCATTGACTGCATCAAAAGTTTCAAAATTATCTACATTTTTAATGATATAAATACCTTCATCATCATCTTCCATAACGATGTCTAGATCCTTATCACCATCAAAGTCAAATAACTCTATATTCATGGTCCAACAATTACTTTGATTAAAGTATGGCTCTTTTACAGTAAAATTCCCTTTTCCATCATTAAAATACATACGAAGTGGATAATTGTCCATACGGGTTGTAACAACAAAATCTAAATCTCCGTCATTGTCAATATCTCCAGAAGTATAAGTTTCAAATTCTCTAATTTTTGCTTCGATCAAAATTTCTTCAAACTTAAAGTCACCTTTATTTCTGAGGTAATAAATACCATCCAAATCAAAGACTCCCTCATCTTCGGCAATAAGATCCAATAAGCCATCATCATCAAAATCACCATAAGTTTTGGTACTTAATCGCCAATTATCCAAATATACTTTTGTATATTCGTCATTAATATATCCTAACAAGTCATTTTCAGACAAAATATCTGCTTTCCCGTCATTATTGAAGTCATCATAAGCTACGATTGCTTGTGATGTTTCAGTACATTTTACCAATTGTGATTCGTATTTACCATTACTATTAAGTGAGTACTTGGTCAAATAACCACCACTAAAACCTAGAAAAAAGATCGAAGAATCTGTATCTATGATTGGCTTTATTGGATGATTTAATTGATAATGGGTAGAAGAAAGATCAAATAAATCCTGTTGAATACCAAACTTGGTACTTTGTGCATATATGAAATAAGGAAAAAAAATCACAATCCATAATTGAGTCCTCATAATGACAATATTTTTGTTTTTAATAACACTAGCAAAAGTAAACTTAATTAGATACTTGTGCAAATTTAAGTTTTAAGTTTTATTTTTAAAAAAAACTTACACAGTTTACAATTCCATATCTAATATTTTATTAAGTTGAAATATTTTGAGTGCGCAAAATAAGACATTTCTATTTTACTTTACTACATTTGTACTTGCGATATATTTACGAAAATAAATTGGCAAATTTGAACATACGAAGTAATAAGTAGTTACTTGTCTCAATATTTTATTAGAAATATCACCATTTAGTTTAGTAAATTTCAATCATTCCAAACAACCAATTACATTTAGTTCCATGCACATTAACCAGCATTTGATACACAAAAACAGTGATATTCCAACTGAAATAGATACTGAAGCACATTTGGTACTTTGTTTTGGTTCGAAGTTGCTTTTAAGTGATATCAACAACATTCAGTCAATCAAAGATGCATATCCTAATGCCGACATAGTATTCAACTCTACAGCTGGAGAGATCATGAGTGACTCCGTATTTGAAAATACAATTGCATTAACAGCTATAACATTTGAAACTACAAAGATAATATCCAACTGCATTAATATATCTAGGTATAAAAACAGTTTTAATGCAGGCATCAAACTTGCCAGCAAATTTGATCAAAAAGGATTGAATTACCTGCTTTTGATAAGTGACGGTAGCCATGTCAATGGTACAGAATTGTTGAAAGGTTTAAATTTAGTATTTAAAAACAAGATACCTATAACGGGTGGATTGGCAGGAGATGCCACAAATTTTGAAAACACGCTGGTAGGCATCAACAAAATGCCAGTCCAAGACAATATTGTAGCTGTTGGGTTTTATGGCGACAAGCTCAGGATGTCACATGCCAGTATGAGTGGTTGGGATCCATTTGGAATAGAACGGACGATCACAAAGTCAGAAGGCAATATCCTTTACGAAATAGATAACAAAAATGCTTTAGAATTATATAAATCTTATTTAGGAAAATATGCAAAAGACTTGCCAGCCTCAGCAGTGCATTTTCCACTTTCTATACAGAATGGTGATCAGGATGGCTCACTCGTTCGTACAATAATTGGTGTAGATCAAAAACAAAAAACAATGTCTTTTGCTGGAGAAGTGCCCATAGGTAGAAAGGTAAGATTTATGAAAGCCAACTTTGACAAATTGATTGATTCAGCTGGTACTGCTGCACAAAATACACTTTCTTTTATTAAAGATATGCAGCCAGAATTTGCTATACTAATAAGTTGCATTGGTCGAAAAATAATTTTGAGAGAACGGACAATTGAAGAAATAGAAGCTGTGGACGAGGTATTAGGCAAAAATGTAAAATTTACAGGCTTTTATTCTTATGGTGAGATTTCGCCCTTGATACCTGGCGGCCCTTGTGAACTGCACAATCAATCTATGACTATTACATGTTTTCAAGAATTAGAGTAACTTTTAACTATTTTCACAATGTATCGGCCCCCTAATTGACTGGACTAAAATTATTCATTTAA
>JAXLUT010000045.1:0-7567 GCA_046329385.1 Saprospiraceae bacterium
AGGATGATTGATACCCAAAGTCTGAAAAGCGGATTGAAATCCATGAAACAAATGGAAGGATAATATCATCATACCTATCACATATACAGCGATCCAAATCGGTTGTGAAAAAGTCTGGCTTACACTATAATATAAATCTTTGACTTCTCCTTCTACTCCTGGGTAGGTCACCATAGGCAATTGACCCATTTTCATTTTCAACCAAAAATCGCCCATGTGGATGAAGATAAATGCCAAAATCAATGTACCCAACAATGCCATATTTTTTGATGCCCAAGATGTCTTGTTGTGATTGCTAACAGCATACTTTTGACCTTTAGCATTTTTATTGTACAATGCCAAAGAAATACCTACGAATGCGTGAAGTAGGATAAAAAAGTAATTGCCATAACTGATGATCTTGATCAATGGATTAGTAGTCATGAGTTTAGCATATACATTGAAAGACATACCGTCATCTGCTTTCAACAATTGAAGATTACCTATCAGGTGTACCAATAAGAAGAGAATCAAAAATAGTCCAGTAAGACTCATCAGCAGTTTTTTGCCGATGCTAGATCCGAAAAAGGTCATTAACCATTTCATAAATAGACTTATATTTAGTAAAGTGCAAAGCTATGAATCCTTAAAGAATTATTAAAAATATGAAAAGCTTAATTTTTTATTTAGAATAATTCTATTAAGGAAAACCACTATAATCAATCAGAATTTCGATCAGATGATCTCATCCCATTCTTGATGGCTATCATTGATCATTTCGTTTATTCCAATCCACCTCATTTCATTCATTTTTTCAAATATGGATTTAAGGTTTAGTACTTGGTTTTCAGAAAATTTCTTGGCGTCATTTGCAGATTGTATTGTGGAGCCATCTCGAAACTTTAATGTTTGCTCCAAAAGATTCCATTCATACTTAACTGAAATTTTATCATCCATTTTAAATACTGTCACTTTAATGTCTTCCAAATCAAACTCCAAAATAATACGCATAACAATTTAATATTTTGTCAATTTTTGTAATAGGTCTTCAAAATACTTTCTGACATAAGGCAATAAAGCTTGTACAGTTCTGTGTCTGACTCTAACATTTCAAGATGTTTTTCAATAGTCATTTTATCATTTCGTCGAGCTGGACCAGTTTGCAAATTTATTGGTTTGGCCATGTCCGCTTTCATAACTGTTTCTTTGATCAAAGGTTTTAATAGCTCAAACGGCACTTGGTACTCTTCACAATATCTTTGGGTCAATGTCAAGAGATGATTAGTAAAATTATTACATATCACTGCTCCAAGGTGTATTTTTTTTTTCGATTCATCATCCAAAAGACTTACTCTGCCTGAAATCAATTCCGCAATACTCAATAGTTGCTGCGCTGTTTGGTCATCAGACGCTGTGACAACCATAGGCAACTGATGTGTAAGTATTTGTTGACCTCTGATAAGAGTTTGTACAGGCCAAATACAACCGTATCTATTTGCATGTTTCTTAAAAATATCAATAGAAAGTGTTCCTGAAGTATGTACTAAAATCTGACTATGATCTAGTTCAAAGGGCAAATTTTTCAAAATTTCTTCTACAGCATCATCATTAACACACAAAATATAAAGTGGGGCATTATCTCTCAGCCGTTTTAGTTCAGTTATATATTCTGAATGATGTAAGTCATCAAAATACTTCTTATCGTTTAGATTTCTACCATAAATCTGATCTATTCTGAAACCTGCCAAGACAAGACGATGAGACAAATGCCATGATACAATTCCAGTGCCAATGATGGAAACCGTCTTTATCATGATCTTTGTTTTGAATATCTATCCCATGCTACCAGAAACAACCCAAGCATCATTATAATACACCCTGCCCAAAATAAATTGATTCCTGGAAATACCGTAGCTTGCAATATTACATAATCAGTGCGTGGCACATCTTGAGCTACACTAAGATCGATATGATTAATGCTTCTTTTGTCTTTAGCTATCTTGAAACTAAACTCTTCTGTTTTGGGGTCAATGTTGCTAAATCTAATATGCAAACCTGAAATAGGAGAATATGACTTGATACTCATGGGTGTATTATCTCTGATGATGTAAATGGAATTTGCCTCTTCTTTACTTTCCTTACCTACTATCTCAAGCTTTGCTCCAAGGGCAATATCATTTTCTTCTGCTGTATAATTTGGGTGGATAGGTGATCTGTCAAATCCTTTTAGATGAATTTTAAAATCATCAAACTGGATAAAGCCCTCATTTTTGATGGTGAATTCTTGATAAGCTAATTTACTGTCATCAGCAAATAAATTTACACTTGTACTATCTGAAAGTTTGAGTTTCAAGCCTGCAGCCTCGATGATGGCAGGATAATTATACATCAATGCCCCTTCCATTCCTACAGCAATTTCAGTCTTATAAATCGTATCTGCCTCATTATCTTTGATGATAAGATGGGCCGAAAAACCTGCATCATGCTGATGTTTCAAGTATTCTTGCTTGGTGGGCTGATAAGATATTTTCTCGCATTGTATATCATATCTACCCAAATGGAGGGTATCGTTGAGTGGTAATGAATAGTTTTTAAAATTTATTGAATCTTCTATTTTTTGTGCTTCTTCTGCATTGCTCAAAGCTGGCGGCAAACTAACAATACAAGCAAAAATATCTTTATTCAGGTAGTGTTTAGTATCTGGATTGAATGCAGCTACTTTAGTAAAATCATTTGAATATACCGCATTGGGATATAAATCCAATTCTTCAATAACCTTTTGATTTTCGTCCAATTTTTTGAAATTCAAAGTATATTTTCTCTCTCTATCTATCAGTGTATCAGCCAAATATGTGATGATATATCCTTGAGAATACATTGGTTCATTTTTGAAGAGTTGGACATACTTTTTTACATCTTCATCTGAAAACATGTTTTTGAAAACGAATGGATTATTCGATATAGCTTTGATTCAATCCGCTTGCCTATCAATCCACCTATCATCATGGTTGCAAACCCAAAGTGACTAAAAAAGCAGACCATGCAGAGGCGAAAATTACCTTTTGTAACTCTTACTATGTAGTCAATTTGAGTAAAAATACCAAAAAACCCCTGCAAAGCCCATCATGGCATATTGCCAACTTTGGTAGTCCAACCACAAAGTAAATAAATAAGTAGAAATAGCTGCCAATGCGATGGAAGTCAAGATTGTCCTAAAAAACTTAGTTTTTTGCATATCCCAGCCAGCGCTTCCATATCTCACAAATATGGTGAATCCTGATAATACAGCCACAAAAACCGCTATCCAAAGCTGATACTTGTTATAATGGCCAATGACATCCTTGATCACTCTGCCTTCATATCCAGGATCAAAATATGTCATTATCTTATTGAATACAGGTAATGAAGTAGATGATGATATCAAAATACTACTAAAAAGTAAGACCAAAGCTCCTATAAACATCCAAAACTCACGCGATGGCAAGGCTTCTTCTTGTTTAGGGGATTTGATGTCTTTCAGTCTGAACAGTAAAAGTCCTTGGCCACCAAATAAAAATGTCAGGACCAAGAACACTAATTGCCATTCGAGTCCCATTTCTGTAAATGAATGTGCCGAAGTATCGCCCAAAATGCCACTTCGAGTCAAAAATGTAGAATATAAAACAAGCACAAATGATATCAAGTAAAAAAAGTAAACAGAACGAGTGGCATATCCAGTATTACGAGCCACCAGATGCACATGGATGCCCGCTACTAAAGTTATCCAAGGAACTAAAGATGCATTCTCCACAGGATCCCAAGCCCAATATCCACCAAAAGACAAGGCAACATACGCCCATAAACTACCCATCAAAATACCCGTACCTAAGATGCCAGCCGAAAAAAGCGACCAAGTCAATGTAGGTTTTAGCCATTCTTTATGTTGGTTTGTCCATAATCCAGCAAAAGCATAAGCAAATGGAACAATGGTGGATGCAAAACCCAAAAACAATGTTGGTGGATGTATTGTCATCCAATAATTTTGCAACAGTGGATTCATGCCACGACCTTTGATCAAAGAGAGATAGTCAGCATTGGCAAATATCGGTGCGTCATTGATCTGTCTCAGCAAGGTAGTTGGGTTGGATCCTATCCTGATGGCATCTTCGCCAAATGGTATTTGAATACCTAAGATCATCGTCATCAAAATAGCTTCTGCTAGAGCAATGACCATCATAACTGGAGCTTGCCATTGATCTGCGTTATAAATTAATATAAAACCAAGCACGATATGCCAAAACATCCAAAGCATAAAACTACCTTCTTGGCCTTCCCAAAAAGCTGACAAAATATATTTTAATGGCAAATCTGGCGATACATGATCAAATACATAAGAGTACTCATAATAATGATGGTACATTGCAAAAAAAATGACCAACATAAAAATAGCTACTGAAATACCGTGCAAATAAAGTCCTTTACCAAGCAATAACCAAGAACTTTGGTCATTCACTGTATGAACTGAGGCTTGCCCTAAAATATGAAAAAGTAGAAAGCAGGGCTGCTACAAATGCTAAGATAATGAAAAAATGTCCAATTTGACCAACCCAAAGGTGCTCTCCTATATAACTCACTGCCATATTATTACCCATAAACTCAATTTAGAAATTCTTGGCAAAAGATGCCTATTTTCCTACTTCTTGACCTTTGACAGCAATCTCTTCATCTTTATATTTTGAGGGACATTTCATCAATATTTCGTTGGCATTAAATACGTCATCTTTCATTTGACCAGTGACTACGATTTGCTCTGACATCTCAAAATCTTGTGGTTTTGGCTTAAGTAAAAGTACTTTTTTTTCAACACCATCATTGTCTTTCATAAAAAAGGTAAACTCATTTGGATTATTTTGTGCATCATATACCATTGGCTTATCTTTTGATAGCTGCCCTACTATTTTCACTCTATCACCAGCATTTGCTTGATCAAAATTTGCATACGTACTTACATCTTTTGATGCGTTGATAAAGACAGCGATGCCGGCTGCAATCAGCCCTAAAGCAATCATAATATTCCTACTCATAAATAATGTGGTCATTATTGAAACCACAAAGTTAGTTATTTTCCTTTGTAGCAAGGACATATTTAGGATTGGATTAACACAGTCCAAACCATTATATAACAAAAAAGCCTTCCACTTTTGGGTAGAAGGCTTTATATTCTTAAAAACGTTAGCTGGAGCTAATTGCGAATCTTATAATTTTGTAAACTTATGTGTAAACAAGCCGTTATCAGTCTTCACATTGATGAAGTACATACCTGCTGACAATGTTGCTACATTGATAAAGTTTGTATTTTGGCTGATGGTTGTCACAGGTTTGCCCATGATGTCAGAAACAAACACTTGATAATCGATACCATCTTTGATCTTCATGTTAACATTAAGAATATCTGTTACAGGATTTGGATAAACGTCAAGGCTTTCTACAAAACTTTCATCTTCAAGAGATGAACCAAGGCTGTATGATGCGAAAGACTTAGTTGTCGAAGGCGTATTGGCTGCTGCACTTGTAAAATTAAATTCTGATTCCAACTTAGGCTTGACTAATTCTCCCTTTTCATTATAAAACTCAACACCTGGTATTGGATGAGAACTACCAAAAGCAGTCATACCATCACCATAAGCATCAGTTAATGTGATGGTCAAACAATTAATACTAGTATTTGTGATGTTAACATCATGAATATGCTCAACATTAGCATCAGCTCCTCCTCCACCAAATTGGTCTTCTTCACCTGCTTCATACTTACCAGTTGCCAAAGTCTTATTGGTATTATCTTTAAGTACCCAACTTACTTCACCAGGATAAAAATCAGTTGTAAATTTAACCGTCATTTTTTTACCTTCAATTAAAGGTTTGTAGAATGTACCAGAAATTGAACTTAGATCATCTTCTTGATCAGCAACACCATCCAAATTGACAATATCAACTTTAACCTCAGTAGTTTGGTTGAATGTTTTGGTACCAAAACTCAAATCAGCTGATTCAAAAACTCCAATGGTTGTATTTGCGCTATATGGAGTACTGACTCCATTGATTGACAAATCTGAATCAACTGAAGAAATCGCTGTTGTTCCTAAATTTAAAATTGTTGGTTTTGAAGCAAAAGCAGTTGTGGAACAAAATGACTTCTCTGTAATTGAAGATGTAAATACTACATCTTTTTCTGCAGTTGGCAACATTGCTTTTACCCAAATAGTAGCACTACTTCTATAATCACCCATTTCTAATACTGTTTTATCTGGTCTGATAACATAAAGTGTAGGAAAATAACCAATATTGAGTAAGTCATTAAAAGTGTGATCATTGATGATGCTGTATTCTACGCCTTCAGTCCAGTCTCCTTGAGATGTGGTTGCAGCTGACGATCCAGCAGCTTCTGCATAAATTAAATCCAAAGCAGTCCTTGAATCACCTTCAATGGCGTAAACTCTCACTTGGTCAGTGCCATTCGGACCGAAATTTGTATTGATTGCTTTTAATGTACCTGATTGGTGAAAACTCCAGCATGGTCCACACCAAGTAGCAAACACATCAAGCACTACTGTCTTGCCAGCAGCTAAGTCAGCAAAAATATCCACATCTTTGCCATTGATATCTTTGGTTACGATATTTCCAGCCAATTTATCACCTGAAGTGATCTGAGCATTGACTGTGATTGCGCAAAATAAAATTGTAATAAAAAGTAAAAATTGTCTCATGCAATACAAGGTTTAAATTGATTAATAAATGAAAGAATGGCCAAATATAAGGTGTTTAAATTGAATTGTTCACTATTTTGAAGTAAAATGTCTTATACAAGACCATTTGTACAAATTTTCTTTTAGAAAATTTAAAAAACCAAATCCAAAAACCAATTCAGAGTGTAATTTTTAAGCTGCTAAGTGTTTTGTATCTGACTATTTTGAAAAGTTCAACCTATCTGTGAGCTAGGTGGCCACGTTACTTTTCATCTCAACATCATAAAGTTGTCTATATTGGTGTATTCTGTACCATTGCAAGTATATTTGATTTTATACAAGTACATGCCTCCAGTTTGCAGCGTAAAATCTGAAGTACCATCCCACATTTCATTTTTTTCGGATGTTTCCCACAGTTTTGCTCCCCAACGATTATAAATCTCAAAGTAGTCCAATTTTTCAACCAAAAAAGTATTGCTTATGCCATATCTATCATTGAGTCCATCATTATTAGGAGTAAAAGCCTTTGGCAGTAGAAGGTTGGTACAATCCAATTTTTCTTTTTCAGCCACATAAATTGTGACTGAATCCTGACTGATGCAAGTACCATTATCAAAAGCCACTTGATAGGTAGTAGTTACATCTGGTGCTGCTTTAGGTATTGCAGAATGGGGATTATCCAAAGTCGAAGCTGGTGTCCAAGCTATGTTTTGGGTACAACTTTCACCTGTCAAGAGCTGAATGGTATCGCCCTTAAAAATAGTTGTATTCTCAGTGATGATTCTATCTGGATATAAAAAATTGCTGACGATTTCTTGATCGGATAGTGCTCTCTTGTATAATGATATTTCATCAATAAAGCCTTT
>JAXLUT010000046.1:0-7364 GCA_046329385.1 Saprospiraceae bacterium
CAACAAAAAATGTATTGGGCAAATAAAAATCCAGCTCAAATCAATGTATCAAATATTGACGGATCTGATACTAAGACAATTATAACTCAAAATCTACCACAATATCACTTTTTAGACAATGAAAATGGTAAAATTTACTGGACAGATAAAGCAAAAAGTGCAGTAATTCAGTGTAATTTAGATGGGAGTAATCAAATTGAGTTTATTAAGAATCTTGTAAATCCTAAAGGAATTTTTATAGATAGCATATCTCAGTTTTATTTAGTTGTTGATAATAAAATTCAAATTTTTTCTAAGTCAGGAATATTTTTAAAAACTTTTATAAGTGATTTAAAACAACCAAGTGATTTGATAATATATAAAGGTATTGCATATTGGGGTAATCAAGAGGAGCATTCTATTGAATATATGGCACTAAATAATGGTTCTAAGAAAGTCCTTATCACTGGAGCGATTCAAGTAAGTGATTTAGATATCAATACCAAAACAAATGAAATCTTTTATAATTCGTTTGATCCAAATTTGAAAGGGATTTATAAGGCTGGACTTGATGGAAAAAATATTAAACGATTGACAAAAGATAAGACTGACGGGTTTGCTTTGGATGCAGAAAAAGAAATACTATATTGGGGATTTGGTATTTTAAAATGTATTTATAAATCAAATTTAAATAACTTAAATAATCCTATTACGTTTGTAACAGACCGCGAAAATCCATTTCGAATTATAATCAATAAAAAGGATGATAAATTATATTTTTTAGATCATAATTATGGTAATTTTTTGTTTACATCTAGTTTGTCAAATGGTGGTTCTTCAAGTAAGGTACTAGCGAGTTCAGTTATCTATTTACCTACAAGATTTGAAATTGACTCATTAAATAGGAAGATTTATTGGATAAATTCACATACGAGTTTTCCAAATAGTCGTTCTCAAGCGATTATGAAATCAAATCTTGATGGTACAGAAGTTAAACAACTAATAAACTATCCAAAAGTAAAATATCCATTTGGAATAGCTCTTGACATAAATGTTAATAAAATTTATTGGACAGATTCAGAGACAAAATCTATAGGTGTAATGGATTTGGATGGTTCCAATGATAAAGTTTTTATCAATGATAAGATTGACCCTCGAGAATTGAAAATAGATCTACTCTCCAAAAAACTTTATTGGACTGATTTTGAATCAAAAAAATTATTGAAAGCTAACTTGGACGGAAGTAATATTGAAGAAGTCATTAACTTAAATAACACTTTTTCTTTTGGTTTCGATATATCTCATAAAAATAATAAAATGTTTTGGACCAATCAAAATGATAATAGCATTTACTCTGCAGAACTAAATGGTTCTAACATTACAAAAGTTTTACAAACTTCTAGTACATTTAACGGATTAAGTGCAATTTGTTTTGATGAAATTGACTCTAAACTTTATTTTACTGATAACAATAACATCTATAAATCTGATATCGATGGAAGCAACTTTAAAACTTTGTTGGCAAATTTGAGTCCTACTGATATTTATATATTAAATGATAAAAGTTCAGGATCAAGGGATTTTGATTCTAATATCAAATTAGAAGTCTTTCCTAATCCTTTAATAAATACTATTAATTTGAGATCATCATCCATTATAAATTCTGTAGAAATTTTTGAAGTAAGTAGTGGAAAATCTATTATCAAAGAATTAAATATTAATAAATTAGAACACTCAATAAATACTGAAAGTTATAATTTGATTTCAGGTTTATACATAATGAAAATTCATACTAAAAATAGTTACGCGATAAGAAAGATATTTAAGTTGTAATTAATTGTTGTATTATCGCCTTCATGAACAGATCATATCTGAAGGCTGTATTTAGTGGAGAAGAAGGGTAGGGAGTTTATTTAAAAAATTTAAAGAAGGTCATGAATCCAATTTTTTACTGGCATTTTAATATGTTATTGGGCATATAGGTAGTTTACCAAGTAATTTGCATAAATAGGAGTTTTGATAAAACGTTCTAGTCCTGATGCCTCGTATTTTCTCATGATGTAGTCTATTATTACAAGATAATTCAAATTTCACCTTACAGCATTCCATGCTTCTTCAAAATCTCCGTTACTTCATTTTCTGACAAGTTAGTGATATTGGCTATTAATGATATTTCAATACCATTATTGAATGAGTTTAAGACCACTTCAACTTCTTTCTTTTGGATGCCAATTTGCTCACCTTTTTGGATGCCAATTTGCTCACCTTTTTCTATTCCTTCTTGTTTGATGGCTTCGTATGTACTGTAAGCATTCGATGAACTACGTCAAAGATAGGATTGATTTTTTAAATTGGTCTGGGGCGAGATGGTGTATTTCAGATGTGCTTATGGTAGGTACTTTATTGAGAAACCAGACCATATAGTCATATGGATTGACGCCAAGTGCCTTACACGTTCCAAAGATAGTATAATAGTATGCAATGGTAGTTGCTGCATCATGATTACCTGCAAACAGGTAATTTTTCCTTCCTAAGGCTAAAGGCCTTATGGCGTTTTCGATGATGTTGTTATCTATTTCTACTATACCATGACCTGTATATTTGGTAAACTTTTGCCATCGGGTGGTCAGGTAGCTGATGGCTTTACCTATGGGAGACCTCGGAGTCACTTTGATGGCTTCTGCATCTAACCAATCTTTGAGTTGTTCTAATATGGGGTTGGCTGCTTGCCTTTCTTCCTTGCGCTCATCATATGTACATCCATTGTCTCTACATTTTTGCTCGATGGCGTAGAGTTTCTGTATCTGACCTAAGGCGTACTCGCTTCTTGGCTTATCATTGGCCATAGCTTCTACAAACTTACGGCGTCCATGTGCCCAGCAATTGAAATGCTCCACATCACCATAGAGTTTATCTATCATTTCATACACTTGGTATGCGTCTGTCTGCAAATGGCCTTTATAATCTTTTAAGTTGTCTATGGGGCCTTCTCTTCCTCTGCCTTTGTGGTATTCAAAACATACGTATTGGAGTCCTGGTGCGCCCATGACCCACATGTATCCTGTGTGTGTGCCTTGTTTTTTGCCATCCATCACTTTGATCGTACTCTCATCTTGTTGGATATAGCCTGATTGGAGGATTTTCTGTTTGATATACTCACTCATTAGCTTCATATAAGGGCTAAGTTGGTGTACCCAACCGTTCATTGTGGATGGTGCTATGACAACGCCTTCTCGTTTGTATATTTGTTGTTGTCGATATTCAGGTATATGATCTACATACTTGGATACTACAACATTGGCTAGAAGGCTTACATCTGCTTCACATCTAGCAATGGGTTCTTCTACTGGCGGAGCGGTGATAATGGTATCTTGGTTTGCTTTTTTATACTTGCGGCGTATATATCTGATGCGATATAGTTTACCTGGTTTATAGGCTAGCTTTTCGGATACTTCATCTCCTATGTGTATGTCTGACTCATCGTGGTCTGTATCAATAATTTTCTCTTCTACACTTAGATGTTCACACCCACTCAAGAGTTGTCGACCTTTGTGGTCACTTTTCTTCTTTGATCGGTCATAGGTGATGGTTTCTTTTTGCTCTTCTACATCAGATGGCTCACTTTGTTGATCGCCAAAGATACTTAGTTGTCCACCATCCCCTTGGGGTATAAATCGTTCTGATTTGCGCCCATAAATGAGTTTTTGTAGTTGGCTAATTTGATGAATCAACTCATCAATTCTGGCTGCCTGCTGATTGATTTGAGTATCTTTTTGTGCTATAATGGCCTCGTAATCCATAGCATAAAAGTAATATATTTATACGATTATATCACAATATTTTACTCACTTTTTTTAAAAAAAATTAACCCGTTTTCTGCATCTCATATCGTGGTCGTTGGTGTAGTCCTATCAGTGATATTCCGCTTAGTAACATGATGAGATGTTGATAGTGGATACAATAGCTTTTGCCTTCTATGACTCCACTGAGCTGTTCGTAGCAGCCCCGCTCTAATCGTTTACTGTACAACACAAAGCCGTCTCGATCCCATACCAGCATTTTGACTGTCCGACGACTTGTGTTGAAAAATATATACACATCGCCACTCATCGGATCGGCTCCGAGATCATTGCGTACAAGGCCACTTAGTCCGTCATAGCCTTTGCGCATATCTACTGCTCCCTTGTATATGTAATACCGCTGATGTACTCCAAAGCCTAACATCCTACCAATGCTCTAATCTGGTCAACGCTCATCTCCATGTGTATATCTACTCTGATTCCATTTGGGTAATGAATGCTCACTTGCGGTATATGAGTAGCCAATACTTCTAATGGGATAAACTGAGGTCTCTTTTTAATTTCTCCCTTAGCGTCAATTACTTTTTTGCGCCAATTATAAAATGTGCTTTTATGGAAGGGCTTTCCTTGACAGAATCGTTCTGGACTTTGGCGGCTTTGTTCCCATTCTATTATCCATTGCTCTTTTTGTTCTTTGCTGTATGGCATAACTAAATATTTTCGGCAAAGATAGCTTGATACTGGCCTGTTTTACAATATGCAGTTGGTCGGATGGTTACTATGTACTCATGATGTGGTCGTTGTATGGTTTAGGTAGTGCAGCGATGACTGATTTTACTTCTTCTTTGGGTATGTCGCTTACAGTGAGTTTGTAAACAATGAATAGAGAAAAATAGTTCTAATCTTCGCAATCAAAGTGCCGCAAAGCCAAGATATTTTCTATCTTCTTTAAAAATTCAAACAAGTCTTGATTGCAGTCATGTCCTATCAAGGTGAATTGGAGCATGATATCGGTGATACTATCCAATTGGGGCTTTGTGAGTGATCGGATGGCAAAAAACAAGTATTCATAGCTAGGAATATATCTCTGAATTTCATCGGGATATGCCTTGAATATTTCGTTCAAACTGGGTACTTCCCATTTTTTACTGCCTTGATAGTAAATGAATGGTATGATGGGTGCCAACTTTTGTTTTCCTTTGATTTCCTTGATCCATTGGCTGAAGATATAATGTCCAACCTGAACCAAGACCATGTTATCTGGATAGGATTTATGCTCAAATAATAAGGAAACGATCAGGTTTTTGTCGCTGTTTTTGACATTGAATTGGAAGAGTAGGTCTGAGAAAAACTCTGAAAACTCATCTTGAATGTAACTGCCATCGATGTAAGTCAAATATTGGATATCGATGACATTTTTTAGCTCATTAGGCAAAAATTCATTAAAATATGCTCTAGCAATCTCTGGTCTGGAGAAAGATTCTTTGACTATTTTGTCATGATGGTTGGGTATGTGTCTCTTCATGCAGTAAATATAATTACAACTCGTTTATTTTCATTTTTTTATTCATGAAATTTTGACCATTTAACACCAGTAGGCCAAGTTCTTAAGAAGGAATGAGCGGTATCTTCAATGGATTTCACAATGGAAATATAATCCATTTCTAAATCCTTGATTGAAGCCGTGTTGTCATAAATTGATGATACAGATGTGCTTTTGATAGTTTCTTTTGTCACAACTGGCTCAATTCTAAATAAGAATGATTTAAAAGCCTCCCATCTCCACAATATTCCAGCCAAAAACATATTTAACTTTTTTGTTGGACCTTTTACTTTTAAAGATTGTGCTATAGTCTCAAAAACATACTTGTAGCTTACGTTTTCTGAGCTGATGATATACCTTTTTCCAACAGTTTCGGATTTCAGAGCTAAAATTGTAGCTTTTGCTACATCTCTGACATCTACCCAACCATTTGTTCCTTCGGGGTAGTACTTCATGCCTTCATATATTTTTTTAAAAATCTGTGGAGAAGAATATTCCCAGTTTCCAGCTCCAATGACCATTGATGGGTTCAAAATGATCGTGTTCAATCCTTCTGCATGGCCTCTCCAAACTTCTTGTTCTGCCAAAAACTTAGATAATCCATAAGTTGTGTCAAATTCACTGTGTGAAAATATCATTTTCTCATCAATATTTTCTTCTTTTTTCCTTCTACCTATAGCTGCAGTTGAACTGATGTGAACAAATTTTTTAACAAGCCTGTCAATTGATGCATTTACCAGATTGGCCGTACCATCCATAGCAGTTTCTAATATTTTTTTCTTTTCTTTGGTACGAAAAGTGACGATAGCTGCTGCATGGATTACTATTTCCATATCGGCTATTTGCTCGGTCAAAAGGGGCATATTAAGTATATCTCCTTCAAGCCAAAACACTTTATCTGCAAAGTCGGTAGCAAGTCCTTTGTTTTTGGCGTTTCTTGTAAGACAAAATATATTGTCATAACCAGCACTTAACAATTTTTCAACTATATAGCTACCCACAAAACCAGTCGCTCCTGTTACGAAGATTTTACTATGGGTTGAAAACATAAATTCTTTAAATGTAGATTTGTAAACGACTAAGATTCAAATACTTCTATTTCAGCATGCACTTTTATCAAGTCTGTAAATTTACCTTTAAATCTGGTGGCTTTGACCATGTGGTTATCTATCCAGTGATAGTTGCCACCACGTGGTTTACCAACCAACAATCCGTGAAACTTAAACCCATGTTTATTGAGCCAGTATTCTGTGATTGCTCTGTGTTCTTCTGTCCTTGATGTAAAGAAAGTTATGATATGACCTTCATCATACCATTTGTTGCAAATCTCGAGGGCATCAGGATATGGTTCACAAGTACCCATTCTTTCTGGTTCTTCATTAGGTACATCATCACAGATAGTTCCATCTATGTCTATCAAGTAGTTTTTGACATGTGAAGGCAAAATTGGACTGATATTTTCCCCTTTTTCGTTTTTTATGGTCTTTAAACTGTGACTCATTATTAAGTGTTATTTATTGAAATGTAATATAATTTTGAGGGTTGACATATTTGCCATCATACCACATTTCAAAATGAAGGTGTGGGCCAGATGACTGCTCTCCAGTATTGCCTATGATGGCTACTGCTTGTCCTGTTTTTATAATATCTCCTGTTTTTACCAAAAGTACAGAATTGTGTTTATAAACAGAAACAAGATTTTTATTGTGCTGAATGTACACGCAGTTGCCCGTATTGACTGACTGGTCAGCACTGATAACTACACCATCCATGATAGATTTGATGGGCGTATCTTTTGAAGCCAATATATCCACACCAAAATGTTGAATATCTGGTTGAAATCCTGCAGAAATTTTCCCTAAAACTGGAGTAGCAAATTTTAAAAAATTTAATTCTTTTGCTCTGTGTGTTTCTTTGAGGTCTGCTTGATTGACATTTTCAGGAACACTCTTCAAAGCGGCGATGGAGTCTATTTTTTCAACACTAGATCCATGTATGCCGCCTGTTAGCATATTTTTTAATCCTGTGGTATAGGTATCATA
>JAXLUT010000047.1:0-4512 GCA_046329385.1 Saprospiraceae bacterium
CCTTGATTGGTCGGGTAGATCATATCTTTTTCCAATATATTGATAATGGAAAGCGCACTGGTGAGATTTGAAAAATGCCTCGGCACTCATTCCTCCCTTGTGTTGAGGTACATATATGAGCTGTTTACCTACCAATGCTGGATCGGAATAGTGATCAATAGCATGGGTATTATTATAGGTATAATATACTGATGTCTTCATTTTCCACACTGACCAAAGGTAGGTTTTCTCTAAGTGAAGGTCGATGCCTGTTCCTAATACTTTTTTCTGATTGATAGGTGCAAATAGTCCATCAGCACCTGGCAGCCATTGAATCCAGTCCGATACCATTTGTGCGTAGATAGCAGCTTGAAGCTTAAAATGTTTTATTTTAGCAGTCGATTTTAATTCCATCTGGTGTGAAATTTCAGATTTTAGCTTAGGATTTCCACCTGCTGGCCAGTATAGATCATTCAAGCCAGGCAAGTTGTAGTTGCCATTGATGGTCAAAGCAGTTTCCTTTATTTTTGTGTGCGCATTCCACGAAAGTGGCATAAATTGTCCATCGACCATATCCTGTCTCATCGAGACTTGGGTTAATGCCTTATCTGTCCAGTTGATTTGTTTACTTACTGCTGCTTGCACGCTTGTTCTGGTCTTTGGACTCTGATAAAAATTGGGTGTAGCTACATCTCTCCTCCATTGTATATTGCCATACCATTCGTTTTTGGTGAGATGCGTATATTGTAGATTGGCGAGCCAAGTATTGATGCGTGATCTCGAATCTATAGAAGGAGTCTTAAAGTCGAGGTTTTCGTTCATGAAAGTCAATGTTGACTGAATTTTGTGTTGGTTATGGTAAGCCAGGTATGACACTTGGGCTCTTGCATTTTGGTCAGCTTGTCTTTGGTCTGTAAAAGCTGCACTACTACTTACCGGTATTTTTCTATGTGCATTCTGTAGCCAAACATTGCATCTAATTGATTGATTATTAGATATCAAAATAGTAGTATTTGATGTAATATTTATATGTTGGAAATCAGATGGAGAGCGTTTTCTTTTTGTATTATTGTAAGTGTAACCAAAGATATTTTTGTCAAAACCATAGTCAAATCCCATTTCAAGGTGTACTTTTTTGTTGTGAAATCTGTACAATGCACCAGAACCAAAATTTTGTAAAGATGACGCTGAAATGTACATTTTCAATCTATCAGCATCATATTTGGACGACTGCAAGCTCAACACACCTGCGAACCCATTATTGCCTTGAATGGATGGATTACCAAAAGTATAAAATGATGTGCCACCCATGAGAAATATAGGCACTAAACTCAAATCGTAGCTGCCATTGATGATGTTTTGAATATTGACGCCTTGCCATTGTACAGACAAGTGCCTATGTCCCATACCTCGATGCAAGAAGGAAGTAAGTCCTCCAGGTGTACTCAGATGTAATTGTCCACTTTGCACTGATTGAAGAAAATCAGTAATGGTATTTTTTGGATTTTTGTCTGTGCTATTGTCTGGCTTCAATATTTTTTGCGAGTAGGGCTTGTCTGTAATAGTTATTGAATCTATGGTCAATTGCGTCCAAGCTCTGGTGTTATTCAGCACCGAGATGAATACAAAGATGTAAATTTTATATCTTAATTTGGCCATACAAAAAATCAAAATCTATCCAGCCAAAAGAGAGGAGTTAGGTAAAATCAAAGAGATGATACCTTTTGCCTCGACCTTTCGCCCGAAAGTCAATACAACTACATAGATATGGCAGGTCTTCTGACTTGTTTCCTTTTTTCGAAGCCTTCCCATCGATATCGAAAGTGGCGTCAATACGAAAAAGTAAAAATGAAACTTACAGCTACGGGGATAGTTCTAGACTTGCACTAGATTCCCTTTTAAGCAAACATATATTGTCTGCACCTATATCTGATGCAAAGATATACAAGTTTAGGTAGCGAACAGTACTTGTGGCAACCTATTTTGCTAATTTTGTGTTGTGTTTGATTTATAATTGTATCAGGCTTTTGGTCATTTTTACCATTTTTTTCAATGAGTGACAATTTAAAATGTTTTAAATGAGAGTATTATTTAGTATAATATTTTTTAATATATTGTTTGCTTTTAATGAATCAATTGTATTGATGGCTCAAAATGATTTATCGAGATGTATGGTTGAAAATGCAATGAGTTTTGTGAATGTGCCTTATAAATCTGCTACTCTTGATGCTAGTAATGAAGAGATTTTGGTATGTCGTAATGATGGTTTTGACTGCGTGACCTTAGTAGAATATGTTGCTGCACTGTCGATGTATCAATTGAAAGACAAAAAATCTCCATCAACTTTTGAGCAATTTTTGACCCAGATCAGATACAGAAATGGCGTCATAGATGGATATGGATCTAGATTACATTATTTTACAGAATGGATAGATCAGCAGCAACACTTGGGTTGGTGTCATGACATCACACACGAGATAGGCGGGATTGCATATACAAAACACATCAACTTTATGTCCAAAAACAAGGGAAAATATCCAAGACTTAAAGGCACTAAGATCGAATCTGAGATAGAAAGCGCCGAAAATCATTGCAATAGTCTTACAAGATATTATATACCCAAAGTTGATCTACCGCATTGCGAAATGGAAATTTTGAATGGCGATATCATAGCTATCACTACTACTATCGATGGTTTGGACATTGTCCATGTAGGGTTAGCATATAAACAAGGTAAAAAATTACATTTACTCCATGCTTCCCAAAAATTGGGTAAAGTAAGCATTTCAAAGGTGTCTCTTTACGAATATCTAACATCAAACCCAAACCAATCGGGGATAGTGGTCATCAGACCGAAGCGACCAATTTTATTGTCAAGATGAAGCGATGCTGTGTAGTACCTGAGCAAACTTTGTTACGTCATTCGCCTTTGACTGCGATGCAACTGATCTCTACATTGACATACTTTGGTAGATTGGAGACTTGCACCAATTCTCTTGCTGGAGCCGTAGCCTCATCAAAGTATGTGGCATAAACTGCATTGATTCTGCTGTACATTTCCATATCATTGACAAATACAGAGCATTTTACAACATTGGAAAAATCCATACCTGCAGCACCAAGTATATAACTTAGATTTTTCATCACTTGATGGGTCTCGTCTTCTATCGTGTCAAGTATCAATTTTGATTCAGCTTGATGGATGGCTATTTGACCAGAAACATACAGCGTGTTGCCTGCCATGATTGCTTGACTATATGGGCCAACGGGAGATGGAGCTAAGGGAGAATAAATGATGGTTTTCATGATACTGAAAGATAAATTATTAAACAACTAAAGCTCCACTATCAAGGCAGATAGGGAGCATTATATTTTTAATTACTGACCAATTCAAAGCTTAGTCTTCTACGATATCGGCTTCTTTGGCCTGAATGACTACTTGACCTTTGTAATACATACTGCCCTCATGCCAGTAAGCTCTGTGCATGATATGTGGTTCGCCAGTGGTTTTGCAGATTGCCAACTGAGGCATAGCTGCTTTATGGTGGGTTCTTCTTTTGTTTTTTCTTGCTTTTGAGACCCTACTCTTCGGATGTGCCATTTTTCAAAAAATTTATTGTTTGATCAATCTTTATTTAAAATTATAAATTGTCTTGACTGAAATCTTTCAGTACATTCCAAATATTATTGTTGTTTTCGCTTGATTCAGCTGTATCTGCTTGGTTGATTCTATCGATTACGTCATCATTGCATGGCTTAGGAATGTCATTTTGACAATCATAAAGTTGAGTGATAGGTATAGACAAACAGATGTATTCATATATCACTTGACCTAAGTACAATTTGGCTTCATCTTCTGATATATAGATGATTTCGTCATCATCAGTACTATCATTAGCAACTTTTACCAGTAACTTATACTCACCAGTAACTGGCAATTTGATATCGGCCAAGCACCTGTCGCAAGTAGCCAATTTGTATCCTTGGATAGAGAAAAATAATTCACTCAATCCAGTCCTTTTGTCTAATGTGACATCAATAGTGAATGTGCCATCCTGCACTGGCGAGTGATCAAACTCAGAAAAAAAATCTGACCCTGCTTCAAATGTATAGTGATGGATTCCATCTTTCAGTCCTGTATAAGGTAGTGAAAAATGATCTGAAACACGCATATTTTAAAGAACTTTTTCTAACGGAGCGCAAAGATACATCAAAAAATGAATATCTTGCAAGATTTATGAATTAAAAAAATGATTCTGTTTAATTGTCTGTCATCATACGCACTTTTTGTATGTTTTGAAAAAGAAAGGGATTCAAATTAATGCTTTTTATTAACACATCACAAAAAAATAGCTCTAAGATCGTGCACGTTATCTTAGAGCTACTTATATTATTGTAGTATCTGACTATATTCTTTTACTCAGTTTTAATAAATTTGTAGTACTCACTGCCATCAATAAAATTAATTTTCATGATATACAATAGTCCGCTAAAAAAGTGATGATAAAAAATATATTCGGAATAATTATATAT
>JAXLUT010000048.1:0-4138 GCA_046329385.1 Saprospiraceae bacterium
ATTGCAATTTTCCCTAAACCCAAAAAGCTAAATTAGAAGATTTTTTATAATTTAACTTGTAGATTCAGTCATCATCATCCGAAAAACATATGAACATCAAATAGCATCAATTAATAGCAATAAGTGGATACTGTTAGAATTATTGCACTTATGTAGTGACATAAGAGTCGCAACAATATAACATATTTCTAAAAAACGTATATGAATTTAATGAATGATGCAGCATTTTTGGCCAGGGTGATCGGCCTGATGAAAAGAAAAAGTACAGGCGATGCGGATCGATTTGCTGCAAAGCTAAATATAAGTAAGAGATCTGTACAGCGGCTGATACAAGCCATGAAGGATGAAGGCTACCCGATAGAATTTTGTAAAAGTAGTGATTCTTATATACTGACCGAGACTGTGACGTATGAGTTTCGGGTCACGGTAGGAAATCATGATCTGATGAAAATAAAAGGTGGTCGCAGACCTAGCATAGACCTTATAGGTTTTGAAAACCTATAAGGTCTGGTGAACACCATCTGCGAAATCCGTGTAATACTGCTGTGGCAGCACAAGTTCCGCGAGCAATATAAATCATTTCGCTGACGACACAGATTGCGCAGATTATTAAAGTTTAGGGCATCGAGAGAAAGATCCAAAAATATCACAATACAATACTATCTGTGAAATTTGTGATATTCGTGAGAAAAAATCCTTAAATTGTCGCAAAGGCGACACCACCAAAAAATCCTTTTATTATACGGACGGCTTAAAGCATGAACCATACAATATTAGATAGTTAATGGGATAAATACAGCTGGACAAAATATTATTTTATAAGCGTGGTTTGCTGCTGAAAAGGTAAGAAAAAATATTTATAAAAAAATAAAAAATAATTTGTCCAGTGCCAAATTTTGGCACTCACTGCCCTTATGTTTGCATTGTATTTATGATCAAGCGATACAAAAAAGGGACTTCTGTACCCTTTTGCATAGCTGCAGGCCAGCGGTGTTGTGACAAGCAGACGGGACATACTTGAACCCGGCGGAACCATTTAGTGTGGGAATGCGATTGTAAAGAGAAGGTGATTTTTAAATGTTTTTTGATATGTTAAAATTAGAGAATTTCAAGGTGTGTGATAAAAATTTTCTCACATCAATTAGAGGTGGTGCAGATTGGAAAATTGTAGGAACCTCGACATATGCTGATGGTCGAACAACGACTGATATAGAATATACAAATGGTGATACTGTTTGTGATATTGCTGATTCAAATATGGATTTGTTTAAATAATCTGTCTTCAAATAGAGTATTATTACTATCATATATTAACTGACTAGTAATAATATTCTATTTTATTTGATTTACAAAATTTTCACCTTAGACTTATCCTATTAAAAGGAATTTAGTAAAAAAATAAATTATTTAAAGTGCATAATGGCAAGTATCGGCTAAATCTTTTTTTAAGGTGCTGTCAAAATAAGTAACTTTGTGTCATGGCATCAAAAATAACCAAACCCAGTAGTGATGAAGTATTAGGAAAACTTGCATCCATCATGGTACCAAAAGATTATTTAAATAATTTTTCAGTAGTTGACGTAAAAGAATATCCTGATAGATGGCAGGTAGAATTAGAGGAACACAAGGAAAACATTCCAGATGCACTTAAGGAAGCAGAAGGGCTTGTAGTCTTGGATGGATTTTGTGATTCTATTAGTATTGTAAGTCATTGTTTTTCGTTAAAGGAGGTAGTCCTTAGAGTAAAACGCAGACGGTGGAAACTCAGCAAGGCAAATAAAGATGAAATGGTAGGACACTTTAGTAATACCTATGAATTACACCCCAATGGTGCCAAAATAACGAAAGAACTGGCATCTTTTTTAAAAGGCGAAAATAGAAAGTCATCCCGTTAACCTAAGTACGATTGCCTATATTATGGCTAAAAAGCCCAAAGTTATTTATCACTGGTACAAAAATATTATTAGCGATTATCAAGATGATCAAAAGAATGGGAAATTTCTTGGTCAAAAGGTGTATGAATACGATAAAGACAGCGCAGAAGTAACAAAAGAACTAAAAGTACATATCATTAAACCAGACAACATGGGCTCATCGATGATCATAGACGAGAAGATGATCGGTCATAAATATAGCGTTATAATAAGCAATGAGCAGACAGGTAAAATCGCTTTACTCCTGGACACGATGAAGCCAGAGCTGATAGGTCAAGCGATACAATTATTTGATGTTAAATCACTCAATAAGGTGGAAAACGTGTGTAGTGATATGAGTCCAATGATGAAAAAAATCATAAAACAATACATGCCAAATGCCACAAATACAATAGATAAATATCATGTAATAAAGCAAGTTATCGACGCACTCAATGGGGAGAGACTAAAAATAAAAAGAGATATCCGCATAAGTAGCGAAGTAAATAAAGATAATCCCAATGGATGGACAGATATAGAATTCTTAGAGAAATGTCGCTACTGGATTTACATTCGCAAATCCAATCAATCGCAAGAGCAAAAGGAGTACTTAGAAAAATTATACCAAAAATTCCCAACACTGAAACAAGCCGTAGAGCTGACAGAAGAAATCAGAAGTTGGTACGACAATAAAAATATAGGCCAACAACAATTGCAGTTAGAAAAACTATTGGATAGATGGCTTGTAAAGATTGAACAGAGTAAATTATCAACATTCAAATTTGTAATCAAGCTCTTTGAGAAACATCATGACCAAATTATAGGATACTTTAAACATGGTCATACAAGTGCAAAAGGTGAAAATTTAAATGGAAGAATTCAAAGATTTTTACTCAATAGCTATGGGACTAGGGATAGAGATTTTTTCTTCTACAGGGTACAAGTTTACTTCTCATAAAATCAACAGCACCTTAAAAAAAGATTTAGCCATATATTTCAATGAATGTCATAATTGCTGTAAATTGTTTAATTTTGCGCCCTATTAGAAATGACCTTTAGAGGTATCCATGAACATATACAGAAATATTAAAGAGCTTCCTGACTTTAAAAATGCCGTTATCACTATCGGTTCATTTGACGGAGTACATACAGGCCATCAAAAAATATTAGACAGGGTCAAAGCTATAGCTGACGAAGTAGAAGGCGATAGCATAGTTATCACTTTTTATCCGCATCCACGCAGAATAGTAGATGCGTCAGATAGTGACATCAGTGTATTGAACACCTTGGATGAAAAATTGACGCTTATCGCCGATTTTGGTATAAAAAATGTGGTAGTCGTGCCCTTTTCTTTCGAATTTTCGAGGATGTCACCTAGGGAATATGTTGAAAAATTTATCATCACATCATTTGCTCCAAAATTTATTGTCATTGGTTATGACCACAAATTTGGGTTGAATAGATCAGGAGACATTTCACTGTTTAGAGAGTATGAAGCAAATGGTCACTTCAAAGTGATAGAAATACCGAGACAAGATATTGATGATATAGGAATATCAAGTACTAAAATCAGGAAAGCTCTGCAAGAAGGCAATGTAGCCGATGCCAATCTCTTTTTGAACTATCCATACATCATCACAGGAAAAGTCGTACATGGAGACAAATTAGGGTCAAAATTGGGATACCCTACAGCCAATCTTTCTATCAATGAAAAAGAAAAGCTGATACCTCATGAAGGCGTGTATGCTGTCAAAGCAGAAGTAGAAAATATCTCTTTTGAAGGCATGATGTATATAGGCAAAAGACCTACTGTGACCAATCAAGATGCTATAAACATCGAAATCAATATTTTTGATTTTAATCAGAACATCTATGATAAAGTCATCAAAATCAGTATATTAAAATTTTTGAGACCAGATTTGAAATTTGATAACTTAGATCAACTCAAAGTTCAATTGAAAGCCGATGAAAAAAATGCACTATTGGCCATCGAATCATTAAAAAAAGATGAAAAAAAGCCAGCAAAAGTGACCATCGCCATACTCAATTACAATGGTGTAGAACTTTTGGAGTCTTATTTGCCCATGATGGAATACTCGTCAGACAAGATTGCTTTTGACATCTTGGTCATTGACAATCATTCAGATGATCTATCGGTTGATTTCGTAAAAGAATGGTACCCAGAGATTAAGGTTGCTGAGTTATCAAAAAACTATGGCTTTGCC